>CAJZDJ010000020.1 GCA_915063485.1 uncultured Actinomyces sp.
CTAGGGATTGTGGGCGTAGCTGCCGTAATCGGAATTGTGGTCACTGTTGTGCTGGTGAAGAAGCGTAAGAACCCGAGCCCGGCACCTGGGTTCTATCCACCGCTTTCCCCGACTATGCCTTATAACGGTCCTCGCCCTGGCCCACAGGCTCAGCAAGGCTATCGGGGCCCGCAGCAGTCACAGGGTTACCCAGCCACACAACCCCAAAATTACCCTGGTCAAGCTCCTACCCAGCAAGGTAACTTCAACCCTCAGCCTTATCCTGGCCCGCAACCTCAACCTACTCAGGGACAACCGGGGGCACAGTCTCAAGCTGGACCGGCCCAGCCAGGCACGCAGCCACAGCCCAGGCAAAACCAGCCCGAGGCAGGGCAGCCACCTTATGGCGCTAACCCAAACTACCCGCAAAACCGTAACTGACCCTTGCCAGGGCTAAAGTGTTGGCCAGCCATTTTAATGGCTGGCCAACACCCCTAGTATTTACAACACATTCAAGGAGGAAGCCGTGAAACACGCACTAGCAATAGCGCTAGCTTTTATCACATTGGCTGGCGCAGCTCTTGTCACTCCCACCGCCACGGCTTCCGGGAACATTGAAACCACATTATTGTTCATACTCAACCACAATGGCAGTAGTGAAGAAATAACTGCCGTCTACAGTAAAGATAACACCATAAACTCTTCCAACTGCAAAAACACCAAAACATACACTGCGGAATTTAATCAGTCAGGTGGCAAAAACGAATGCATTTTCCGCAAACACTACGATAGGGATGAATACAGCTACGCCTGGTCTACACACCGTGTAGACGACAAGCTTGAGTTCACATTTATGAGCCTGTCAGCTTCTATGCGAATCAAAGTCGCATATGCTCTGGGATTAAAGAAAACTAATGACCTGAACGTGGTTTATACGGTAGCTGCGCTACCCTTAAATGCCACTGTCACCAGAGAAACACTATCCCCAAAGGTAGCCAAGGGTAGCAAAAACATCTACTACACCTGGAACGGTAACACAGCTGTTGATTCAACTGCAGAACTGAAAGGAACCATACCGTTTTCTAGCACTACCATCACTCCATCTATCGCCCCAGCCCCGGGAGACACCGGGGTCAGCAACGATAAGCCATCCGGCAATAACACTACTGTGCTAGCTGTCAGCCACAAGTCCAGCGACTCCAATACTGCGCTTTACGTGGTACTAGGTGTGGTTTCAGTAGTGGCCCTGACGAGTGTAGTAACCACCGTTTTACTAGTGCAGAAACGTAAAGAACCAACTCCTACCGTCTACTTTGCAGCCTCCACCAGGGTTTATAACGGACAACCCCATTCCGGCCCGCAGCCACAGCAAGCTAGCCACCCAATCCCGCAAACATCAGAGTCCCAGCCTCACCCAAGTCCACCATCTGCTATGCAGCAGAACCAGGGTGGCCAATAACCAGGCCGACTGCAATCATTCAAAGAGAAAACTAAGGCTACACAGGCAACCAGCCCCAAGCGGGCTACCTAACTCCCCGGAACCGGCATACCTAGGGAACCTGACTACTAGCCTGATACGGTTAAGACAGCTCCCCCTAAGCGACACACTCAAGGAGAAGCAGTGAAACGTGCACTTGTAACCGCACTAGCTTTTATCACATTAATGGCTGGAGCCATATGCGCGCCTAGTGCTGTCGCCGCAGGTAGCATCACCGCCAAGCTTATCTATATTCTTGAAAAAGACGGCACTGCCTACGAAGCAATATCTCTTAGTAGCACTGACGGCACTATCAATGACTCCAATTGCGACGATATTGATGATTACACTGCTGATTTCAGCCAATCAGGTAGTAAAAGCGAATGTATGTTCTATCAGTACTATGATGAGAACGAATACCTTGCAGCCCTGTTAAGAACCCCCAACGGTTCAAAAAATAATATCAATTTTATGTTTATACCAAACTCAGTTGCCATGCGCGTTAAAATCGCGGCTGGTCTTGAGATAAATGTCAACGATCTTAACGTTACTAAGACCGTGCTCGCCATCCCGCTAAGAGCAAAAGTCACCACTAAAACACTTTCTCCGGTGGAAAGCAAAGATAATAAATATGCTTACTACACTTGGAATGGGAGCACCACTGACACCGGTGCAGCTACCGTAACAGGGACTATGGAACTGGCCGCCTCAGCAGATGGCGCCCCTACGATCAACTCTGGCGTAAGCCCACAAAGCACCCCGTCTGCTACCGACGAGACCACCACTGGCCTAACTAAACGCACTGGTAAGGCTTCGTCGGCTCCCCCAGTTTCAGCTGTTCCTACTGCACTGAGTGTTAAGAAAACCTCTAGGCAAGCCGACAACAGTCTCTTGCTTGCCATGATTGTGGGCGGCCTAGTTGCCACGATTGGGATCATGGCGACTGTTCTGCTTTCCAAGAGACACAAAAAGCCAGCTAAACCTCAATTTTCTTCCCCTGGTAGACCTAATACTCCACACCCCTATCCCAGCTCACCCCATAACGGACAAGCTCCTACAAGTCGAGAGCGGCCGCCATACAGCAGTGGCCCGAATTATCCACGTAGCTAAGTATCGGTATCTAGGCAACAAAATAGTCACTACCAGGGAAGGAAATAACATGCGTCGTAAATTGACAGCTTTAATGGCGCTTTTAATGCTGGCAGGCGCCGGTATGATCGCACCTACCGCTACCGCACAGGAATACGAGGGATCATATGTAACCCAGCTTTCTAGCGACGGCACAATCACGGAATTCATTGCCGTTATGGGAGTAACTGAAGAAAGCTGCAAATCCACGAAATACAAGCCTGTTTATGACGCTAAACGTAACGCTTGTTTGCTTGGACTGTCTTTTAAAGGCGAGCGGATCACCAAAGCTTTTACACTTAAGCTGACCTCAAATGGCGGCACCAGCTATTCCTTTGAGTTCAGCACTCTTTCTGTCAGCGACTACGAGGCACTTGCCAGCGATATGTATCGAGGCGATACCATCAAGATCACCAAGATCACTTTATCTCTACCTGTAGGTAGTGTTATCACCAACGGTAAAGGTAATGCCACAAAATTAGACAACACCGATACTGACGCCTATCGCTGGACCGAATACAGTCCGTTAATGTCAGTAACGGGCACCACCACCCTCGATGCTTCTGTGGCAGGCTACTTAGCGGCTGGCACTCCCTCACCCACGCCTACTCCCAGCGCAACAACAGAATCTTCAACCCCCACCCCTGCTACTTCAGCTGCGCCAACTCAGAGCACTAGCGCCGCAGCTTCGGCTAAGGATTCAGGTTCCAACACCGGCTTGTATGTAGGTATCACCATTGCGGCAGTAGTAATTGCAGCGATCGCAATTGCCGCCGTCGTAGTTATTAACAAGAAAAAGCAGGCTAGCGCCCCCAACTACGGCTCCTACCCTAACTCAGGCGCTGCGGGCATGGGCGCCCCAATGGTTCCCAGCATGCCAGGCACCGCTGCTCCTGGAGCATTTAACCCTCCCGCATACCCGGACGCCAACCAAGCTACTGGTAGCCAGTACCAGAATGGAACTGGGACACCTCAGCCACCGTATCAGCCCGGCCAAGGCCAGCCGCCTTACGGATCAGGCTCAAACTATCCACAGGTCTAAAAGCTAGGCGCCTTATGCGCTATGCTCTAAATAATCAATCATCCGAGGAGGGGACATTATGCGTCGCAAACTGACAGCATTAATGGCACTCTTAACGCTGACTGTCGCGGGCGCAATTGCACCCACCGCAGCTGCCCAAGAGCTAGAAGCAGAATATATAGCCGGTCTGCAATCAGACGGCACATTCCTAGAGGCAGTCTCTGTTTCAGGCGTCAGCGCCGAGGAGTGCAAGTCCTCAACATATCAGCCACTTTATGATGAAAAAGAGGGTACTTGCACGGTTGGCTACGAATATAAGCCAGAAAAACTTTATAGGGCGCTATCAATTAAGTTAACTCCCCTAGGAGATAACAAGTACTCCTTTAACTTCACTGCCCTGTCTTTTTACTCGCTTAAATCAGAAGCTAAGAACCTGCTTTCTGACCACACGCTAAACTTTACAAGCATGACCTTTGCCATGCCTAAAGGCACTACCTTCTCATCTGGAGTAGAAAAGGCAACAAACGATAGCAACGACAAATACGATATCTATAGGTGGGATGACGCCAGCACCTATATTTATGTCAAGGGGACCACTACCTTAGATGCTTCTGCAGCACAATACATCACTGGAGGTAGTGATCCTTCTACAAGCGAATCGCCCACGCCTACACCCACACCCACCACTGAGTCAGCCACCCCTAGCCCAACCAGCGAATCAGCCACTCCTAGCGCCACTGCCAACGCATTAGCCAGCAACAAATCAGATTCCAACACTGCTTTGTACATTGGGATCGGCGTTGCTGTAGTGGTACTCGCAGCCGGCGCAATCACTGCAATTGTGCTTGTAAACAAGAAGAAGCAGCCTACTGGCCCCACTTATCGCGGCCCTTACCCAGGGGCTTACCCCGGTGGTCCGGGTGGTCCTGGCGCAGGCTTTGGCCCAACTGGACCCGGCGCAGGCCCCGCCATGGGCGCAGGTGCTATGGGTGGACCACGCCCCGCAGGCGCTTCAGGTACAGGTTTTGGCGCGCCTCAGGGCAGTTATCCAGGCGGCTACCAACCCCAGCCCTCCTCAGGCCAACCGCAGCCCTACCAGCCGCCGTCGGCCCCGTCAGCGCCAAGCAACCAGGCCCCTTACAACCCTGGCAACCAGCCGCCGTCGGCCCCTTACGGACCTGGTAACGCTAACGGCACAAACCACTAAGGAAACCCCTAAGGGGAGTTATCCCCCAAGAAAACTCAAGATATTTTTAGCCCTACGACACTAGGATAGAGCTGGGCCCGATCTATATAGAGATCTATAAGACCGGGTCCAGCTTTACTAGCCGCACCTGCGGCATACAGAAGAGGACACACAGATGCGCGCAAGATTGTCAGCATTAACAGGAGTATTGGCACTCATACTTGCCTGCTTACTTACCCCTGCAGCAACTGCGGCAGACCGTTATGATGGCATTGCCCTCACCATAATGGACAGGTTGGGAAGCATCCACCAGGGCATGCTGATCTCTGATAAAACTGGAACACTAACCAAATCTGATTGCCAGGCTAGCGGCGACTACCAGGCGAACTTTTCGCCCAAATCCTCAGGCTCTGGCTCTACCTGTTTAATTTACAAGAGCTACAGTACTAGCGCACCTCCTGTCGGGGTCTATATCACCAATAAGACTTCTAGCTCTTATGACTTTACGTTTAAGGGCTATTCAAACATTCTTAACTCCACCGTACAAAGCAAAAGCGGCTTGAATATCAAGCTAGCAGGAACCATGCTCGGGGTCCCCAAGGGATCGAACGTTACGGCTGATGGAGCTGAAACAGGAAGCACCTCTAGCGCTGATCTCTACGCTTGGCAAAAAGACGGTTCTATTCCTGAAGCTTCAGGTACCGTCAACATCAGCGGTTCTAATGGTGGCGGCGGCTCCAACGGTGGCGGTGGCTCCAGTAGCAACGGCGATCTTGGTATCGGCGATCTGAACGGCGGCTCTAGTGGCTCTGGCGGTTCTAGCAATTCCACCACTTCCCCCACCCCCAGCGACTCGCCTACCAGCGACCAGAAAGGTGCTACCCCCGCACCTAGCGCCACCTCAACTGCGCAGACCTCCAGCAGTTCTAGCTCCAGCTCTGACGACGACAACACCACGCTTTACATCGTTGCTGCTGTTGTGGCCGTGATTGCGGTTATCGGCGTAATCGCCACTGTGTTGGTGGTCAAGAAGAACGGCAAGAAGAACGATCAGGCTAACTTCGGCCCCTACCCGGGTGCTCCCGGCACCGGCTTTGGCCCTAACGGCCGTGGATTTGGCGGCCCGGCTGGCCCTGGTTATGGCCCCAATAACTTTGGCGGCCCCTCTGGTCCCGGCGCCCCTGCCGGCGGCATGGCTCCTGGCGGCCCTAACTACGGCGGCCCCAACGGCCCTGTAGGCGGACCCAATGGTCCGGTAAATGGTCCCAGCTATGGCGCCCCTAACGGCCCTGCTGGCGGCCCTAACTATGGCGCCCCCAACGGCCCTGCTGGCGGCCCTAACTATGGTGGCCCTAACGGCCCTGCTGGCGGCCCTAACTATGGCGGTTCTAACGCTCCGGCCGGCAGCTCTGCTCCGGTAGCTCCTAGCGCTCCTGCAGCCCCTGGCTACCCGCAACCTGGCGGCTACCAGGGTGGGCCCAGTGCTACTCAGGGTGGCCCTACCCAAAACGGCGCTGCCCAGGGCGGCTATCAGTCCCCGAGCCCGTCAGCTCCGTCAGCGGGATACGCGGCAGCTCCCTCAGCTCAGTCTGCTGCGGCCGGCAGCCCCTTTGCTGGCCAGCCCGCTGCTACCAACCCGGCTCAGCCCGCAAGCCCCGCCCAACCGCTTCCTTCCAGCTCAGCTGGTGACGACGTCGTCCTGCCCCCGCAGGTAACCCCTGCCCAGCCGCAGGATTACGACGCCGCGCCGGCAGCAGGTGGCGACGCTGAGGACTACTACCCCACCATCCGTCTGGGACAAGATGAGGGCCTGGCTCCTACTCGCCAGTACCCGCGCTTCAACCAGAACAACTAAAACCAGGATTCAAAGTGAGTATGAATGCGCGCGCAGCTGCAGCTAAAAGCCGCAAGCCGCTACGTAAACAAGCGCTGTTAGCACTGTCTGTAGCAGCAGCCGCATGTCTTTGCGTTCCAAGCGCAGATGCAGCTGCCGCGCGCACTTCCACTGATGCCCCGAGCACCGCAGTCAGCTCAACCCAGTTAGCTTCTAGCCAACTAGTTGCTAACGGGTTGAGCGAGGCTGGGATCTCTACTGGGGAAACTGAGCTCCCTACTGGGGTAGGCGAACGCGTCGATAATTCAACCGGGCGTTCCAACATTGAGGCCCGTCGCGGTGGCGGCAGGGGCCGGGGCAGCAGAAGCCGCTCTTCTCGCAGGCGTTCAGGCTATCGCTCAGGTAATCGCACGCGTTACCGCTACTACCACCACAACCACTACGGACCCAGAAGCTCAAACTCGACCATGACTGCTCGCACAGCCATGATCATGTTTGCATTATTGGCAGTGGTGCTCATTTTTGTATTTGTAATTATCAGGCGTGCTCGCCAAAACGCCTATGCGGCAGAGCAATACACCCCTTACGGCAACGGACCGAGCGGCTATAACCCTAATGGTTATTCACCTGATGGCGGCTATAACGCGGGTGGGTATTCTGCGGGAGATTACTCTCCCGGAGGCTATTCGGCGGGAGGCTACTCTGACGGAAATTACTCTGCCGGTAACTACGGCCAAACCGGCTACGGCCAAACTGGTTATGGACAAACTGGTTACGATCAGGGCGGTTATGGCACCGGTAACTACGACGCCGGCAGTTATGATGGTCAAAACGGTTACGCCTCTAGCAGCTATGGCCAGGGTGGTTACACCCCCAACTCATACGGCCAAGATGGCTATAACGCGGGTAGTTACAATGAAAACGGCTACTCACAAAATGGTTACGGCCAAAACAATAACTACAACCAGAATAATGGTTGGCAAAACTATGATCCCAAGGATTATGGTTGGAACACTAAGTAAAGTGTTCTAGCAGGGCTGGCGGAGTATTTGAGACTTAATACCCGCCAGCCCTGCGCCGTTAATAGAATATACTGCACTCACAGTTGTTTGTAGTAACTCAATGAGGATGAGCAATGATGCGTCGTATACTCAATGTGCTAATGGCACTTAGCTTATTAGGCACGTGTGCAGTTTTTATGCCAGCCGTATCTGCAGCAGATACGGAGCTAACCGTCGCCTACGTTTACAAGCTGTTCCCTGACGGTTACACCCTAGAAGGTGTGCAGGTGATCGGCTCTGGTGTAACCAAAGAAAACTGCACTAAAACTAACACTGCGAGTCTTTTCCAAGTTGAGTATGGCCAGGAGCAAGACCAGACTTTCTGCACCATCACCCGGGAAATTTTACCCAGTGACTCGCAAGCAATTAAGTTAACTCCGCTGGGTGACGATAAGTACTCTTTATCTTTTAAGAGCCTAGATGTGCAGTATCTGGAAACGGCTAAAAAATATTTCCCAGACTACACGCTTACCACTAAATACGTGACGCTAAGCCTGCCGCAAGGTTCTAGTCTAGATACCAAAACCTATGACTATACGCGTCCAATCCTTAACAACACCTTCATCGAATACGACTGGGCTATCTCTACCCCTAATGTGGAGGCTTCGGGAACCGTAAAACTAGACGCTACCGCCGCCACCTACTTCCGCGTATATGGGGGTGACTCCCCAACACCTACCCCTAGCGCAAGCAGCTATGCTACAACTGAGTCTGCTACACCAACACTCACTACTAGCGCAGCACAGTCTACTTCTTCCACTAAAGACAACACTGTCATGTATGTGTTGATAGCCGTTGTTGCGATTGGGGTAATTGCTGCAGTGTTGTGCGCGGTTCTTATTGCGCGTAAAAACAAGGCAACCAAAGCGGTTATGCCGTCGCCTGGTTACCCGAATTACCCGCCGCGCGTGTAGCCACTGACAGTTAGGTTGAGCCTGGCTATCTGGTCAGGCGCGACCTCTAACTAAATCACTACTACCTCAGGAATAGCCGTGAGCACATTTTTGCCCATATCTGCAGCTAAATTAAATAAGCCGCTTCGCAAACACGCTTTGCTAGCTTTGGCCACTGCTGCAGCCGTGTGCCTGTGTGTGCCTAGCGCCGGCGCCAGCGTTGTACGCACTGCTGTCAGCTCAATTTCAAGCAGCTCAGTAAGCAGTAGCCAGTCAAGTTCTAGCTTAACCACAGCAATTGGCCGTAGCGTGGCTCCGGCACGCCGTGGGAGCAGCAGCGGAGGTTCAAGCGGACGCAGTTCCTCTAGTTCTTCTTCACGTCGCAGTTCCAGTTCTGGGCGCTCAAGCTCTCGCTCTAGCGGCTCGCGCTCTGGAAGTTCAAGTTCTGGACGCTCTAGCTCCAGAAGTTCTTCAGGTCGCAGCTCAAAAAGTTCCAGTTCAGGGGCTTCGCGTCGCAGTTCCAGTTCTGGGCGTTCGAGCTCTCGCTCCGCAAACTCCAGCTCCAGCTCCAAGCGTTCCAATTCGCGCAGTTACTCTGGAAATTCCAGCTCGCGTGGATATTCGGGGTCTAACTCTGGCAGCTCTAGTTCGCAGGGGTACTCTGGTAACTCCGGTTCTCAGAGCTACTCGGGGTCTAATTCCGGCGGCTCCAGCTCACGCGGCTATTCCGATCCTTACTCAAGCAACTCAGGATCTCAGGGGTACTCAAACTACTACTCCGACAATTCCAACTCGCAGGGTTATTCAAACTCGCGCTCAGGCAATTCCAACTCGCAAGGTTATTCAAACTCGCGCTCAGGTAGCTCTAATTACTACAACCGCTACGGCAACAATTACTATAACAACTATTACTATGACGACTACGACGACTACTACAATTACGACCGCTATGACGACAGCGAGGGACTAGGAATCGAATTTTCAAAGCGCACGACTTTAATCATATTGGCTGTATTAGTAGGTTTAGTAGTAGTGGGTGGCACGCTTAAAGCAATGAGCGAAGCCTAGCCATAATTTTTCGGACGAAAATATCTACAGATATTTAAATATGCAATTTCGTAAGCATGCGTTTTTAGCTTTGGCCACTGCCGCAGCTGTGTGCCTGTGCGCGCCTAGCGCTGGTGCCAGTGTTGTACGCACTGCTGTCAGCTCAATTTCAAGCGGCTCAGTAAGCAGTAGCCAGCCAACTTCTGTTACGACCACAGCTATTGGTCATAACAGGGTCCCTACACGAGGTGGTCACGGTGGCGGTCACGGCGGTGGCCACAGTGGTGGGCACAGCTCAGGGCACTCCAGATCAGGTTCTTCTGAGCAAGGACACTCCAACTCAGGTTACGTAGGCTCTAGTTACAGCAGCTACTCTGATGACAATGACTCTAAAGCAACAGATGAGCTTGAGGCTCTTGGGCTTCTTACCGTAGGTGGATTAGGGCTGTATTGCTTAGTTAAGGAAGATGAAACCGAAATCATCTAAAAATCTGAGGCAATATCATTGCGGTAAGGGGATAATTCCCCGATGCCCACCTCTAGAGCAACGGTTATTCTGATTAGGAACTAGTTTTAACTACATCAGCACTACCTCAGGAATAACCGTGAGCGTGTTTTCACCTCTTTCTGCCACTAAATTAAATACGCACCTTCGCAAACATGCTTTACTGGCTTTGGCCACTATCGCAGCCGCATGCCTGTGCGCGCCTAGCGCTGGCGCCAGTGGTGTACGCAGTTCTATTACCCCAATCTCAAGCAGCTCAGTGAGCGGCAGCCAATCAACTTCTGGCGCAGCCACAACGGGGCGTAATGCGGTCCCGGCAGGCCGTGGAGGCAACAGCGGAGGTTCAAGCGGACGCAGTTCCTCTGGTTCTTCCTCGCGTCGTTCAAGTTCCAGCGGTTCTGGCTCTTCCTCGCGTCGTTCAAGTTCTGGGGGCTCTAATTCCAGCGGTTCTGGTTCTTCTTCACGACGTAACTCTTGGTTGGGGCGTTCTAGCTCTCGTTCAGGCAGTTCTAATTACTACAACCGCTATTACAACAATTACGACAGCGATCACTCCTACGACGACCCTAACAATGACACCTATGGAGATCCGTCTTACGACGATTCGACCAGCGATAATAGTTACAGTAGCCAGTCTTACGATAATTCCGACTACAGCCAGGAACAGCAAGACATGGATTCTAGGTTCCTACCTCTTGCCGTAATTATAGTCTTCGTTGCAACAGGCATGTTTTTAATTATGATAGCTGGAAATTCGAAAGACTCAGCTCGTAAACCTCAGCCTAGGTTTAATGCATCACCCATGAGCTGGCTATCGGGCACGGACAACGTTAGCAACTACTACGACATTAGCGACGACGATACCAGCTACGATAGCGACAGCGGTGACTACAACAGCAGCGACGACGATAGTTACGACTGCGACAGCGGCGACTACGACTATAGCGATGACAATAGTTACGATAGTGGCAGCGACAGCAGTTGCGACAATGATAATAGCTTCTTTGACTGGTGACATCACCGCAGGTAACTAACACTCGGCTATAGCAGCTATACTGCTGCTATAGCCGACTTTTCTATATTTACCGAGGATACTCATGCGCCGCTTATTTAGTGCACTCATGACCATAGCGCTACTAGGGGTAACAGCCGCCATAATGCCTCCCACAACCGCCTCTGAACACACACGAACCCCAAATTTTAGCTATGTGTTACTAGACAACGGCAGCACTATCGAGACCATAGGGGTTAGTGGAGAGCATGTCACTGAAGATAATTGCGTTCAGAAACATCGCAACTATAAAGCCTTATATTCATCGACTAAAGGATACGGTAGCGACACTGGAGGCATTTGCATAATCCAAGGGCATTTTAAGGCAAACCAATCTGCGGTATTCAAGCTAACCCCTAAGGGTAATAACCTATACTCGGTCCGTCTGGAAAACCCAACTTCGCACTCTCTAGAATTCCTGAAAAAATATTATCCGGATTTTACCCCCTCCGCAGAATGGATGAGGGTAGAGCTACCAGTCAAATCCACCGTTACTTTTGGCTTAACTACCGATAACGGGGCTCCAGGAACTGGATACAACAGAGAAAAAGAAGTCGACAAAGACAGAGTCACCTACCTCATGAAAGCCACTATGCCAGACGGTGTGGTGCAAGGGACTGTAGAGCTAAATAGCGAGGCTGCCAGCTACTTCCCTGGCGCAACCACCTCAAGTCCTGTATCAAGTCCCGCTAAGGCTGACACCATCCAGGATCTAGTAACCGCAGGCATTATTGTCATCATCGCAATTATTTTGGCTGCGGCAACGCTAGTGTTCATCTTGCTCAAACGCAAGACTGCCTCAGCCACTGCTGGCACCACCTCCACAGACTCGCCAGCTAGCCGCTAGAGTGATCCTTCGTACTTTGCAAGCTTACATCCTTGACGTACTCGCGTTATGCTTAAGACAATTAACGCGGTATTGGACGTAATTGGAGATAACTGTGACGCAAGTAGCTAGCTCAACCCAGGGGCTGATGTGCCCTGGCTTTGTGCTACCTACTCTTCGTTTCGCCGTCCTACCTCTACTACCCCTCATGGGACGAATGCCGAACGCTCGCTGAGCCGCATCTGCGTGCCTTGGCGAGCGTTATCGCATCTGTAATTTTGCGCCTCTGCGCGCCCAGATTTAGAAGGCATTCCCATGAACCACAACCGTCAGCTTCCGCCTGCCCCCGTATCCGGCGCTTGGAAAATCACCGACCCACGTGCTTGTCGTAGCTTCGCTAATGTGGGCGATTTGCGCCTCGAAAATGACTCTATTTTGCCGGCAATTACGCTCGCTTATGAGACTTGGGGCGAGCTTAACGAAGACCGCTCCAACGCCATTTTGATTGAGCATGCCCTCACCGGCGACGCCCATGTTATTGGTGAGGCTGAGCCTGGTCAGGCTACTGCCGGTTGGTGGTCGCAGGTGGTGGGCCCGGATTTGGCTATCGACACTAACCGCTACTTTGTGGTTGCCATTAACGTGCTAGGTGGCTGTCAAGGCTCTACCGGCCCGGCTTCTATTGCTCAGGACGGCACCCCTTACGGCTCGCGTTTCCCGGTAATTTCCACCCGCGACCAGGTACGCGCAGAGGCTCGCCTGGCGGATCTGTTGGGGATTGAACGCTGGAACACGGTTGTGGGGGCCTCGCTCGGAGGTCACCGCGCTATCGAGTGGGCCACCATGTATCCGGGGCGCGTGGAGCGCCTGGTTATGGTTGCTTCAGGCGCGCAAACTACCGCTGAGCAGGCGGCTTGGGCCCACACTCAGATTCGTGCGGTGCAGCTTGATCCGCACTGGAATGGCGGGGATTATTACGACGACGCCGTCGGCCCGGTAGCGGGGCTGGCACTAGCCCGTCAGATCGCCCACACCACCTACCGTTGTCCCAATGAGCTCGATGAGCGTTTTGGGCGCCTGCCGCAAAACGCTGAGGATCCGCTAACCGGCGGACGCCTGGCGGTGGAGTCTTACCTGGATTATCACGGCGAAAAGTTGGTGCGTCGTTTCGACGCGGGCTCTTATGTGGCCCTGTGTCGCACCATGATCAGCCACAATGTGGGGCGTGAACGCGGCGGGCTGCGTTCAGCGCTGCGCAAGATCACCGCTAAAACGCTGTGTATTGCGGTAGACAGTGACCGTCTTTTCTTCCCCGCCCAGGTTAAGCGCATGGCTAGTTTGGTGCCCAACGCCAGCTACGCCCTGATTCACTCTGCTCACGGCCACGACGGCTTCTTGATCGAGTTTGATCAGGTCAACGAGCTGCTTGCAGATTTTTTAGATTCCGGGGCACGTCAGGATCTAAGCTACTGGGCTAGCTAACTCCCGCTGGCCACAAGGGCCAACGGGAGCTTGCGCCGTCGAGCGCCAGTAGGGGGCGCCGTCGAACCCATAACAGAGGGGGCGGCGTAGAGCCTAACCGAGAGGCGGCGTCGCACTGCGACGTCAGCACTGCGCCGTCGGCACTTAATTACGCGGGCGAGTGAGCTTATCCTGGCCGTAATCGAGCAGCTCACGGGCCACAGAGGGCACATAAACACTCAGGCCCCCGTCACTGACCGGGAAAGTAGCCCAACCTTCCTCGTCCACCTGGACAGTGTCTTGCTTGCCAATCATGCATGTCCAGTAGGAGCCGGCGTGTGCCCGGCCTACATACATGCGCTTGGTGCCGGCCCGGCGATCTGAGAACAGCACGGCCACACCCGAGGCGGGGCGGTAGTCGTCACCTTCACGGGTAAAGCCCACCACGTCGGCGTCGTCGAAGTAGTCGTGCTGGGGACCGTACGCCAAGAAGTGGCGGATATTCATCAAAACCGGCAGCTCAGTAACCGCAGCCAGGTCCCCCGTTTCGGGAGTGCCAAACAGATCGCCCCAGAACACGCAAGGCATCCCCTGTTCACGCAGCAAAATCAGCGCGTAAGCGGAGGGTTTAAACCAAGCCTGCACCGGCGACTCTAGCGACTGCCCCGGCTGAGTGTCGTGATTTTCCACGAAGGTAACCGCGCGCTCAGGATCCGTCGCCACCAAAGTGTCATTAAACAATGCACCCAAATCAACTTCACCATTAGAGCATGATGCATAAAATAGTTTAAAGTGCAAAGGCACATCAAACAGACTCACGTAGGGCACAGTAGCCAGGTATGAACGCAGCACGTTCACATCCCGCGACCAATACTCCCCTACCGCCGGCAGCGCCTTGCCGGTCCGCTGGCGCAGCTTGGGCAGCCACAGCGCGAAGAAATCGGCACCCACGTGCTTAAGCGCGTCTAGACGCAGGCCGTCAATGCCGGTAGTTTGCACATACCAGCGCCCCCAGGTGTCGAGCTCTTCATGCACCTTGGGATCAGATACATGCACGTCGCAGCCCATTAGGTAGTCATAGTTACCCAGCTCGTCATCAACGTTCTGGCTCCAGGACTTGCCTTCAAAGAGCCACAGGCCGGTTTGCTTACGCGCATCATCCCAGTCCACGGCCTTAAAGCAGGTGTGGTCCCAGATGAAGTCGGAGTATTTGCCGCCGCGCCCAGGGAAGGTGAAACGGGTCCACACCTGGATGTCTTCAGGTCCGCCAATAATCCGACGCCGGTCATAGGGGTCCACCTGCATGGCTTTTACGTTCTCTAGCTCATCTGCGCCCATGCGGTGGTTGAGTACGATGTCTGCCACCACTGAGATGCCGGCGCTGTGCAGGGCGTCGACGGCGGCCAGGTACTCATCCTTGGTGCCGTACTTGGTGGGGATGGAGCCTTTTTGGTCAAATTCTCCCAGGTCGTAGAGGTCATAGACCCCATAGCCGACGTCTTCTATGCCGGTGTGTCCTTTATAGGCGGGCGGCAGCCAGGCTGAAGTAACCCCGGAGTCTGCCAGTAGCTGGGCGTTGTCAGCTAGCAGGCGCCAGTGGCTGGCATCAGCGTTTAAGTCCCAGGCAAAAGCCTGCAATAAGACTGGATTAGCTGCGTCAGGATTTAGTTGATGCATAGGGTGATTTTACCTTTCGCTCTAGCCCAACAGGCTACGCTTATGGTGTTCTTTAGCTAAGCGCGTCGGTTACGCGCAATTTCACTGGTTACTGCCCAGCGGGTGTATCGCTGTTCAGCGATAATGCGTTCTTGGTTGTTAAGCATGCGTAGCTGGTTGTTAAGCATGGCTCGGTTCTGATTTTCAATGCGTTGGCGATGCATATCGCCTTCATAAACATTGATGACTTCTTGCAATGTGGAAGCGCGATAGTTATCAACTAACTGCCACATGTAGGCCACGGCATTTGCCAGCAAATAGGCTGGCGGGAATTTACCTTGGTAGTTATCCCGGTATTCACCTACTAGGGAGTTAATCTCATCTACTACCGCTTTTTCACGCTCGTGAACCTGCTCATTATGGGCTTCGCGAGAGTTAGTGGCCGCATCTTCGCTGGCATTGTGGCGCTTAACTTTTGCATTATGCACCACGAGCATAATGGTACTGATCAGCACACCTAAAACCAGGTTGCCAAATAGAAACAACAGTAGCGTAATCAACATGGACGTCGTGGGGGTTTTGGACCCGAGGTAAATTAACAAACCCAGCAGCGTCCAGGCCAGCAAGAATGGCACCAGGTGCGAGACAATTGCCAGCGAAACAAAGTGTTCCTTTTCGCAAGCTTTCAAACGCGAGTAGTCTTTGACACCCTTAGTGGAGCCATCATGTTTAGCTACCAAGATTCTCCTGAATGCATGATGGAAAAGCTTTTGCAGGCCAATGTAGAAACCAATAGTCCATGGCCCGATTGTGAAAAGCATATACATAGCCGCCAGAAGACTTCCATTGGCAACCGCAATAAAAAGTACCACAAGGAGTACCAGGAACACCCACGAAACACAGCGGGCCGTATTGGCGATAAATTGGGGTCGCTTCCAGATCTGCGAATAGTCGGCGTAACGATATTGCCCGCGAATGCTATTGAGGTTCTCGTGTAGCTCATCGCTACGATGCAGGATATAGGACAAGCGCCCCAACCAGTTTTTGAGCTCCTCGCGCTGAGTTAGCTGCTCAGACTCCCCCATGCCCAAATTCCTTTCCTATAATCAACACTTTCACAGTGACTGACGCCATAATCTACCACTGGCAGGGCGGCGTAACCAGCCCCTGCCAGCGGTTAAACCTGGCATTCAAGCTCCAGGCGTGGGCCTGAAACAAGACTTAAACGGCGGCGTCGGAACCTAAACGCCGTGCGCAACACGAACCTTAGCTTTTCTAGCCTTTTTAGTGGTTCATGATCATGTTTGTTACCAGCACAGTGTTTGCATACTGTTGCTGCGCAAGAATCTGATTTTGGCGATCGAGGATCGCGCGCTGCTGATCAGCCAGTTTCTGCTGACGTGCGTCAGCTTCATAAACGTTGATCGCTTCTGCAAGCGTGGAGGCACGATGGTTGGTGACTAGCTGCCACATGTAATCAACCACTCCGGGCCTTAAGTAAGCGGCAGGGAAATTACCCAGGTAGGTGTCTGTAAATTCCCCAACTAGAGTGTTAATCTCATCCACCAGCTCTTTTTCGCTGTCATAAACGCGCTGGTTATGGATGTTTCTAGCCTCAGCGCCAGCAGTTTCAGCCATGTTATGAGCCTCAACCTTGCGGTTGTGCACCAGCAACGTTACCACACTAGCTACCGCCCCAACCACCAGGTTTACCAAAAGCCCGATAGCCAGCACCAGAGTTTCGTTAGCCACGATGGACTCCTTATCAGAGCCTGCCGTCAACATCAGCCAGAGCAGCAAGAACGGCACCAGGTGCCCCACCGCCACCGGCAGAACCAAGCGTTCTTTACCGCGAATACGCATCCGCTCTTGCCGCTCAAGAGCTTCAGAGTCAGAGCCTAATTTTTTAACCAATACTCGCTCTGTCACAAAATACGCGAGCTTATACACCCCGTAATAAAGCAAGATTAAAATTAGAACAGCAACAATTACAAGCGGCTTAGCGGCACTAAACTGCCCGCCATCAGCTATAAATACCGCCGAGATCGAAACCACAGCAAAAAGCAGTAATAATGCAAATCCAGAGTATTTAATGGTGTTAGCCAAAAATTGGGCTAGCTTCCAGGGCTGCCAATAGTCAGGCTGCTTATACTGCTTCCTGACGTATCCCAATTTTTGGTGCAGCTGATCGCTGCTGCGCAGAATATAGGATAACCGCCCCAGCCAGTCCCTTAATTCTTCGCGTTGAGTTGTTTCTACTTGCCCCACGGGCACGCTCCTTAGTCATAGCCACACTTTCGCGGCGCTCGACACTCTTTCACAGTGCTCAGTGCCTACAGCGTTTTGGCTGTCTAATATGCTTCGCTAACTGGCTTTGCCAGAGGCCAGTTTGCGGTAAACCAACTCCAGTCTACTAACACAATCGTTAATGTCGTAGTGCGCGCCAATGTGTAAATATTTTTGTGCCTCAGCTTGCCGGCGCTCATTATCGCTAAGCCAGTAGTCGATGGCGCGCGCCAGAGCTTTGGGATCGCGGGCCTTGAAGCGGCTGTGGGAGTCCAGAGCGAATTGGCTTGTGGCCGTAAGTGGAGAGTGCGCGATTACCGGCACCACCCCGTGGCGTAGCACTTCCAGACAGGAGAGACCTTCCACTTCGATGAATGCTGCGTGAATGTAGAGGTCGGCTTGCTCAGCTTGAGCATCCAACCCGGCGGCGTCGAAAAAGTTAAAGCTGGGGGCGTGTTTTAGTACCCCATCGCGCAATAGGCGGCTAGCTGCGCGTCGTAAGGATTTTTCTGTGGGTCCGCGACCGGCGAAAACCAGTTGGATTTGGGAGGCGTAGCGGCTGTGGCGCATGGCTTTGAGGATGGTGGCTTGGTCTTTTTCGCGCGAGAAACGTCCCACCACCAGCAGCCGGTAAACCTGTTCGCCCTCTGGCTGCGCTTTCCCGGGAGTTTGCTTAGCTTCAGTTTGCCGCCCGCTGGGCTCACTGCACTCAGTTTTTGCGCTTACTTCCGGTTTCGACGGCGCCAGGCCCACCCCGTTAGAAATGGTCACTAGCTTGCCCCCCAGCCCCCACCGCTGCAGGCGCTGACGTACTGAGTCCGAGGGGCACTGCACCACCTGCGCCAAAGCGTAGATGCGCCGTCGCCAAGATGTCAGCAAAAGCGCATTGAGCGGCCAGACGCTGTCTAGGTGAATGGTGGCGGTGATGTTTTCAGGGTGGATGTGGTAGGTGGCCAGCACTGGTTTACCTGCGTGTTTAGCGGCGTGGGCAGTGCGGGCCTGCAAGCCGAAGGGCTCCTCCAGGTGGACGACGTCGGCCCAGGCCACAGCTTGTTTAATCACCTTAGGCTTGGTTTTAGCGAAGGCGTAACCCTGGGCTGAGATGATAGCGTCGGCCAGCGGAAAACGCCTGGCGGGCAGGGTGAATTCCGGGGCGGTGAAGTTACATGCCTGGGCTTGGTCGGCGGTGCCGGAGCTGAGCACTCGCACATCATGGCCGCGTTCGCGCAGCAGGGTGACGGTGCGCCGCGCAGAGGCGGACAGGCCATTGCCACGGGTGTAGAGGTTGTTGATAACAAACAGAAGCTTCAGCGGTTCAGTCCGTTCCATGGGCTAAGTGTGCCACGTCGCCCTTAAAACTAGCTGGTGGCTGTACAACCGTGCTGAACTAGTCCAACACAACTACGTTTTTGCCCGGTTTGGCGCGACTAGCCGGTTTGGCGCGGCTTCCCTCACCTTACACAATTTGCCGGATTTGGTGCGGCTTGCCCGCCCTGCACCAACCATACTCCGCCCCACCCGCCGCCCTAAGCCGAAAATTTACTTTAAGTGCAGCTCAAAGCGGTGATAGTGTGCGATTAACGTATTTTTACCGAAAGGAGCAGAGAAAATGAAGCTGTCTGCACGCAACCAGTTCCCCGGCAAGGTTGTTGAGGTCACCGAGGGTGCCGTTAACGGTATCGTCAAGATTGAAATCGCCCCTGGCCTGGTAATTTCTTCTTCCATCACCAACGCCGCCATTGAGGAGCTAGGCCTGAAAGTTGGCGCCGAGGCCGTGGCGGTTATCAAGGCTTCCAACGTGATTGTTGGCGTAGAGGACTGATCCGCGTCGGTCACTTTGCCGCTTTATGCCTAGCTCCAGGCCTGCACTCGTTAACGACGACGCCGCAGCACCTGGCCTAGGCGCTTAGTTTTTGTGCTGCTTTGCCACCAGCTTTTTTGGGAACCAAGTTTTCGGCGCCAAGTTTGTGGCACCTTGCCATCAATGACGACGGACCATCCACCTGCCAAACGAAGCGCCGACTACAGTAACCACACTAAGCGCAGCCGCAGCGGTTAGACACTGTGCAGCAGAAGTTTTTCCAGCTGTGGGTTGTTTTTCCAGTGAGGTAACCAGTTCCCGACTGTTAGCAGGTGACATGGCTTCTGAGGTTGTTTCAGCAGGCAAGTCTTTATCGCCCGAAGCTGCTGGCAAATCAGAACTACTTGCACTCTTTAGGGGCGAATTAACATAACTAAAGTATTTTTGCGCCCAGGAAACAAATCTTGAAATCATAAAACCAACAAGGAATGTTATTCCTAAAGCTGCCGCACAGGAGATAGCCAACTCACGGAAAGAAATCTCATAATCAATAATGGAGGCTCTTGCCTGATAACATTTATGATTGCTTTTACAAGCCCACAAAAGACCATAGGATTCAATAAAACCTGGCAACAATATTCCGATTACTATCAACAGGCCTCCAACAAATTTCCGCCCCCATTCCGCAGTATACTCGTCACCAATAAGAGCCATATTAACTATCAACCCAAACCAGGCCAAGATAAACAAAAAGTATGTTTCAGCACTAGAAAACAAGCCAGTCACGTCTCCACCGACATAAAAAGCCGGAGCTCCAGAGGGAAGAAAATCATACACCATAATACAGGACAGAATAAAAACTGACTCTATCAACAAATTGGCAAGCACCAAAATACGGAAAGGCAAGCGATGTAGCCCCATCCCAAAGCTAAGACCACAGATAATAGCGAGCACCCAAAATACCGTTAGTTGGTCAACTAAATAATGATTGATCAACCGCTTTTCGCCAATCTTAACGTAACCAAAAACTACTAGTGAAATAAGTAGTGCACATAGTCCAGAAAAAAGTAGCCAATATTCTACTAAATTATTAAATTTAAAAGATTCGAAAATCCCTCGAAAGATAGTATTCTTAATATATGAAACCATGGCACCATATTATCAATATCTGCGATATACGCCACCTTATAGTCTGCTTACACCAGATCACCGATCAGCTATGCAAATCGCTAAATTCTTAGCTTCACTTACTGCCTGCCGCTGGGAGCGCCTAGAGCCACCAAAACTGGGTTGAGCCCAACCCAGCGAACCGCCAGCTGCGTGAGCACGTCACTGGCCTGCATCGCTTCAGCATAGTTAGTAGCAACTGCGCGAGTTTTCAGGCAGTCAAGGGCCTGACCCAGCCGGGCGACGTCGTCGTCAGCTAAACCCACCTGAGAGGTGACAATCCGCCCAAACCGCTTGGCCAGGGCAGTAAAACCGCGATCCCAATTGATGCCGCCATTGTCGTAAATCTCGTGGGAAATGCGGCCCGCAATACGGACAACCTCGCCTTGCAAAGACCGCGCACGCCCAGAGCTAGGCACAAGCAAATCCCACAGCTGCCGGAACTGGTCTTCAACCTTAAGTGAGCAGTCAATTTCGACTCGCTGCCCCGCCTGCAGGGCTTGGTGTGGCACGGCCTGCTCAACTTCGAAAATTTCGCACAGCTGGGCCAGGGCCTCCACGTTTGCCTCAAAAACTGCCGGGTCTGCGTTGTGCCCATGGGTGATTAGCCGGCAGCGCTGGTCATCCATGCCTCGCAGCGAGTCCTGTTCCTTCCCGCCAGGGCGCGCCCCGTGTGCCAGCAGCACTCGGATCACTTCTAGCAGCTTGCGTGCGTCAAATAGACGCCGTCCAGCTAACGCATATTCGGTGAGCGTGTAGTTGCCGTACAGCCCAGAGTTCGCCTGGGCGTGCACATCTGCACCCAATTTGATCAGCTGCTCTATGTCGTCGCTGGCCAGGCGCTCCACAGCTGCAAACAGTGCGGTGCGATCTGCATAGTCGCGAGCGTTAATGTCGCCGCCGCGCGAAATCAGGAACGGTACCTGCTCGGTGTGACCAGCGCGTACGCGCCAGTGGATGGGGGTGCACTGGTAGCGGTCTAGGCTGTTGATATCCTCGCCGCGCTGCAGGAAAAACTCTGTTATTTCCTGGCTGGCAGGAAAATGCATGAGCTGCGGCTTGTATGCGTCTGTGCGCAAATATGCCCCCACCTGGCAGTTTTTGACGGCCCGCGCCACCGCCTCAACATCGCCCGAGGCGATGATCTGTTCAATGTCTTCCGGCAGGGTTTTCCGCATCCGCGCGCCCACATTCGCTCCTTCTTTGGCTGCTTGGCTCAGTTTAGCGCGGCCTTGTTTTTCTTCCCGACGACGCCGCTGCCGGTTCGACGCCGTCGACTTACGTACTTGGGAACCTACCAAGCTTCCTTTTTAAGTAGACGTAACCCTGTGCGTCGTCGACACTACAAGCTTTTTCGACCTGCGAGCTGCCAGATCAATTACCTGCCCGTCCTCATAAACAGCAGAGTTATCAGGGAGGCCAATCCAGGCAGAAATAAGCGCCCTGGGCACACCCGTGGCTTCTGCGATTCGCCTGGGCGAAAAACCAGGCCAAGCGCGCGCCGCCGCCTGCGCAAAGAGCGTAGGACGTTCCACAGAAACCTCAACGGGTTCCTGATATCGCCAGCCGCGCGCATTGATCTGCCCATATAGGCTTTTTGCTCGCATTTCAGAGATTAAATGAAGTCGCTGAGCACGCGTAACAATTGCCATTAACGAGGTACCAAAGCGGGCTTTAACTCGCAATAAATCTGGCAGAGTAGAGCGCTCATTTACGCTTTCACGCATAGGCCCCTCCGGTAAAAGGAGAGCTCCAGCAAACTCGAAGGCCCTGCGTTCCTGCGGGGAACGAGAAGTTGGAGGGTTCTTTAGATCATTGTCATAGAGCAGATGCGCTAATTCGTGTGCAATGATCATGCGCTGAACGTCGCCACGCTTGGGTGCCAAAGTGGCAATTACAGGGCGATCCTCGCTAGCAGAAGGGCGAGAAATTCCAACCATATCTGTTCCATATGAGCGTTGTGGATCCAAATTAGCCACAACAGCTATCCCCATACGTTCAACCATACGGGTCACTGAAGGTACAGGGGCATCAGCGCGTAAACCTGCCACTTCACGCAGCATTACAGCGCTATCTTCAACATCCAGTTCATGCACATCCGGAGGCGTAAATTGGTAGTAGCCAGATTTTTGTGAGGCCTCACGCCACAGATCATTAGCTAACTGGCTAAGCACACCAACCCGGCGTTCCTCAACAGAGCGCGTTGTTGACTTCTTACGGAAGGTCACCGCAGCGCGGTCTGAGTCACGTGTAGGGCGGGCGAAAAATGAGCGAGGCACGCCAAACTCTAGAGCTAAGCGATTAACTAACTCTGCAGACAGCGGGTTCACTCCGTTAATTAGCTTTGAAACGGCACCTTGTGACATTCCTAGGCGCGCTGCCACCTCGGTCTGTGTGATCCCCTCTAGATGCAACAGGGCCTCTAAACGAGCACCATAAAGTTCAGCTGGCCGTGTCACTGTCCTCATTTGCCTCAACATCGATTTGAGCGAAGAAGTTTTCTTCCTGTGAGACTTCTTCAAAGTTCAGTTCTCTGATCTCTTGCACCTCTGCAAACAATGGGATACTTGCGTCAATCTTAGTTTTGTAGCCAAATGCGCCCGCATCAATCGTGTGCACTAAGCGCAAAGTAAAGCCTTCCTCTGCTTTACCAGGGACGCAGTAATCCCACAACAGCAACAGCCTAAGAAGCGGGAGCGCCCCTTCCTCCTCTTCTCCACCTTGAAAAAGCGATGGCTGCCAAAACGCGCGTCGTGCTGCATTTTTTCCTGCTGCTGGTACTCCGCCAGGAAACGCTAAGGCGTTTTCTTTTAAGAATCTAACTTGAACCTCATCTGTACATAGGAGCAGTTGCTCCATACGCTGCGGCAGTCCCCCAATTTGCCAGCCGCGTGGAAGTTTGCCGGAAGATTCAAGCAGATCACGTAACCGAGCACGCGCCACCAACGGTCGCAATACAGGATGCTTTCCATGATTTATATCTGAAAGCTGCATACTCGCATAGGCAAGTGCATCACTGAAGAGATCCCATAACACTGGAGCAAGCTGCACTGCCACATTTTGCACAGTTTCAAGCGTCTTATCTTTAGACATAGTACCCCTCCTAAGGATCGCTAGGAATATTATGCAGCAAAAAAACATGTTCCTCTAGGCCGTGCGGGACAACACCAGCAGGGCATTTGGATACTGGATAGTGCCCTTAAGATCGCCGCGAACGCTGCTAGGGTTGAAGGTCTACAGCGGCCTAAGCGCCGAGACACTCTATCTAGCAAAGGAATGAATCATGCTGGTAGTCACCACCCCAACCATCGAAGGTATGCCGGTTAAGCAGTACATCGGGATGGTTTCTGGCGAGACCATTGCGGGCGTGAACATGTTTAAGGATTTTGCAGCTGGCCTGTCCAACGTGTTTGGTGGCCGGGCAAGCGGCTACGAAAACGAAATCGCCAACGCCTCACGCACCGCAGTTAACGAGATGTGCACCCGGGCCCAATCCATGGGCGCGAACGCCGTCGTCGGCGTGCACGTAGATTACTTCACGGCAGGGGCAGACAACGCCATGCTGGCCGCAATCGCAACCGGCACCGCCGTCGTCCTATAAAAACTGTACGTAACTGCCGCCAAGCAGCCCCCGCCAATCACGGCAGACTCAACTTTGCAGGCAAAGCAGACGCGAGTAAAGCAGATCTGTAGACAAAAGCAGGCTACCTGGCTAGCCGAACTGATAGCATACAAATATGTGGGCTGCATTACCTATCATCCTGGCACTAGTTGGACTAGCCGCTCTCCTCTATTTTGGGATGGGAAGCTACAAGGCCATCATGTGGTGGCTGCTGCTTTCGCCTGACTACTTGCTGTTCTTGGGCCTCACCTGGGTTTACACCCTTGATTACCTGTCTTGGCAGGGCATGGCCAAGCTTGGACAGTACGCCTGGACGATTGACGTGATGCTGCTGGTAGGGGTTGTCTATTTCATCCTCAACTCGCTTTTGTATGGCAAATCCACCCGCCTGTACAAGATCGTCAGCGCCCTGGTGATCTTGGCGTGCAGCCTGTACATCATGCTGGTGCCGGTTACGGACTTCATTCAGGGGATCGGCCCCAAGCCAGCCAATAACCTTTCAATCAGCCAGATGGTTTACATCGGTATCGCCGTAGTTATCGCCGCAGTCACTTGGTTCATGCGCCAGTCCACCATGGCTAAGCT
>CAJZDJ010000021.1 GCA_915063485.1 uncultured Actinomyces sp.
GCTGCCTGAGCGAGGGCGTGGACGTACCCACGCTGGACGCGGTGCTCTTCCTGTCACCGCGCAAGTCGCAGGTGGACGTCATTCAGGCGGTGGGCCGCGTGATGCGCCGAGCGGAGGGCAAGGACTTTGGCTACATCATCTTGCCCGTGGCTGTGCCGTCGGGTATGTCGCCGGAGCACGCACTGGACGACAACAAGCGCTTCCAGGTCGTATGGCAGGTCCTCAAGGCCCTGCGCGCCCACGACGAGCGCCTCGACGCGGCGATCAACTCGATGGAGCTCAACGGCCAGGGGCCGGAGAACATCATCGTCGAGCAGGTCTCCCTCGAGAAGGCGAAGAAGCAGGACGATCCGCTCGGCGGCGCTGCGCCCGATGGGGACGAGGCCGGGGCAGAGTCCGGCGCGGACGGGATAGCCCAGGGCATCCAGGGTCAGCTGACACTGCTGCCGTCGGATTGGAAGGAGTCGGTGTTCGGCCGGATCGTGAAGAAGGTGGGCTCGTCCCTGTACTGGGAGGACTGGTCCAAGGACATCGCGACGGTCGCGGAGCGCTACATTCACCTCATCGATCACCTGCTGGAGGATCCGCAGCGCCAGGACGCGTTCCAGGAGTTCGTGAACGCGCTACGCGCAACCCTGAACCCGGCCGTCGACAACGAGTCAGCGGTGGAGATGCTGGCCCAGCACATTCTCACCGCGCCGCTCTTTGACGCGATGTTCCCGGATCATTCGTTCTCAAAGCAGAACCCGGTGAGCCGCGCGATGAACACAATTCTTGAGATGCTCACCGATCATTCGATGATCGAGAACGAGCGCCGCGATCTAGATGCCTTCTACCGGGCGATGGTCGAGCGCATCGAGGCCGTGCACACCCTGGCGGGCAAGCAGGAGATCATGCGCACGCTCTACGATCGCTTCTTCTCCCAGGCGTTCCCGCACATGAGCGAGCGCCTGGGCATCGTCTTCACGCCCGTCGAGGTCGTCGACTTCATCATCCGCAGCGCAGACGACGCAATGCGCACGGCGTTCGGCCAGACCCTAGGGGATCCGGGCGTGGCCATCATCGAGCCCTTCGCCGGGACCGGTACCTTTGTCGCACGCCTGCTGCAGCTGGGGGTCATCCCGCCCGAGGCCCTAGAGCACAAGTATAAGAACGAGATCTTCGCGAACGAGTTCGTGCTGCTCTCCTACTACATCGCATCGATCAACATCGAGCAGGTGTACCACCAGGTGCGCGCCGAGCAGGGCGTGGACGAGGGCTACGTGGAGTTCCCGGGCATGACACTTACGGACACCTTCCAGCTCCACGAGGGCGATGGCACGATCACCGAGGACTTCGAGGGCCTGGCCGCCAACAACGAGCGCGCGAAGGCGGAGAAGGATTCGGCGATCACGGTAATCGTCATGAATCCGCCGTACTCGGCGGGCCAGAACAGCGCGAACGACAACAATCAGAACCTGGCGTATCCGCGCCTGGACGCACGTATCGCAGACACCTATGCGGACCGGTCGTCGGGCGTGAACAAGAACAGCCTGTACGACTCCTACTTCCGCGCCCTGCGCTGGGCCTCGGACCGCATCGGTCAACGCGGCATCATCGCCTTCGTCTCCAACAGCTCCTTCGTGGATGGCAACTCCGCCGACGGCGTGCGGCTGTCGCTGCAGGAGGAATTCTCCCAGATCTTCATCTACGACCTGAAGGGGAACCAGCGCACCTCAGGTGAGCGCAGCCGCCGCGAGGGCGGAAAGATCTTTGGCTCCGGCTCTCGCACGGGCGTCGCGATCACCGTCCTTGTGAAGGATCCCGCGCACACCGGAACTGCGGAAATCTTCTACGCTGAAGCAAAGGACTACGCAACGCGCCAGGAGAAGCTCGACCAGATCAACTCCTTCGGATCCATTGAAGGGATCAGCAGGGAAGACGCATTCCGCTCCATCGCACCGAACCAGCACGGCGACTGGATCAGCAGCCGCGACGAACGCTTCGCTACCTTCCAAGAAATCGGAAATAAGGCGCTGAAAGGCAAGGAATCAACGCCCGCACTATTCCGACAGTTCTCTCGTGGACTTGCAACAAGTCGCGACGCCTGGTGCTACAACTTCTCGCGAGAAGCTGTAGCATCGAACATGCGCCGCATGATCGACAACTACAACGATGAAGTCGACGCTGGAACGAATGTCGACTCACTCGACACTGATCCCACACGTGTCAACTGGAATCGTCAGTTGCTGCGCGATCTCGCAGCCCGCAAGCATCATCTGTTCGACGACGGCGCACTCCGCTTGAGCGTTTACCGTCCTTTCTGCACCCAGAGTGTCTACTTTGCGCGCGAAATGAACGACATGATCTACCAGCTCCCGCAGCTATTCCCAACAACAAAGCACTCCAACCTGTGCATCACCCTATCAACCGATTATCGAAAAGAATTCACTTCCCTCCTAACAGCTCTTCTTCCTGATCTAAGCACCGTTGCAACGGCCCAGGTGTTCTCCCTGTTCTCTTGGGAGCCACTCTCCTCCACCTCCGGCGGCGAGCTCGACTTGTTTGCTGACCTGGCGACCGCACCGGAGAGTCAGACAGATGGGGAAGCCACGGCCTCGTCTCTGGATTTCTCGCGGCCGATCGGCGATCAGATCCCCGTGATCCTGGACGGCTACCACCGCGTCGATAACATCACGGACGCGACCCTGGCCTCGTACCGCGAGCACTACGGGGATGCAGGGATCACGAAGGAGGACATTTTCTTCTACGTGTACGCGCTGCTGCATCACCCGGAGTATCGGGAGCGCTATGCGGATGACTTGAAGAAGATGCTGCCGCACATTCCTCGTGCGACGGGCTTCCACACGTATGCAAGCGTGGGCCGTGAGCTGGCGGACCTGCACGTGAACTACGAGCGGGTGGAGCCGTATCCGTCGGTGCAGGAGGAGGCGAGCCTGCACGCGCCTGAGGATGCCTGGCAGCGCTATCGGATCGGTACTCGTAAGATGCGTTTCCCCAAGCTTGGACGCAAAGAGAAGGACTACACTCGCCTGGAGTACAACGAGTATGTGACTTTGGTGGGCATCCCTGAGCAGGCTCAGCACTACATAATTTCGGGGCGCAGCCCATTGGATTGGGTGATTGACCGTTATTATGTGAAGACAGACAAAGCCTCTGGGATTGTGAATGATCCGAACGATTTCCTGCGCGAGCAGGGCCGCCCCGACGCGGTCGTGGACCTCATCAAGCGCCTGGTGACAGTCTCGATGCGCACCCAGGAGCTCCTGTCAACCCTCCCGCCCCTCGAAATCCCGGAAGGAAAATAATCATGGGCGATTCCAAAGAGAAGGTAAACAGCGGCATCATAACATGGCTTCAGGGGTGGTGGTCAGAGAGGTCAGGAGCGTTTAAGTGCTCGTCATTCGCTCTTATCTGCATCATCATTGTCTTACTGCTACGCCTTGGTAATGCTGGAGGCGACGTGTGGGGCGTAGTCTATCAATTATCCGATACGGTGCTGCTCACATTGTTTGCCGCGTTCACCGTCAGCTTTGCGTGGGAAGTACTCGGCAAGAATGCACTATTGAGAGAACTTCAGCATCATACCGATAAGGCTTTCCGAGATGCCGGACTTTCCAACACATTAGCCAATCAGGGGATTTTAGACACCACGACAAATTTTGCACAAGAAATCTCCTGGAGTAAATACATTGCTGACGCTGACGAAATCGACGTCTGCTGGTGGGCAGGATACGAATGGCTCCGAGTAAACGCAAATGCCATTAAGGAAGCAATTCAGACTAGACAGGTCCGAATGCGTTACGTTATCCCTAACCCATATGATGAGAACACGCTCTTCCTGATGGGTGCTTTGTCCGGCGTCACAAACAAAGAATTGGAGAGTGAGTATGACAAAGTATCTCAGGAGCTCCACTCACTAGGAAAGCCAGTCGAATTATACAACGTTAGAAAAATCCCACAGTACGGAATGGTCCGACTAGGGCACTGCATTGTATTTTTTCCATATTCTCACCTCAAGGACCGCCCTAAGAGTAGACCAACCTTCGTTATCGATGCGAATAGCGAACTTGGGAAGTGCTTCCTGAGAGACTTTGATGCACTTCTTCAGACAGCTGAACGATCTCAGTAGCAGAACTTTGAGGTGTTCAGCTTCGCAAATGCTGGCCCTCCTTGACAACAGCAGGGGGGTAGAAGTCCGCTCATCATCAAGGACCTCAACCGCTACCATGTGAAGACGGACAAGGTATCGGGCATCGTCAACGACCCGAACGATTTCCTGCGTGGGCAGGGCCGCCCCGACGCGGTCGTGGACCTGATCAAGCGCCTGGTGACAGTCTCGATGCGAACCCAGGAGCTAGTAGCCTCTCTCCCCAAGCTGGAGATCCCAGCCAACGCCTAACATCAGCCAGGTCTGCGTGGCTATTCTAAGCAGTGCAGGCGTGCTATCTACATGCCTTAATAAATTTAGTGTACGGATCGATAGATAAAATTTCGTAAACTCACTAAATGACACTTTCCAGTTCTTTACAATCAGGAGCTTTTAACCATGGATTGGAATTCAAACATATCAACCACTGTGGCAGTACTGTCCATGTTTGGTGGAGCGTTTGCCTACTACCAGACACATTTCTCTAAAAAAGCAAAAGCTGACGCCATAAAAAAGCAGAAACTTGCAGATCTAGCAGAACGGCACCTTGAGGCTATGGATGATAGAACTGGTGTATCCAAGAACCAGATAATACATCCTGAATACATTACAGGGGACAGTAAATCTGAATCATCAGCTTCAGGAATTACAAGTCCAGGATCGCAATACGTACATATCGATAGAATTGGCAAGAACGAATTTGTCATTATTAATCAGAAAGATACGCCATTAGTTATTGAATTTGTCCGGAATAGAGACGAGTTTGTGCGCATCACCCTTAACGATAATTTTGCGATTCAGCCAGGCGGACAGAAAACATTTTTTGCCGTAGGCGCTATGCAAAAGCCTCTACCTGACAACCTGATTCTTGATGAAACAGGGCAAGATCAACCGCTTCATCTGAAGCTACCACGGTAGTAATGCAGGTATTCCAGCCTATATATCGTAAACACATGATATAGCTACTTTAAGGCTTCAAAAAGATCCAGCCCACTCTCTACCGAAGTAGAGGCGGACTGAACGATTAGCTCAATCATAGCCCCGCGCAGCTCTTTGGCATAAGCAAAATCGCCGCCTTTGGCGCCGTCGTTGCTAGAGAGCCACAAAACCGCAGCGCGCCCTCACCCCAGCGCGCCCCTCCCCTATGCCCCGCCTCCAGGCTGCGGGGCGAGGCAGCCGCGCTCGCGCCGTCGGCGGTCAGACTGCAGCCCGCCTCCCCGCCAGCCTCCAGGCTGCGGGGCTGATCAGGTATTAGACTGCACATTAGGCATAATCTCTAGGTAGAAAGAAGGCTCCCATGCCTACCCCTGCAAGTGTGGTAACTGATAAGCGCGTTGCCGTGATGGTGGCCGATGGGCTTGAAGAGGTCGAGTGCCTGGCGGTGGTGGATGTGCTGTTCCGCGCCGGTATTGGCGCTGACCTGCTGTCCATCTCTGATTCGCTTGAGGTCACCTCCTCCCACGGCATCCACTTGCGCTGTGACGCCCTAGCCAGCCAGGTTAACCTCGCCGACTACGCTCTAATGTTCCTACCTGGCGGTATGCCGGGCACGCTGAACTTGGGTGCCAGCGCCCTGGTCACTGACGAGGTGCGCCGTCGTAGCGCCGCAGGCCAGCCCCTAGCCGCTATCTGCGCCGCCCCCTCTATCCTGGCTGAGCATGGCGCCCTGCAGGCCCGCCGCGCCACCGCCAACCCCGGCTTCATGGATGCTATTGCCGCAGGTGGGGCGCTTATGAGTGAGGCTGCGGTGGTGCGTGACGCTAACTTGATCACTTCGCGTGGCATGGGCACCGCAACTGAGCTGGGTTTTGAGATTATTCGCTTGCTTTTGGGCGACGACGCCGAGCAGGTGGTGGCCCGCGTCAAGCAGGGCATCGTCTACCAGCGCTAACGCCTGTTCGCATCAGTACGCATAGCTAGCGTCACCGTGCGCGCCCCCTGATCGTCACCACGGGCGCAGCGCAGCATCACCGTGCGCACAGTGCCAGCCTCACCATCTGATCGTCACCACGGGCGCAGCTCAGCGTCACCACGGGCATCCTGACAAACTTAGGTTTTTACCTGGGCGTCAAGAATGCTAGGCTTACCGCGTGCAGAACGTATCCATGATCCGTGCTTGGTGGTGGCTACCTTAACGGGTGAGCCACTTTCGTGATGCGTTTTAAGTTTTAAGGCTCGCCCTCGCGGCGAGCCTTTTACGTTCCGGCTCGCCGCAGGCAAGAAGGAATGTTATGGCTAATACCCCAACGGTTTTCACCCGCCCGGTTAAATACCATGCCGACGGCGGCGCGCTACTAGCCCACCTAGCCCAGCTAGGTTTGGTTGACACTGTCCAGGACGGCTCTCGCCCCACTAACACAGTGCTGCTAGAAAGCGCCGATATTGCCTCCAAACAGCACCTGACCACCATTGCGGTGTTGGCGGCCAGCACCCAGATCACCTGCACTGGCGACAGCGTCACTCTTAAAGCTCTGGATACTACCGACGGCCCCCAGGCGCTTAAGGCTGTGGCCCAGGAACTTAGCTCTGCCGTCACCCGTCAAAGCGACAGCGAGCTGGTTTTGCACCTGCCTAGCGTGGCTGAAGATAGCGCTGAGGAGCACGCCCGCCTGCGTGAGCGCTCCACCATGGAGCCGCTGCGGATCCTGACTGATCAGGTGGTGGCGCACCCGCATCTGCCGCTGGTGGCCGGGGCGGTGGCTTTTGATTATCTGGGCACTTACGAGTCCCTGCCGTCGGTTGCCGACGGCGCCAACACCTGCCCCGATTATCTGTTCTTTAACGCCCGCATCATTTTGGTGGTGGATCACCCCACCGGCTCCTGCCAGCTAGTTGGTGCCTCGCTCGACGCCGCCCAGTTAAGTGCGCAGATGGATGCGCTAGAGGCGGCCATTAATGAGCTGCCCGCCCAGGCGCCGTCGGCCCAGCAGGCGGCGACCCCCGCAGCCCAGGCGCCATCGGCCCCAGCAGAGCAAGCCGCACCGGCCCAGCAAACCACCCTGACGGCGTCGGCCCAGCAGGCGGCGACCCCCGAAGCCCAGGCCACCCCGGCGCCGTCAGCCCCGGCACAGGCAGCTGAGGACACCATTACCGCCTACCCCACCATGAGCGACGCGGACTTTTGCGAGCTGGTAGCCAAAATGCAGCAGCATATCGCCATTGGTGACGCCTACCAGGTGGTGCCCAGCCGTGGCTTTGTGATCGACTGCCCCCAACCCCTGCAAACCTACCGCTACCTGCACGACGCTGACCCCAGCCCCTACATGTTCTATATCGCCACCGACGACTTTGAACTCTTTGGGGCCTCCCCCGAGTCCTCACTGCTACACAGCGCCAAAACCGGCCAGGTGGCCATCCGCCCCATCGCCGGCACCCGCCCACGCGGCTTCGCCCCCGACGGGGGCATTGACCACGAGCTAGACATCCGCCTGGAGCTGGAGCTACGCAGCGATGCCAAGGAAGTAGCCGAGCACGTGATGCTGGTAGACCTGGCCCGCAACGACGTGGCCCGCATCAGCGCCCCGGGCACGCGCAAAGTCACCCAGCTGCTGCGTGTAGACCGCTACTCGCGAGTAATGCACCTGGTCAGCGAGGTTACCGGGCAGCTGGCCAGTGACCTGCACCCGCTGGATGCTTTCCGCGCCTCCATGACCATGGGCACGCTCACCGGCGCCCCCAAACTGCGCGCAGCCGAATTGATCCGCCAATATGAGGGCACCCGGCGCGGCTCTTACGGCGGCGCGGTGGGTTATCTGCGTGGCGACGGCGAGCTCGACACCTGCATTGTGATCCGCTCCGCCTTCGCGCGCAATGGTAAGGCAATTGTGCAGGCTGGCGCGGGCGTGGTCAGCGATTCCGTGCCTCAGCGTGAAGCTGACGAGACCGCCCACAAGGCCTCTAACGTGCTGCGTGCAATTGCCGCCGCCCAAGGTAAAACCCTGCGTATTGAACGCAACCTAGTTAGCAAGGAGGCCTGAGCCATGCGCGTAGTTTTCCTAGATAACCGCGATTCATTCGTCTACAACCTGGTGGATTTGTGTACTTCGCGCGGCGCCCAGGTGGATGTTTACCGCAACACCACCCCCCTGTCTGTGCTCACCGCCGCCCTGGAGCCCACCGAGGCTGAAAAGGCTGCGGGCCAGCGTCCGCTGCTGATCACCTCCCCCGGCCCGGGCCACCCGCGTGAAGCCGGGTGCCTAATGGAGCTAACCGCCTACGCTCTTGAGCAGCGCATCCCCACCCTGGGGATTTGCTTGGGTTACCAGGCTTTAGTGGAGGCTTGTGGCGGGCAGGTGGCGCCGGTGGGCCCCACCCATGGGCGCACCGACCGGGTGCTGGTGACTAAAGCTGGCGCCGAGTTTGCCCCGCTGGCACCCTGCGTGATTGCGCCCCGCAGCGGCGAGCAGGCCCCTTACGGCTGGATTGATGTGGCCCGCTACCACTCTTTGGGCTCGCGTGAGCTCCCCGCGCAGCTGGTTTCTTTGGCTTATTCGTGCGACGACGTGGTTATGGCCTTGCGTCACGCCAGCGCCCCGGCAGTGGGTTTGCAGTTCCACCCTGAATCTATCCTCACCCCCGCCGGGCCCACTTTGATCAGTGCCCTGTTCACGTTCTTAACCCAAGAGGCGTAAACGGCCGCCAGCTAAACGCCGGCCGCTTAAACCGGGTGCTCAAGCGCCCTGGCTTGAGCACCCGCCCCAAAAGCTAAATACCAATTTTTTAAGGAGTAACCATGAGCCAAGCCGCCGCCACCCTACGTGAGGCGCTAAACGGCGTCGTCCTAAGCCAAAGCCAAGCCGTGGAAGTATTTGCGGCCATCACCAACGGCGAGTTTAACGAGATTGAAATCGCCGCCTTCCTAGGTGCCCTGCACGCACGCGGTGAGAACCCGGCTGAAATTGCCGCCGCCGCCCAGGCTTTCCGCGCCGCCGCCGTGAACTTCCCCTACCCCAAGGGCCAGGGCGGCCTAGTGGATGTGGTGGGTACCGGCGGTGACCGTGCGGGCACAATCAACATCTCCACCGCCAGTGCGCTGGTGGCCGCCAGCCTGGGGGTGAAGGTAGCTAAGCACGGCAACCGCGCCGTCTCCTCCCGTTCAGGCGCCGCCGACCTGGTAGAAACCCTAGGTATTCCGCTAGATCTATCCCCCCAGGCCAGCGTGCAGCTGCTGGAAAGCACCGGGTTCTGCTTCCTGTTCGCCCAGAAATACCACCCGGCAATGCGCTATGTGGCACCTGTGCGCGCGGCCCTGAAAAACCCCACCGTTTTCAACCTGATCGGCCCGCTAGTTAACCCCGCCCCGCTCAGCGCCCAGGTGCTTGGGGTGGGTAACCCGGCCCTGCTAGACGACATGGCTAGCGCCCTGGCCAGCGCCAATCTAGACCACGCCCTAGTGGTGCACGGCTCTGGCCTAGACGAGATCGCCCTGCACGGCCCCACCCAGGTGCGTGAGCTACGCGGGGCGGAAATCACCGCCTATGAGCTAACCCCCGCCCAGCTGGGCCTGGGCACCTACACGGTGGCTGACCTGGTTGGTGGCGACGCTAGCGTTAACGCCCAGCTAATTCGCGCCGTGTTCGACGGCGCCGGTCAGGCCGCCCACCGCGACGCCATCGCCGCCAGCGCCGGGGCCGTACTGTACGTAAGCGGCAAGGCCAACACCCTGGCCCAGGGTGTGCAAACCGCGCTGGAAGCCATCGCCAACGGCACGGTAGCCAGCCACCTAGATAAGATCGTCACGCAGGCACGTGAGCTAAGCGCCTAAGTGCCCAGGCCGTATTTAAGAGAGGTAAATCGATGAGTCAGCGTCAAGTACGCACACCTATTGCCGACCGTCTACGGCAAACCGGCACCGTTCTAGACTCGCTGGTAGAGGCCCGCAAAGCCCGCCTACCTGAGCTTTACGAGCGCTATGGGCACCTAAATGCCGCCACCATGGCGCGTTCACAGCGTTCTTTTGAGGCCGCCCTGCGTACCCGCACCCTAGGTGAGGACGGCCAGCTGCATCCGCGCGCCGGCGGCCCGGCCCTGATCATGGAATGCAAGGCAGCCAGCCCCACCCTGGGCACAATCATCTCTGACGGTTACAGCCCCGCCGCCTTGGCCCAGGCTTATGCGCCCGTGGCCGCCGCCATCAGCGTGCTGACCGAACCTGACCGTTTTAACGGTGACCTGGCTGATGTGACCGCCGTGTCTGAGGCTGTGCGCCAGCCGGTGCTGGATAAGGACTTCATCATTGACCCCATCCAGGTGATTGCTGCCCGCCACCACGGCGCTGACGCCATCTTGTTGATGCTCTCAGTGCTAGATGACCAGGCCTACCTGCAGCTGTCGGCCCTGGCCGCTCAGCTGGGTTTGGATGTGCTCACTGAGGTTGATGAGGCTGAGCAGATGGAGCGCGCCGCCGCCCTGGGCGCCCGCATTATCGGCATTAACAACCGTGATCTGCGCACCTTGGAAACTGACCTGCACCGCACTGCCGCCCTGGCGCCCCTGGCCCCGCGTGGCGTGGTGTTGGTGGGTGAGTCTGGGGTGCATGAGCGTGCCGACGTCGAACTGCTGGCCCCCTACGTGGATGCGGTGCTGGTGGGTTCAGCCCTTTCTGGCGCTGCTGACCCGGCAGCCGCCGCTCAGGAGCTTTCCGCCGGCCAGCCCACTACTGGCGCGGCTGGTTTAGATGCCCACGCCCAGTCCATTGACTGGCAGCCCTACTCCTCTAAGCGTCTTGGCGCGGGCACCCTGGACGCGGATGCGCAAACCCGTATCAGCCCCTACTTTGGCGAGTTCGGTGGCCAATATGTGCCTGAGCTGCTGATTCCTGCCCTGGACCAGCTTGAGCAGGCTTTCCTTGAGGCGGTAGATGACCCGAGCTTCATCGCTGAGATCAACGATCTTTTGCATAACTACCTGGGCCGCCCCACCCCGGTTACGCAGCTGCGTAACCTGCCGCTAGGTGGCGGCGCGCGCATCCTGCTTAAGCGTGAAGACCTGGTGCATGGCGGCGCTCACAAGGGTAACCAGGTGCTGGGCCAGGCCCTGCTGGCTAAGCGCATGGGTAAAACCCGCGTGATTGCTGAGACTGGCGCTGGCCAGCATGGCACCGCCACCGCCATGGTGTGTGCGCTGCTGGGGCTTGAATGCACCATTTACATGGGCGCCACTGACGTGGTGCGTCAGGCCCCCAATGTGGAGCGCATGGAGCTGATGGGGGCTAAGGTTGTGCCCGTCACCGCTGGTAGCGGCACCCTTAAGGACGCCGTCAACGAGGCTCTGCGTGACTGGACTGCCACTTTCGCCACCAGCCACTACCTGCTGGGTACGGCTGCCGGCCCGCACCCCTTCCCCACCATGGTGCGCGAGTTCCACCGTATTATTTCCACTGAGGCCCGCGCCCAGACTTTGGCGCGCCTTGGCCGCCTGCCTGACGCGGTGGTGGCTTGCGTGGGCGGTGGCTCTAACGCAATCGGCATGTTTGCTGACTTTATCGATGACGAAGCAGTGGCCCTGTACGGCGTCGAGCCTGCCGGTGAGGGCCTAGACACCAGCCACCACGGCGCCCCCATTAATGAGGGCAAGGTTGGGGTGCTGCATGGGGCGCGTTCGTTCCTGATGCGCACCGATGACGGCCAGGTGGAGGAGTCATACTCGGTTTCTGCCGGCCTGGACTACCCCGGTGTTGGCCCCCAGCACGCCTACCTGGCCCAAAGCGGCCGCGCCAAGTATGTGGGTATCACCGATGAGGAAGCTATTGAGGCTTTCTTGCTGCTTAGCCGCCACGAGGGCATTATTCCCGCCATGGAATCCTCCCATGCCCTGGCTTACGCCCTGAAACTGGCTGAGCAAAACCGCCGTGAAGGTGGGGATGAAGAGAAAACCATTTTGGTGTGCCTGTCGGGGCGCGGAGATAAGGATCTAGACCAGATTCGTGAGCGTCTAGGTGGCTCTTTCTCCACCGACGGCGCCGTCTCACGGGCCGCTGACCTGGTCGCTAACGGCCAGGCGGGCACCGGCACCCACCGCACCCACCAGCAAGACGCCGCGTTCGCCGCTAAGGGCAAGGAGTAAATCAATGAGCCGTTACGAAAGCATGTTTGCCACCTGCGAGCAGCAAAACCGGGGCGCCATGGTGCCCTTCGTGATGCTGGGCGACCCCACTTTGGAGGCCAGCGAACGCATTATTGACGAGTTGATTGCTGCCGGCGCCGACGCTTTAGAGCTAGGTTTGCCTTTCTCTGACCCGGTTGCCGACGGCGTAGCTATCCAGGAAGCCCACCTGCGTGTGTTTGCGCGTGGGATCAACGTTGCCGACTGTTTTGACCTAATTGGCCGCCTGCGCGCCAAGCACCCGCAGGTGCCCATGGGCCTGCTGATTTACAGCAACATCCCGATCGCTATGGGCTTGGAGGCCTTCTATGAGCGCTGCGCCAGCGCCGGGGTTGATTCGGTACTGATCCCGGATGTGCCCATCCGCGAGGGTCGTCCTTTCTCTGCCGCCTCTAGGGCCGTAGGTGTTGACAGTGTCTACATTGCCCCGCCTTCAGCCAGTGAGGAGACGCTAGCGCAGGTAGCTGAGGCTGCACGCGGCTATGTTTACGCCGTTTCGCGCGTGGGGGTTACCGGCGTGGAGAATGAGGCCCAAACTCAGGGGCTCAATAATGCTGTGCCCACCTTGCGCGAGCACAACTCCACCCCGGTGCTGCTAGGTTTTGGTATTTCCAAACCCAAGCATGTGCGCGCCGCGATTGTGGCCGGCGCCGATGGGGCCATTACTGGCTCGGCGATTGTGCGCATGATTGCTGCCCGCACTGAAGAGATTGTCTCCGCCCAGGAGCGCTCAGGCGCCCCGGCTTTGCAGGCCACCGCCCCGGGAGTTAACCAGCCCCTAGATGAGCTGTGCGCTCAGCTGCGTGAGTTTTTCACCTCCATGTGCGCGGCCACCACCAAGGCCTAACTGTGGCTGTAGGTCCGCTTAGGCTGCTGCCTGCTGTCGACGTCGCCAATGGCCTAGCCGTCACCCACCGCACTAACGCTGGGGGTGACGCCGGCGTGGGCCTGTCTCCCCTGGAGGCTTGCCTGCGCTGGGTGGAGGCGGGCGCTAACTGGATTCACCTGGTTGACCTGGATGCGGCCTTTGGGCGTGGCTCTAACGCGGCGCTTTTGGGGCAGGTTATCGCCGATTTGGCGCGGCTACACCCAGGCGTGAGCGTGCAGTGGTCCGGGGGCGTCAGTAGCGCCGACGACGTGGAGCGGGCTTTAGCAGCCGGCGCCAAGCGGGTAAATCTAGGGGCCGGGGCGCTTAAAGATTTAGCTGCCACCACGGCTTTAGTGGGTCGCTTTGGTAGGCACCTAAACGTATGCCTGGACGTATCAGCCGCGAGCGCCGCGCCCAGCGCAGCGGCTCCCGCCAACCCAGCAACATCAGGTGCGGCCCAGCCAGGCGCAGCCCAGCCGACAGGCGCCCACCCCCAGCCCAGCGCAGATTTGGCCGCCTATGTGGTGCATCCGCGCGGCCAGGGCGGGCCGGTGGGGCCGCTAGAGCCAATTTTGGCGGCGCTTAATGAGGCCGGGGCTGGCACCTATGTGGTTACTGACCGGGTGCGTGATGGGGCCCTATCGGGGCCTAACTTGCCGCTGCTGGGGGCGCTTAGCGGCGCCACTAGTGCGCAGGTGATCGCCTCAGGTGGGGTCAGCTGCGCGGGCGATATTGCTGCCTTACAGGATTTGGCTGCCCACCACCCCAATTTATGCGGGGTGATCCTGGGTAAAGCCCTCTACACCGGGCAGATCGACCTTAAAGCCCTGCTGCGCCCTTAAAGCACGGTGGCGCGGGGCTGCGGCGTTTACCGCCCGCCTCGGGCGCGTTAAAGCTTTGCTGCAAGCATGAAAAAGCTGGCCCGTAGGCCAGCTTTTTTATTGCCTAAATGCCCGCGCCTGGCGCCGCTTTCAGCACAACGCGGCGCCTGTTTAGCGCACCGCTATGCGCTTAGCGCCGCGCCGCGCACTTACCAGGAGGGGCCGCGATTGGTTAGGCTCCAGGCATCCTCGGAATCTTCAGAGTCTGAGTCATCATCCCAGGATTCGCTCTCAGGCAGATCGGAGCTACCTACCGGGTCTGTGGCGTAACGGTTGGGTGCAAACGCCCCGGTAGCCCCATAGGAGCTGACGCTGGCGGCGCTGACCGCGCCGGGGGCCGCAAAGCCGTCACCGCGATCCTCGGCACTACCCGGGGCGGGGGCGGCGTCGTCGTCGGTGGGGGCGTCACCTTCGCCCTTAATCCAAGCCAGGGTTTCTTCCAGGCGCTCGGGCGGTACCAGCACTTCGCGGGCTTTAGAGCCGGTGGAGGGGCCCACCACTTCACGCGATTCGAGCAGGTCCATTAGGCGCCCGGCCTTAGCGAAACCTACCCGCAGCTTGCGTTGCAGCATTGAGGTGGAGCCAAACTGGCTGGTGATAATCAGCTCGGCGGCCTGCAACAGCAGGTCCATGTCGTCACCGATTTCTTCCTCAATGCGTTTTTTAGTTTCGGGGACAATCACGTCCTCGCGGTAGCTGGGCTGGAGCTGGTCTTTAACATGCTCAACTACGGTGCGGATTTCCTTCTCAGTAACCCAGCTGCCCTGCACACGGATCGGTGCGGAGGCACCCGGGCCCAGGTAGAGGGCGTCACCTTGGCCGGTGAGCGACTCAGCCCCGTTTTGGTCCAAAATTACGCGCGAGTCCAGCTGTGAGGCGGTGGCGAAAGCCAAACGTGAGGGCACGTTGGACTTGATCAGACCGGTAACTACCTGCGCCACTGGACGCTGGGTGGCCAGCACCAGGTGAATACCGGCCGCACGCGCCAGCTGGGTGATGCGCTGAATTGAGGCTTCCACGTCTTTAGGTGCGGTCATCATCAGGTCAGCCAACTCATCTACCACCACCAGCAGGTAGGGGTAGGGCGCGATCTGACGCTGAGAACCGGGCGGGGCCTGTACCTCGCCGGCGCGCACTGCCCGGTTGAAGTCATCAATGTGCTTATACCCAAAGGAGGCCAGGTCGTCGTAGCGGGCGTCCATTTCCTTAACCACCCATTCCAGGGCCTCAGCAGCCTTCTTGGGGCTGGTGATAATGGGGGTGATCAGGTGGGGAATGCCTTCATAAATGGTTAGCTCCACGCGTTTGGGGTCAACCAGCACCATGCGCACTTCCTCAGGGGTGGCGCGCATCATGATGGAGGTGATCATGGAGTTAACAAACGATGATTTACCTGAACCGGTTTGCCCAGCTACCAGCATGTGTGGGGTTTTCGCCAGGTTGGTGACCACATAGTTACCCTCAACGTCCTTACCCAGGCCCACGGTTAGCGGGTGGGTGGAGTTTTGGGCCACCGAGCTGCGTAGCACGTCGCCCAGGGTCACCATTTCGCGGTCTGCGTTGGGGATTTCAATACCGATGGCGCTCTTGCCGGGGATGGGGGTGAGCACCCGAATTTCGTCGCTGGCCACCGCGTAAGCGATGTTTTTTTCTAGGCCGGTGATACGTGAAACATTAACACCGTGACCACGGTGAATCTCGTAGCGGGTTACCTGCGGGCCGCGCGTGTAGCCGGTTACCTTGGCGTCCACGTTAAATTCGGTGAATACGTCTTGCAGGGCCTGGACCACCGCGTCGTTGGCGGGGGTGCGCGTGGCATGTTCGCGTCCGGCCACCAAATCACTCATGTCGGGTAGGTGGTAGGTACCCCCGTCGGGTAGCTGCATGGAGAATTCAGGTTCAGCGCCCACACTGGAGGCTGTGGAAACTACCGGTGCGGTGGCTGCGGTGGGGGCGGTGGCCGCCGAGGTTTGCCGCGCCGCCTGCGAGTACAGGCCCAGATCACCCAGCTCAGCGGTTTGGGCGGTGTTCATGGGCACAGTGGCCTGGGTGGGGGCGTCCTCAGAGGGCGCGTCAATGTCGCGTGGGCTGGTTACATCTGGTTCTTGATTACGACGGCGCCCGGGGCGGCTTTGGCGGGCCTTGGCCGCCATGCTGGGGCGGCGTGGGGCTTTGGGCTCGTCTAGGGTGTCGATAACCGCCGTGTTTTGTAGGTCTTCCTTGTCGATGGCGCTGCGGAAGGCCTCATCTGCGTCGTAGCTGTCCATGACGGCGGTTTGCTGGGAATCTTGGGTATTGTCGCGACCAAAAACGGAACGCATCCGCTCCAGGGCGCGGCTGGCGACGTCGTCGTGAGGGGCGGCAGAGCCACCGTCTAAGCCCTGGCCACGTACCATCTCCCACACGTCAAAAGCGGTGCGCCCTGAAGCCACCAGCAGGCAGAACGCCACCAGCAGCAGCAACACCACTACCGCGCCTACGGCAGAAAATAATTTAGCTAGCGGGTAGCCCAGTAGCCAACCGAACACTCCCCCGGTTTGTTCCAGGGTGTCGATGTCAAAGGGCTGGTTGCCGTTAAAAATCTGGATTAGGGCGCCGATAGCAAAAGCGATAGCTAACGCGGCTAAAGCAATACGGCTGGTGGTTGGGCTCAGCGGTTTGCCGCGTATAAGCATGATCCCGCCCCAAATCACCATGGGGGCCGCCAGTAGAGACAGTGCCCCAAAGGGGAAAGCCACCAGGTGGTGTAGTAGGGAGCCGGCGCTACCAGAAATCCCCAGCCATTCACGCAAAGTAAGCAGGGCACCTAGCGCAATCAGCGCAAATCCCCCGCCTAGGCGGCGGTAGGGCGAAGCGTCACTGGGCGCATTTTGGCGCGAAGCACCTCCCCGTGAACGCGAGGCGGCAGGGGTAGCAGCAGAGGGAGAGTTTCGCTTAGCCATGATAGTTAGACGTTAATAGACGCAAGCTCAGGCGTGCTTACAGGCACGCCGAAAGCTAAATGCAAGGGGTAAAACACACACCCCAGTATTAAAAACTAGATTTTTTAAATAGCCGCTAAAGATTCGACGTCGCCGGCTTCACGCAGTAATTGGTTAATATCTTCTGCGGTAGGGGCGTGGTTATCTTCGCGTTGGCTGATCATTAGGGCGGCGGCCGCATTGGCGCGGCGAGCACTTTGCAGTACCGAGTAGCCCTGTAGCAGACTGGCGATGAGCACCCCGGTGTGGGTGTCGCCAGCGCCAGTGGTATCTGTAACAGACATTGGGTAACCGCTCACCAGCGTGTCCTGGCCGTGATCGGGTAACAGTAGCTCACAGCCGCCGCTGCCGATGCGGCGCACGAACATGGCGTTAGGGGCGGCCCGATACATTAGGTCCACTCCCCCCAGGCGGGAGCGTAGCTGGTCAATTTCTCGACGGTTGCCGGTAATAATGTCGGCGCGGGCCATGATTTTAAGCAAAATTTGGTCCACAATATCTACCACTGCCGGCCCAAAATCCACCACCAACTGTACTCCAGTGGGCAGAGCCGAAAGCCACTGACTTATGCCTTCACGTGTACGACGGTGCACCAGGTCATAGCCGGCGGCGTGCACGTAATCTCCTGGCACTAGTTCCAGCTTTTCAAGATCCTCAAGCTGGGGTTCACTCTCAACCCCTTCAGTGGTGATGAAGGTGCGTTGGCCGCCAGGTTCAATCAGGGTGGTGCAGGTGCCGATGTCACCTACCAGCTCCTGAACTACGTTATCGACGCCGTCGCGCAGCATGGAGGCACGCACTAGTGCAGAGTTGGGGCCGGTACCCAGGGTTGAAGCCAGGGCCACGGGAACCTGCTGGCTGGCTGTAGCGCGGGCGATGGTGTAGCCACCACCCACCTTGGCGCCGTTTGAGAGTGCAGTTACCGCACTACCGGCCTTGGGAAAGCGAGCAACTTTCAAAGGTAGGTCAATCAGGATTGATCCGGTAGATACCAGGCAGTTAGGGCGCTGGGGAAGTGCGGTTTGGCTCATAGTCTCTCTTCAACACTTGGGGCAGGGTCAAGTTGATTGTAAAGCCTTAAATCTTACGATTTTATGGGCTTGACAACTTTTAGCGTGGGCGGGCGTAGGGGAAGGCAATAACGTCACGGATAGACGTCGCCCCGGTGATCAACATCACTGCGCGATCGACTCCCAGCCCTAAACCACCGGTGGGAACAAGACCCAATTCCAAGGTGCGCAAGAAGTCTTCATCCAAACTCATTGCTTCCGGATCGCCGGCGGCAGCGCGTAAAGATTGAGCGGTGAAACGCTTACGCTGCTCACCGGGGTCAGTTAGCTCAGTGTAGGCCGTGCCCAGCTCCATCCCCCAAGCCACCAGGTCCCAGCGCTCAGCTAGGCGCGGGTCACGGCGGTTTTGACGGGTTAGCGGGCTGGTTTCCACCGGGAAATCAATGTAGAAGGTGGGTTTGGTGGTGGTGGCTTCAACTAGTTCATCGTAGAGCGCGCCAATCACGTCACCGCTGCCAGCTGCCACGGGCACCTCAATGTCGTTAGCTTCAGCTAGTTCCAGTAGCTTTTCTAGCGGGGTATCTACAGTTACTTCCTGGCCCAGGGCCTTAGAAATAGCTTCATGCACGCTCACCACCGGCCAGTCACCGGAAATATCCACGGCCACATAATCAACCCCTGAGCGGGTTGAATGCACCGGCAGCCCTTCAGTTCCGGGCGTGCCCACCGCACGCAGCACCACCGGGGCGCCGTGCACCTTAATGGCGGCCTCTTGGAAGATACGCTGAGTTAACAGGCGCATGGTGTGGTAGTCGCCGTGAGCCACATAAGCCTCAAGTGAGGTGAACTCAGGGTTGTGGGTGGCGTCCACGCCCTCGTTACGGAAGGAGCGGCCAATTTCGAAAATAGCCCCCATGCCGGCCACAGCCAGGCGCTTGAGGAACAGCTCCGGGGCAATGCGCAGATAAACATCAGTGGAGTAGGCGTTCATGTGGGTGATGAACGGGCGGGCGTTAGCCCCACCGTGCACCGGCTGCAAGATTGGGGTTTCTACCTCCACATAGCCCTGCTCACCCAGGGTGTGGCGGATGGAAGTAACAATGGCTGAGCGCTGGGCAATCAGCTCAATGGCGTTAGCGTCAGCCAGTAACTGCTGGGTACGGGTGGCGTTAGCCCCCAGTGGGATGGTGATCTTGCCGTGTCCGCCGCGCCGGGCGCGCGGCAGGGCGGTGAGGGCTTTAGCTAGCAGCTGCCAGCCCTGCACCAGGATTGAGGGCTCACCGGTGCGCGTACGCATAGCCAGGCCGGAAACCACCACAATGTCGCCACGGTTAATCAGTGAACGCCACTTTTCCAGCTGGGCGCCGGTTTCTGAGGCATCAAAGAGCAGCTGAATGTGCTTATAGCCCTCTACCAGGTCAACGAAGATAAGCCCACCGTGGTCACGTTCTAGGCCCACGCGGCCTTCAACCCGCAGTTGCACAATAGATTCTTCACCTGCCGCCAACTGGCGGAACACCGGCTGCACTAGGGCGTGGGCCGGGGGCATACCGCGCTTAACCCCAGTGGGATAGGGGTCAATTTTGGCCTCCAGGGTGCGCTCCAGGGCCACCGCGCGTTCACGTTCCTCAGCCGACAGACGCCGGGTGGGGATTTGCGCTTGAATGTGGCGTTCAACCTGCTGGGCCACCAGAGCTGCATATTCGCTACCCATAATGGCGCTGTTATCCACGTGGGCGCGGCCAAAGCGCTCAAAGTTAGGGATGAAACCTTCTAGGCGGCCAGCTGCCAGTAGCACGCGGGCAGCTTGGGTACCGTCGGCGTAGCACATGTAACGCGGGTACCAGCTGGGGTTGTATTTGGCGTTAGATTCATACAGCTGCTCCAGCTGCCAAAAGTGCGAGGCAAAACGCATGATCCGAGCCATAGTTTTAGCCGCCAGGGAGGCGTTCACCGCCATGCCGTCCACAAATACGGAACGGAACATAGCAAAGTTCAGCGAAACCCGGTCAACCCCGTAGCGTTCGCCGTCGGTTAGTAGGGCCGCCACCATAGCCTCGTTTACCCCGTTGGGGGCCTTGGGGCTGCGGCGCATCACGTCCAGGGACACCCCGCGCTTACCCCAGGGGCAAAACGCCAGTAGCGCCACGGTCTTATCATCTTGATCCTGGACCGTAACCACCAGCTCACGCTCGTCGACGTCGTCGAGAGTGCGATCTAGAGCCATAGAGAAGCCGCGCTCTTCCCCGTTACGCCACGCATTAGCCAAATCGCGCAGCTGACGGCGCTCCTCGTGGGCAATGTCGCCTAGGCGCCTAATTTCCACATGGGCGCCACTGGCACGTACTCGCCGCACCGCTTTAGCCACCTGCGGCAGGCCCCGCAGCGAGAAACTGGCGGCCTCAATAATGGACTCATCCCCCATGCGGCGCACGGTGAAACCAAAGTTTTTGTAGGCACGCGCGCCCTTCTCACCAGCGGAGATAACTGCCGGCACCCAACCGTAGTCGCCACATTCATCCAGCCAGGCACTAATGGCGTCATCCCAACTGGCCGGGTCACCTAGCGGATCACCGGCAGCCATGGCCACACCGGTAGACAGGCCAAAGGAAACCGCAGCCTTACCGTCGGGAGAAAACACGGTCAGACGGTCACGGCGGGTAGCGAAGTAGCCCAGGGAGTCTTCCTCCCAATCCAGCAGCAAACCACGCACACGCAGGTCATCACCGGCGCGCGGGGTGCGCTTAGCTGAACGCAAAAACACGGTCAGGCTAATTAGCACCACCAGGGCGGCCAGCAGGTAAAGCAAAGTACCCAGCCACACCGGCCCCTGATAGGCGGGAACGCCCCCAATGCCACCAATTTCTGGGCCTAGGGTGCGCCAAGCTACCCAGCGCATACGGTGGCGGATAGCCCATTCGTTACCGTCGGGGCTGTGCGCGGGCACCACCAGGAGCGTGCCCAGGGCAATCACGGAGGCCATACCAACCACTAGGGTCAGCAGCGCCCGCCACCATGAGCCGCGCACAATACGGCCGGGGAAAGCTGGGCGGGCAGCCAACAAAATCGCGATAACCGGGATGCACACCAGCACCCAGGCCAGCATGAGCCAGTCTGGGCCGTGCTGGGTGACAGTTACATGGGTGCGCTCTTCCAGGTCATCTGGGAACTGCTGGTATACCAGCGTCAGTGAGCCCACCGTTAAGAACAGGAACTGCAAGGTCAGGGCCAGGTTAAGCGCCAGTCGTTTGCGCCTACTGGCCGCCCCAGCCCAAATCAGTAGCAGCACCGCCCCCAGGAAGGAGGCGCCCACCGGGATACCAATAAAGTAGAAAGGCTCAACAACCAGCTTATATAGATCCCAGCGCCTTAGCCCCAGTCCCCCAAGTAGCGATAACACCGCAGCTATCTGCAACAGCCGCGCCATGATGGTCGGCATAGAGTCGATCCATCGGCGGGTATCTGCGCCTACTCTGCGCCGCAGCGGAGATATCAGCTTAGCCGGGGCGGTGGTGCTCTTGGGTTCAGTCACTAGTGAATTTCCTATTTACGCTTTAATTACTACAGGCACGATCATAGGTCGGCGGCGTAGCTTACGAGCTACCCAACGTCCTAAAGCGCGCCGCATAACCTGCTGTAGGCCGTGAGTGTCGCTAACGCCACTGTCTAGGGCGTCACCTAGCGCGTTGGTGACGTCAGGAAGAACTTCCTCAAATACAGAGTCGTCTTCTGCTACGCCTCGGGCCTGAATATGCGGTCCAGCCAGAATAGTACCGGTTGTGGTCTCTACGACCGCAAAAACTGAGACAAAGCCTTCTTCTGCCAGTACGCGGCGCCCAGCTAGCTCGTCTTCGTCAATTTCACCTACGCTGGAGCCATCTACGTATACGTAGTCGCATGGGTAGGAGCCCACCACCTGGGCTTTTCCTTCATATAGGTCGACGACGTCGCCGTCCTCGCACAGCATTACGTTCTCGGCTGGTACCCCGGTCTTTACCGCGAGCGCACCGTTGGCCACGATGTGGCGGATTTCGCCGTGGATAGGCATTACGTTGCGTGGCTGGACGATGTTGTATACGTGCAGCAGTTCCTCACTGGAGGCGTGGCCGGAGACGTGTACGCGGGCGTTGGCCTGGTGTACTACGCGCGCACCTAGACGCATGATCTGGTTGATTACGCGGAAAACAGAGTTTTCGTTGCCCGGGATTAGTGAGGAGGCGAAGATAACCGTGTCTTCGGGGTCTAGGGTGATCCAGCGGTGTTCGCGGTGGGCCATGCGGCTAAGGGCGGCCATGGGTTCACCCTGGGAGCCGGTGGCCATTAGTACGCGCTGGCTGGGTAGGTAGTTGTTGATTTCGCGCTGGTCTACGATTACGCCTTCGGGCACGTTTAGGTAGCCGCGTTCGGCGGCGATTTTCATGTTGCGCACCATGGAGCGGCCAATGAGGGCGACTTTGCGGTCATGTAAGGCGGCGGCGTCGAGCACCTGCTGGACACGGTGGACGTGGGAGGAGAAGGAAGCCACCACGATTTGGCCTTGGGATTCGTCAAAGACGCGGTTTAGTACCGGGCCGATTTCACGTTCGTGGGCCACCATGCCGGGTACTTCAGCGTTGGTGGAGTCTACGCAGAATAGGTCTACGCCTTCTTCACCAAAGCGGGCGAAGGAGCGCAGGTCGGTGATGCGCCCGTCGATGGGCAGGGAGTCCATTTTGAAGTCGCCGGTGATTAGGGCGGTGCCGGCTTTGGTGCGGATGAAGGCGGCCATGGCGTCGGGGATGGAGTGGTTTACGGCCACGAATTCCATGTCGAAGGCGCCGTAGCGTACGCGTTCGTGTTCGGATACTACGCGCAGCTTGGGGTTGATACGGAATTCTTTTAGTTTGGCTTCTACGAAGGCCAGGGTTAGTTCGCTGCCCACTAGTTCAATGTCGGGGCGTAGCTTTAGTAGGTAGGGTACGGCCCCGATGTGGTCTTCGTGGCCGTGGGTGAGCACTAGGGCCTGGACGTCGTCGAGACGGTCGGCGATAGGGCCAAAGTCGGGCAGGATCAGGTCCACACCGGGCTGGTCTTCTTCGGGGAAGAGTACGCCGCAGTCAACGATTAAAAGCTGCCCCTGGGTTTCAAAGACAGTCATGTTACGGCCAACCTCACCTAGACCACCTAGGGGGTAAACGCGTAGGGCTGCGGGATTAGCGGGGGCGGGGGGCTTTAGCGCTTCAAAAGTGGTCACGTAAACCATCCTAAACTTTAGGAACCGGCGTTAGTAGACGCCGCTTAACTACAAAAAAACCCGGGCAAAACCCGGGCTTGTGGTACCCCCAACCGGATTTGAACCGGTGTTACCGCCGTGAGAGGGCGATGTCCTAGGCCGCTAGACGATGGGGGCCTTTTGCTCCTTGCGGAACGGTGTCTACGCTTTTGTGGAGCGTATCCGTACCCCCAACCGGATTTGAACCGGTGTTACCGCCGTGAGAGGGCGATGTCCTAG
>CAJZDJ010000022.1 GCA_915063485.1 uncultured Actinomyces sp.
TTTACGGCTATGTGTAATTTCGTGTCTTCAGGACATCGAGAACAGGAGGAATGAATCCAAATGGCGGAAGCGAAGAAGAAAACGGAAAAGAAGAGCGCAAAGAGCAAGAAGGCAGAGTCCGAGAAGCGGGAAATTCAGGAGCAGGAGCTCCTGCACGGACTCATGCAGCTGGTCGAGCAGGCCAAGAACAAGGACTCCAAGCTGGATGTCGATGAGATTAATGACTACTTCCAGGACTATAATCTGAGTCCCGAGGGCATTGAGCATATTTACAGCTATCTCGAGGGCAATAATATCGAAGTGCAGCACCACCAAGAGGAGGAGCCGCCGGAGGATCTCGAGACCAGCGGCAAGGGCGATGCGATGCTCGATCTCGACCTGGATCTCGACGACGACCTCGACGCAGAGGATGAAAACGGCGAGAAGATTGAGGGCGAGGAAATCAATCTGAACCCGGTGGATCTCCTCGAAGGCGTCGGCACCGAAGATCCGGTCCGGATGTACTTAAAAGAAATCGGCACCGTGCCGCTGCTCACCGCCGAGGAGGAGATGGAACTCGCGCGCAGAAAGCAGGCCGGCGATGAGAAGGCGAAGAAGAAGCTGATTGAGGCAAACCTTCGCCTCGTGGTCAGCATCGCAAAGCGCTACACGGGCCGCGGCATGCTGTTCCTCGACCTGATCCAGGAGGGCAACCTCGGCCTCATTCGAGCGGTCGAGAAGTTCGACTACACGAAGGGCTACAAGTTCTCCACCTACGCCACCTGGTGGATCCGTCAGGCTATTACCCGCGCCATGGCCGATCAGGCCCGCACCATCCGTATCCCGGTGCACATGGTTGAGGTAATCAACAAGCTGGCCCGCGTGCAGCGCCAGATGCTGCAGGATCTAGGGCGTGAACCTACCCCGGCTGAGCTGGCTGTAGAGCTAGACATGACCGAAGAAAAGGTCATTGAAGTGCAAAAGTATGGGCGTGAACCCATCTCGCTGCACACTCCGCTAGGTGAAGACGGCGACAGCGAATTCGGTGACCTGATTGAGGACTCCGAGGCGGTTGTGCCCGCAGACGCCGTATCATTCACCCTGCTGCAAGAGCAGCTGCACGCAGTGCTTGATACCCTCTCTGAGCGTGAAGCCGGCGTGGTGTCTATGCGCTTTGGCCTAACCGACGGCCAGCCCAAGACCCTAGATGAGATCGGTAAGGTTTACGGGGTAACCCGTGAGCGTATCCGCCAGATCGAATCTAAGACCATGAGCAAGCTGCGCCACCCCTCACGCAGCCAGGTGCTGCGCGACTACCTGGACTGATACCAGAGTTAACGGTGGCCCCCTAGCTGTTAGCTAGGGGGCCGCTTTACTTTGGTTGTTGATCAGTCAATGGTTGGGGCTCAGTCGAGCAATGGTTGGGGCTCAGTCGAGCTGGTCGGTGAAGTCATCAATGCGCAAAGCTTGGGCGCGCAGCGCCTCCAAATTGGCCTTGCCGTGGTGGGCGCAAAACAGTAGCGGCCCGTTCATTAGTACCGCGCGCATGTAAGCGCGCGCCCCGCAAAGGTCGCAGCGGTCTGCCACATTGAGCGGCTCAACCGCCTGGCTACCTGACTGATTCAATACGCTGCTAACATTCATGACTTAATACCAACATAGGTTTTTAAGATTTTGTCCTTCTAAAGCCCTATTTTTGCTGTTGGCGCAGTGTGTTCACCCACAGATACACCCGCAATATGCATTAATTGGCGCAATCAGATAGGTTGTACACGTGTCCGAAGCCCCTGCCTACTCCGCTCGTCATCTGTCCGTTTTAGAAGGCCTAGAAGCGGTTCGCAAGCGTCCAGGCATGTATATCGGTTCTACCGATCAGCGTGGACTGATGCATTGCGTTTGGGAAATAGTAGATAACGCCGTTGACGAGGCACTTGAAGGTTACGCCAAAAATATTGACGTATTTGTGCATACAGATGGCTCAATTGAGGTGCGTGACGACGGACGTGGGGTGCCGGTAGATACTGAGCCTTCCACTGGGCTGAGCGGAGTGGAGCTGGTTTACACCAAGTTGCATGCCGGCGGTAAATTTGGCGGCGGCCTCTATGGCGCTGCCGGCGGTTTGCACGGGGTGGGCGCCTCAGTGGTTAACGCCCTGTCTGCCCGCATGGATGTGCAGGTAGATCGCGGCGGCAAAACCTACGCCATGAGTTTTAGGCGCGGTGAGCCAGGAATCTTTGATGATTCAAGCGGCATGAGCCCCAACAGCCCCTTTACTGCCTTCGATGAGGCCAGTGAACTGCGGGTTGTGGGTAAGGTTAAGCGTGGGGTTAGCGGCACGCGGGTGCGTTACTGGGCTGACCGGCAGATTTTCCCTAGCCCCAATGACTACGACGGCGCCGCTTTAGCCTCGCGGCTGCGCCAAACTTCGTTTTTGGTGCCCGGGCTGAGCCTGCGGCTAATCGATGAGCGAGCCAGCGTCGTCGTCGACAATGAAACTGACGCAGCTGACGCCCGCAAACCCGCCGGTCCCCAAACCTACCTGGCCTTGGGGGGCACCGCCGACTTTGTTGACTACCTGGCGAAAGACGGCTCAGTGACCGATACTTTCCGCCTCACCGGCCAGGGTACCTATAACGAGACCGTCCAGCAGCTTGACGAGCGCGGGCATCTGCGTCCGGTAGAGGTGGAGCGCACCTGCCAGGTGGATGTGGCGCTACGCTGGGGGATCGGCTACGACACCTGTGAGCGTTCCTTTGTAAACATTATTGCTACGCCCCTGGGCGGCACCCACCTAACCGGCTTTGAGCAGGCCGTAGTTAAGGTGATGCGCAAACAGATCAGCGCCAATTCGCGCGCCTTAAAGCTAAACTCGCGCGACGGCAAAATTGAAAAAGACGACGTTTTAGCTGGCCTGACCGCAGTGGTTACCGTGCGCGTGCCCGAGCCGCAGTTTGAGGGGCAAACTAAAGAAGTTCTAGGCACTGCCCCGGTGCGAGCCATTGTGGCCGCAGTGGTGGAAAAAGAGCTAACCGCTCTGCTTAACAGTCCTAAGCGTGACCTTAAAGCCCAGGCGCGGGCCCTGCAAGAAAAAATTGTGGGGGAGATGCGTGCTCGCGTCAGTGCCCGGATGCATAAGGAAATTACCCGCCGTAAAACTGCGCTGGAAACTTCCACCCTGCCCGCTAAACTAGCTGACTGTCGTAGCGACGACGTGGCCACATCCGAGCTGTTTATCGTTGAGGGTGACTCGGCGCTGGGTACCGCCAAAAATGCGCGCAACAGCGAAAACCAGGCTTTGCTGCCTATTCGTGGCAAGATCCTTAACGTGCAAAAGGCTTCCGCCGCCGATATGCTGCATAACGCTGAATGCGCCGCCATCATCCAGGTGGTAGGGGCTGGCAGTGGACGCACCTTCGATATTTCCTCAGCCCGTTACGGCAAGGTTATTTTGATGACTGATGCTGACGTCGACGGCGCTCACATCCGCACCCTGCTGCTGACGCTGTTCTTCCGCTATATGCGCCCCATGATTGAGGCGGGGCGAGTTTACGCGGCGGTTCCGCCGCTGCACCGCATTGAGGTCAGTGCTAAGGGACGTAAGAAGAAAGAAATTATCTACACCTACTCTGATGAAGAGTTGGTTAACACTTTAGGTAAGCTAGAAAAGCAGGGGCGCACTTTTAAAGAACCTCAACGCTATAAGGGTTTGGGTGAAATGGACGCCCACCAGTTGGCTGAAACCACTATGGAACCCCAGCACCGGATGCTGCGCCGAATCACGCTAGCTGATGAGGCGGCGGTGGAACTGGCCGAATCCACCTTTGAGCTCCTTATGGGTTCAAGTGTGGCGCCTAGGCGCGAGTTTATTATCGACAGCGCTGATGAGGTAGACCGCGAGCGCATTGACGCCTAAACCATAGGGTCAGCTGTTACCAGGCTGCCCGCATTGGCCGCAACCTGGCGAATCTGTACAAAATTTAAACCCTTACAAAAACTTGTTCTGCCGGCCTTAGGCCGGCAGAACAAACATTAAGCTAGGGTGCTTAAAGGCGCGCTAGAAAGTGCCAACTAAATCAGTCAAACTGGGGCTTTACGGCAGGTTTGAAGTGGCGCTAGAGCTGTATAGTTCCAGGAATAATTTCAGGGTCGTGGCTGGCGATTACGCGCAGGCAGCGCGGGTCTTTAGACACCTGGCGAATCCAGTCCAGGGAGCGGCGCGCCCAGCCGGCCTTAATAACCACGCCAGGGCGTAGATCCTCTTCCAGGGAGGGGCGCCCATAGCCGGCGTCGGAGGTAAGCAAAACGAACTCGCGCCCGTCGTGGACGCTGTTGCCAGAAGCATTAGGTACCCAGCGGGCCGGGTCGGAGCTGGAAATGTTAGAAGAGCGAATAATGGTGGCAGTTAGCCCATAGGAGTGACCTGGTAGGGCCACTGTAACCACGGAGCCATCCCCATAGACGTCAAATCCTGCATCCCAAGGACCAATTTTGGTGTTCCACGGATAGGTGTTGATAGCTACATGTTTCCACTGGTGGGGCAGGTAGCGTAGGTGGTCTCGTTTGGCGGCGCACCACTCAGCTTTAGAGACCATAATGCCGGGGGCGTCTTTAACTAGCCGCAAACCATCAGCGTGATCGCAGTGCAGGTGTGAGAGCATCACTAGGTCAAGATCTTTAGGGCTAATACCCATTTTCGCTAGCTGCTCGTCAATAGCCTGGCCTTGCGGTAAAACTGCCCTTTTAGCTAAGTATTGCTGACGTAGGTTAGCTATTTGGCCTAGTTTGGTGCGGTTATCTGGGTGCCAGCCGGTGTCAATGAGCAAGCGTCCATGGGGGCCCTCAAGCAGGTAGCACGATACCGGTACCTCAACTAACCGTGACTCATCGCGTAGCAGGTGGGTCCAAGCTAACGGGTGGTCGCTGGGACGACGGTAGAGCAAAGCTTCATCAACGATAACGCTGCCGGTGTGAAAAATAGTAAGGGCTGACATTTTGGAGTCCTAGGGAAAGGGGTCAAGCTTATGACCTATTGTAAACTTTCTAACCTATTGTCGACTAGTTTATTTACTCGTTTGTCCATGTAAGGGGTGGGTTTGTCTAACCAGATAACCCCTCTAGATGCCGGCCGTACCGCGATAAGTCGGCCATTATTAACAATTAAGGGCCTAAATAAACCGTTAGCGGTAGGACAAATAAGCTTTTCACCTGCTTCATCAGTAAGACAGGTGCGGTTACGGTAGCCTACATGCAGCTCATCAAAAGCGGGTAAATAAATTAACCTGCGGGCCTGGGATAGATTATCTGCTAACAGATCAGGTAAATCTGCGCGCATATATAACAGCTGATTATACTCTTTGACAGCTTTAGGTGGCGCAGCGGGAGTAAATGTATTTTCCTCGATTTTTACGCGGACAATTAGCTCGTTGTTACTAACTGCATCTTCTAGGGCTTGGCGGGCCTGAGTTACCGGTAAAGCGGTCCAACGAGCCAGATCAGCTACGCTTACAGGGCCGTGCCCGTAGGCGTAGCGCCTAGCTACTTCCATACGGGCCGCGCGCAGATCAGCTGGATCAAATTTAAAGCCACTAGCCGCACTGGTGGCGGCAGGTAGGCAGGTGGCGTCAATGAAACGATGCTCATTGGTGCCCATAGGGCCTTCCACTACTAGACCTTCTCGATCCAGCTGCCACATCATCAAATTGCACCAGCGGTTAACCCTTGCTTGCGGTGAGGCGGGAGCTTGGGGAGAAGTGGCATTTTGGGCTTTAACGGCCAGGCCCGCTTGCACCCACAGGGCAAACATGTCTTTGCGTCTAATTCCCTGCGTGGGGGCGTGGGTTTTAACCAGCTGCCAAGCGGTCTCTAGCTCAGTTTCACTAATGCCCCCTAGAATCGACTGATTGCGCAAACTATAGTTGGAGCGCTGATTTAGGGTTAGCCGAAGCCAGTGGTAGTCAGCGGCGCTAGTAATATGCACGGTACCGCGCATGGGTCGCGAGCGCACCAACTCTAACTGGTTAAAAGCTGTGGTTACATCGCTGAACTTTGCGTTCGCGGCGCGCTCCAATAGGGCGTGGGGTAGGGCTGAAACCTGCTGGCCTTGCACCGCCAGCAGATTGTTAACTGCCTGCACTACGCTAGTGGCGCTGGTAGCTGGTACTAAACCTTGGCTGACAATGCGTGCCAGGCAGACCATAACCGGCAGGGTAGGACACGCACTCATAACTGACTCCTAAATAGCTGACATTTTGAGGATAATCTGGCTAAATAGTTAAATCCACCAGCACTGAACTAGGATAAGGGCATCAAGGCATTACAGGGGGAAAATTGGGTAATACCAGCGCTACGGGGACCAGCTATCACTTGCCCGACAACGTAACTTACGACGACGCCGTCGACCCTGATTTTTCACATGCGGTTGGCTTTGGCCCGGCGCAAGATGAGCAGGTACCTACCTGGCTAGCCCTGGCTAAATACGCCGCCTGGTTTACGTTTTCGCAGGTAGTAATCCTAATTGTGTATATGGTGGTGCACTCTTATCTGTACACCCCGGTGGGCCAAATCCGTATCCCACTAGGATTGCTACAGTTCCTAGATTCCTTCACCGGGGTCGGCTCACTGGGCCCATTTATGCTGCTAGCTGTGTTTTTCTGTGCCGGGCCAAAAATTCGCCAGGTGCGCGCCTTTATTTCCTACCCCTTTGTGGTGGCCATGGCGCTGCTAACCACCTGGGTGATGCTGTTTTTTGAAGACGCCACGCGCACTTTCTTCCACGGCGCGCTGATGCTCGATATCGCCTACTGGGAAGTTAGTCGCTACGCCTTGCCCTGTGCTGGGATGGGGGCGCTGCTTGGTTTAGGGCTGCGCCACCTATTCCACTGGGGGCGTGACCGCTGGCTAAACCGCTAGTGAGCTAACCCAAAGCAGAGGCGACTTAACCAGCCAAAGCTTGTGGCGCCGTCGGGCCTTGACGCACGCGGGGCGCGAAAGATTACGAATATGTAGCGAGCAAGTGTGCCAACATAGGTACATGAGTGAACTTTTCTCAGCCACTATCGCAGCCATGGAGGCCGATCTCGACCCGGCTAACCCGCTAGCTAAGCCCTGGGACCTAGAACTAGGCCTACCTGACTTTAGCGTGCTAAAGCATGAAGACTTTGAACCCGCTATCCGCGCCGGTATGCGCCAGCAGCGCGCCCAGTGGGAAGCTATCGCCACCAACCCGCAGCCGCCCACCGTTGACAACACCGTGGTGGCCTGCGAACTTAGCGGCGCCCTACTTGAGCGCGCCCTAATCGCTCTAGGTGCACTAACTTCAGCCACCTACTGCCCGGATCTAGATGACCTAGAAGAGCGCCTAGCTCCCGAACTGAGCGAGCACTCAGACGCCTACTCGCTAGATGCACGCATGTATCGTCGCTACAAGCAGCTGGCCCAGTCAGGCCAGGAATTTGATGAGGAAACCAAGCGCGTAATCACCTTGGCGGTAGAAGAATTTGAGCGCGACGGCGTGGCCCTAGAAGGCCACGACCTGGCCAAGCTACGTGAACTAAACGCCGCCATCACTAAGCTTTCGGCGCGTTTCCACACCCTGGTCACTGACGAAATCCACGCCAGTGGGGTAGCTAACTTTACTCTGACCCCGCAGCTGGCCACGCTAGAAAGCCACGACGAGCGCGTAGCCCTGCTTAACAAGGCTAAGAGCCGTAACTTTGGGGGCGAGCGTGACACCCGTCAGATCGTTGAGCAGCTAGCTAAGCTACGCGCCCAGCGCGCCCAGCTGTTGGGATTTGAACACCACGCCGCTAGTGTGGCCGCAGAATCTGCAGCGAAAACCACGCAGGCTGTAAACGCCATGCTTGCGCGCCTGGCCGGCCCGGCTATGGCTAACGCCCGCCGTGATGGACAGCGTCTAGCCCAGCGCATGGCTCAGGTTGAGCCCGGCGTCGAGTTCACCACCGCAGACTGGCTGCGCTATGAGGAAGCCGAACGTAAAGAACTGTTCGGTGTGGATGACGAGATTTTGGCCCCCTACCTGGAGCTAAATAACGTCATTGACGGTGTTTTCTTTGCCGCCAACCGCCTCTACGGCATCACCTTCCACGAGCGTGAAGACCTGGCCGCTCACATGTATGATCCCGACCTGCGTGTATGGGAAGTGCGCGAAGCTGATGGCAGTGTGCTGGCGCTATTTGTGGGTGACTACTACGCCCGCGCCGGTAAGTCCGGTGGCGCCTGGATGAATACTTTTAATGAGCCCGGCGCCTTGACTGACACCAAGCCGATCATCATTAACTGCCTAAACATCACCAAGCCCGCTTCTGGACCCACCTTGCTCAGCTGGGACAACGTAATTACTTGCTTCCACGAGTTTGGCCACGCCCTACACGGCATGTTTGGGGCTACCTACTATCCGTCAGTTAACGGCACTAACGTAGCCCGCGACGTGGTGGAGTTCCCCTCTCAGGTCAACGAAAACTGGGCGCTGCACCCCCAGGTACTGGCCCGCTACGCCCGCCACCACGTAACCGGCGAGCCTATGCCCGCCAACCTGCTAGAGCAGCTGCGGGCCCAGGGTAGTTTCGGCCAGGGCTACATGACCAGCGAGTACCTAGGCGCGGCCCTGCTAGACCAGGCTTGGCACCAGCTTGCCCCCGAGCAGGTACCCACCGAGGCTGAGCAGGTGGAGGAGTTTGAACACCAGGCACTAGCCCAGGCTGGTATCGACGACGCCCTAGTGCTGCCGCGTTACCGCACCGCCTACTTCTCCCACGCCTTTGGTGGGGGCTACGACGCCGCTTACTACGCCTACATTTGGAGCGAAGTTATGGACGCCGACGCTGTGGCCTGGTTCCGCACCGCTGGCCTGGGCGCGATTGGCACTGAGGCTGACAACGACGGCGGACTTAACCGTCAGGCTGGTCAGCGCTTCCGCGATGAGTTCCTCAGCCGTGGCGACAGCCGCGAGGCGGCCCTTAGCTACCAGCGCTTTGCAGGACGTAAGCCCAGCTTGGAGCACCTACTCAAGCGCCGTGGTTTAGCCTAAATATGTGCCTAGGCACATACATGAGGCTATGGTTAGGACATGGAGACTGACCCTGGAGCCTCACTTGACCGTTTAATTGCTGCTCTTAGGCAGTATCAAGCTGCTAGCGCCGCCGATGAAGTTTCACCGGCGGCGCTAGCTGCAAAAAGGCAGTTAACGCAAGCTTTTGCTGACTGTGAGCAGGCCCTGGTGGATCCGGCAGAAATTAGCAAGGCGTTTGACACTGTGGAGCAGGTAGAGCAGAAGGCTAGAAAATCCTCTGGCGCTGAAAGCGATGCCCCAAAGCGAGTAAGCCACAAAAAGACTGCTGCAGATGGCCCTGACCCTGTTCCCTATTTCAACGATGGCACGAATACTTCTGCCTTTATCTGTATCGTATATGTAGCTTGGATTGGGTTCTTTTACTTCTGTGGCCTGATGGTTTATAACGAGGTGTTTAAAAGGACCAACTCTTTTGAGGCCTTAGATACCGGACCCCAGTGGTGGTTACTGGCGCTGATACGCGTAGCAGAATTTGGTCTGCTGGGAGGGTCCATGTTGCTGTTGACTTTTATCTGTGGGTTTATAGTGCGCGAGATAAGGCCCCACTTTGCCTATCCGCTGGTGGCACTGGTAGCCATGCTACTTGCCTGGTTAACGTTCGATTATGAGGGAAACCAACGTCTGCTTGAAGACATTAGCGATGAGTTAATAAGGCTTTCTATAGTTAACCTGGACCCCATTACAATGAAATACTTTAGTGAGCTGTACTCGCGCCAGGTGGTGTCGCCTTCAGTGCTAATGCAGCTTTCAGCGCTAGGGGCGCTAATTGGCCTATGGTTGCGGCGTAGATATGACTCTGTTGATCATCCGATGAGTAAGCTCGTAGCAGCCTTAAGTAAGCTCGTAGCCGGCCTAAAGTCGGTCTTTTCGCTGCATGGCTGAGGCTAAGCGCACAACTAGGCTTCAGTAAAACCGTGGACTTAAGGCCTAGGTGCGCTAGGCTTTAACTAAGGCCGCCGCAAGCGACGCGGCATGGCCACCCAACCTATTTACCCGGGAGAAGTATTATGGTTCGCGTCACTATTGTCGGTGGTGGCTATGGCGGTATCACTGCAGCTAAAGCCCTAGACGAGTGTGCCGAAGTAACTCTGATCGAACAAAAAGACACTTTCGTTAACCATGCGGCAGCGCTGCGCGCCACGGTTGACCCCGACTGGGCACAAAAAATCTTCTTGCCCTACGATCACCTGCTTAAAAATGGTCGCGTAGTTCATGCCACCGCCATGAGCGTAGATGGCACCACCGTGCGCACCTCCGATGGTCAGGTAATCGAAGCTGACCAGCTGATTTTGGCTACCGGTACGGCCTACCCCTTCCCGGCTAAGCACATGGATTCACCCTCAGCGGTGGCCAAGGCCCGTATTGCCCGCACCAATGACGCCCTAGCGGCTGCCAGGCGGGTACTGATTCTGGGTGCCGGCGCAGTGGGGGTGGAGCTAGCTGGTGAAATCACCTCCGCCTTCCCTGACCTGCACGTAATCATGGTTGAGAGCGCCGACGATATTTTGTGCTCCAGCGACTACAAGAGTGAACTGCGTGAAGCCATCCGCGCCCAGCTACTTGATCGCGGCGTAGAAATTATTACCGGCGACAAGCTGGCTTACCTGCCTTCCACGGATGTGGCCACCTTGTCTCCCTTCACCGTGGAAACCAAGGCTGGGCGCACCATTGAAGCCGACATTTGGTTCCGTGCCTACGGGGCGCGAGTAGCCAGCTCCTTCCTAGGCCAGTCCTACGCCGACATCCGCCACTATGACGGCACTATCCGGGTGGATGAATACCTGCGCGTAATCGACCACCCCCACGTGTGGGCTATCGGCGACCTAACCGACGTGCGTGAATCTAAGCGCGCCGACGCCGCCCGCGCACACGCCGAAGTGGTAGCTACCAACATCAAATCCATTATTGCTGGCGGCGCACCCACCAAGCGCTACCGCCCGGCTAAAGAATGGGTGATTTTACCTCTGGGCCCCGACGGCGGCGCCTCCCAGATTCTGCGCGACGGCGTACGCGTGGTGGTTGGCCCTGAAGAAACCAGCCGCATCAAGGGTGAAGACCTGTTTGTGGACTTTGTGCGCGAGCAGCTAGGTCTAAACGAGTAAAAGCAGCTTTTGTGCCTTGGCCCGGGGTTAATATCCCCTGGCCAAGGCACAAACTACAGCCGGCAAACTACAACTGATTATTACCTAATCGCTGCGCGGGGGAGAAAATCTCGCTAACCTTGGCATATGGCTACAGATCCGCGCGCAGCACTTAACCGACTCATTGCCGCTTTAGAGCAACACTTTGAAGCATCCTCCACCGGCGACGAATTCTCGCCGGCAGTAATCGCCGCTGAAGACCGTCTCGCTGACGCCTTCTTCACCTACGACGACGCCCTGTTCACCGCCTTTGGTATCGAGCTTCCCCTGGACATTGTCGACGCTGATGAAGACGACGACTTTGATGAAGAAGACTACGAAGACGACGAGGACGAAGATTACGACGTCGAAGACTTTGACGACGACGAAGACATCGATGAAGACGAGGACGACGAGGAAAACGAAAAGCCTTAACTAACCTCGTTTAACACATGCCGGATCTGAGGCTCTAGCTGCAGGTCTGCAGCCGCCAGTATGTCGCGCAGCTGGTGGGTGTTGCGCGCGCCAACTATCGAACAGTCAATCCCATCACTGCCACGCGCCCAAGCCAAAGCCACCTCAAGTGGGCTACGCTCTAAGCCCGCAGCCGCCGTCGCCACCGCATTAACCACGCGGGCGGCGTCGTCGTTCAAATACGGGGCCACAAACCCAGCCAAATGCGCCGAGGCACCACGTGAGTCAGGGGGAGTGGCGTTACGGTACTTGCCGGTAAGCACCCCGCGCCCCAAAGCAGACCAACCCATAATCCCAAAACCCAGTTCTTGGGCGGCAGGAATCAACTCCTGCTCAGCGCTACGGTTAAGCAGGGAATACTCAGTTTGCACCCCGGCCATACCAATAGCGCTACCAAGCAGATCAGCCATATGCACCGCAGCCCAGGCAGGATAGTTAGACACTCCCACATAGCGGGTGCGACCACTACGCACAGCTATCTCTAAAGCCGAGGCTGTCTCCTCCATGGGCGTGTAGTAGTCGGGGATCTGCACCAGCCACAAATCCAGGTGGTCAGTGCCCAAGCGTGCCAAAGAATCATCGAGCGTGTCTAGCAGCGTGCCGCGCCCAGCGTCAGTAACCGCGCTACGCTTACCGGTACGCCACGAACGCACCCCAGCCTTAGACACCAGCACCACTTCACGGCGCGAAATGTGCTTAGCCAGCAGCTGGCCCAGCAGCTTTTCACTGTCGCCACCCACATATGAGGCAGCCGTATCAACCAGTGTGCCGCCCTTATCTACGAATAATTCCAGCTGTTCACGGGCACTAGTGGCATCAGTGTCGTTGCCCCATGTCATTGTGCCCAGACCTAGCGAAGAGATCCGTAACCCACTGCGTCCTAACTGGCGATACTCCATAGGCAAAGGTTAGCAATTTAGTCATGGGCGCTGAGCATGTAACTCAACTTCTCTACTGGCATCTGGGGCTCTTTGCCCCCAAATAATGGGCAAAACTCCTGGTGAGCACACCAGCCACATAAAACACTTTTACGCGGTGGGAAATACTGGCGCTGGGCGCAGGCAAAAATTTCGTTCCAAGTTTGCTCTAATTGCTCCTCAACCTCGATAAGTTCACTAGGGTGAGGGTCGTGGCTTAGCGTTTTGGTGTCTTTAAGGTAAAGCAATTGCAAACGCGCCGGCATAACCCCACGCATCCGCTTTAACACCAGCGCATAAAAACGCAGCTGGAATAGGGCTTCAGCGATAAAACGCGGGGCGGGGGCTTTACCGGTTTTATAGTCAACTACCCGCATAGCCCCATTTGGGGCCACATCTAGCCGGTCCACAAAGCCGCGCAGTAGCAGCCCTGAATCGGTTTTAGCCTGCACGAACAGCTCACGTTGGGCCGGCTCTAGGCGCTGAGGCAGTTCCATGCGGAAGTAGTTAGAAATAAGTGCGCGCCCCTGCTCCAACCAGGGTTCTACCTGGCTGGGGTCAGCAAATAGATCCATAACCGCCGGGTTAGCCTCACGGTGGGCCTGCCAGTGGGGCTCAAGCATGGCCTGGGCGGCGGCTTCGGTGCGCTGGGCGGCAGGTAGATCAAATAGGTCTTCGAGCACTGCATGTACCACCGTGCCCTTGTGGGTAGCCAGAGAGCCGGGCTCTTCAAGGCGATCTACGCAGCGAAACCTAAACAGCAGCGGGCATTGCTTAAAATCTTTTACCCGCGAGGGAGACAGGGCGTTACGTTTGCCGCCCGCAGGGCTGGGGCTCAAGCTGGGCTGGGGGCCCGAGCCTGCCGCGCCGTCGGCTGCAGCGGTACCCGAGCCTGCGGCGCCGTCGGCCATAGTGGTTTTGGGTGAAGTATCTAAATGCCCATCCATACCTACAAAATTAACAAACCCTAGCCTCCTTTAGTTTTAAGGGAGGCGCACTATTTCCCTATTAGCTAGCAAGCTAGTGACCTATGTCCCAGCAATACTGGTGGCAATTAGGTAGCCCTTACACTGGTGGGGATGAGTGAGGAAATCGAAAACAGCCCCCAGCCCCCCGAGGCTGAGCCGGCCCTAGATCAGGTAGCAGCCACTGTCATTCGGGCTAAGCGTGAGGTAGCCAAAGTAGCCACCCAGCAGCGCCTGGGCCAAGACGGGCGGCGTGGGCCGTTGCGCTATGGTGAGCGCGTCCAGATCACCGACACTAAAAAGCGCATGAGCACCTTTGTGCTTGAAGAAGGCGGCTATTTCCAGTCGGTACGCGGCAATTTGCACCACAGTGAAATTGTGGGGTTAAACGAGGGTAGCGTCATTGAAACCGCTAGTGGCCATGAACTGATGATTATGCGCCCGCTGCTAGCTGACTATGTTTTATCCATGCCGCGCGGGGCTCAAGTGGTTTACCCTAAAGATTCGGGAAATATTGTGGCCATGGCCGATATTTTCCCCGGCGCCCGCGTGCTAGAGGCCGGGGTGGGTTCAGGGGCGCTAACCATGAGCCTGCTAAGCGCCATTGGGGAAGAAGGCAAACTTATCTCCATTGAGCGCCGTGAAGACTTTGCCCGCATTGCCGCCGCCAATGTTGACGCCTGGTTTGGCCGCCACCACCGTGCCTGGCAGCTACATAGCGGTGACTTTGCCCAGGTGGTAGCTGATTTGGTGGAGGATGCTTCGATTGACCGAGTGGTGCTAGACATGCTGGCTCCTTGGGAGAACGTGGAGCAAAGCGCCCGGGCATTGGCTCCCGGCGGCGTATTTTGCGCCTATGTGGCTACCGTCACTCAGATGTCGCGCACGGTTGAGGCGCTGCGAGGCACTCAGAGCTTTAGCGAGCCGCTGGCTTGGGAAACCATGTCGCGTGGCTGGCATGTAGATGGTTTGGCGGTGCGCCCCGATCACCGTATGGTGGGGCACACCGGCTTCTTGGTTTTAGCCCGTCGTTTAGCGGCCGGCTCTAAGCCCCTTAGCCGCCGTCAAACCGGTAGGGGTGGGGCTTATGACGAGTCTGGTTACTGGGTAGCCGACGACGTCGACGAGCGCACCAGCACAGACCGTAAAGTGCGCAAGGTGCTACGTGACTGCCTGGTTAAGCAGCCCGACGACGCCACTGAAGTAAATGTGCAAGCTACCAGCGCCCGTGGGGCACTAACTGATCAGGTAGCACAAACTTTGGGGCTAGACGCTGTCCAGCGCCCCGCTTTTAAGGAGTAGCTTTCAAAAGCATGGCTAGAGCAAAAGTTGACCCGCTAGTGCTAGTTGGCCAGGTACGCCAGTTGCAGGCTGAAGCTGCCAGTTTGGCGGCTAAAAACGAGCGATTGGCGGCGGGTTTAAAACGCGCCAAACAGCGTTTAGAGCAGGTTGATAGTCAACTAGAAAAGCTACGCCAGCCGCCCCTTAGTTATGCGGTGTGTACGGGGCTGTTTTATGAAAACAAACAGCTAGTGGCGCTAGAGGCCATGGTGGGGGCGCGGCGTATGCGCTTAGCGGTGCACCCTAGCGTTACCGAGCAGAAGATTGACGCCGGCGCCCAGCTGCTAATTAACTCTTCCCAAGTGGTGGTGGGGGTAAGTGAACCCATGAATATGGGTGAGGCGGTGTATGTCAGCGAGCGCCTCGATAGTGAGCGGGTGCTGGTAACTACTTCCTCAGGCTCTAGTAAGGTGCTGCAACTGGCGCCCGGTTTGCAACGCGAAAATCTGGAGCAGCCGCTGCGTAGTGGGGATATGCTTTGCGCTCACCTGGAGGCAGACTTGGCGCTGGGCCTAATTGAACGCACCGGTGTGCAGGATTTGATTGTGCCCGACAGTCCCAATATTTCTTTTGAGGAAATTGGTGGTTTAGCTGACGCGGTTGGCGCCGTGCGTGACGCCATTGAGCTGCCTTTTACTCACCCGCAGCTATATCGCTCCTATAACCTTTCGGCCCCTAAAGGCGTACTGCTGTACGGGCCGCCTGGGTGCGGTAAAACCCTTATCGCTAAGGCTGTGGCTACCTCCCTGGCGCACGCTAGGGGGCAAGGCGAGGCCGCATTTTTCAACATTAAAGGCCCTGAGCTGCTTGATAAATACGTGGGTGAAAGCGAACGCCAAATCCGCACCATTTTTGAGCAGGCTAGGCGTCTAGCTGATGAGCAGCGCCCGGTGGTGATTTTCTTTGACGAAATGGAGGCGCTGCTGCGCCGGCGTGGCTCGGGTATTTCTTCAGATATGGAAAGCACGATTGTGCCCCAGATGCTGGCGGAAATAGATGGGGTTGAGGCCCTTAACAATGTGGTGATTATTGGCGCCACTAACCGTGAAGACATGCTTGATCCGGCAGTGCTGCGGCCGGGGCGACTAGATGTAAAAATCTATATTGGTCGCCCCGATAAGCTTGCTGCCGGCGAGATTTTAGCTAAGCACCTAACTGGGCAGTTACCAATTGCCTCTAGTGAGTTGGCGCGCGCCGGCAGCAGACAAGATGCTTTACAGATCATGATTGGCGCCACCGTGGAGGCACTGTATGCCTCTAGCCATGCTAACGAGATTTTGGAAATCACCTACGTTAATGGTGCCTGCCGCAAGGTGTACGCCAGTGAGCTAATCTCAGGCGCCTACCTGGCGGCGGTGGTGGCTAGGGCCAAGACTTTAGCGATTAAACGTGAACTAGCTGGGGCTGAGGGTGGTATTAGCACCTCTTTGCTGCTGGAGGCAGTGGCGCAGGCAGGGCGTGAACAAGAAGAGCTTAACGCCAGCACTGACTCTGAGGGCTGGCTACGCCAGCTGGGGGAGAGGCCTGTGATGGTGCGTAGTGTGAAGCGGGCTAAGCACTGATGCACACGCCAGATCCAGCTCGGCGCATGGTGGGTTTAGAAACCGAATTTGGTATCTCAGCCCCCGGCTGCGCCATGAACCCTATGCAGCTGTCGGCGCGAAGCGTGGCCGCCTATGCACCTTTTTCGCGGGCGGGGCGTTGGAGCCAGGCGGTGCGCTGGGATTATGAGGATGAAGATCCCCTAGCTGACCTGCGTGGTGGGCGCCTGGCGCGCGATTTAGCTGACGCTTCTTTACTAACTGATTTACCTGGCAGCCTAGCTCCTAGCGCCCCTGCGAGCGCCAGCGATGGCAGCCAGATAGGGGGCAGCGCTGATTGTCGACAGCCCTCTGCGCCCACTGCACTCTCTGCGGGCGCCTGTTTAAACCAGGGGATTGGTGGCGCGGGACAAAGCCTAGCTGGTGGACTGTGTGACTGGGGCGTGCCCGGGGTGGGCGCTGGCGAAGTGGTGCGTGACCTGGCCGCTGAGCAGGCCCTGCCGCCGGGGGCTAGTTTGCGTACCGGTAAGCAGCTGCAAAGACAGGCCCTAACTAACCTGGTGCTAGCTAATGGGGGGCGTTTCTATGTGGATCACGCCCACCCTGAATACTCCAGCCCTGAATGCACCACCCCATTTGCGGCCATGGTGTGGGATCGGGCCGGAGAGCTGATAGCTGCCCAGGCGCTAGCCCAGCTTAAAGCTGAGGGGGTGCAGGTGCATGCCTACAAAAATAATGTCGATGGTAAGGGTGCCACTTGGGGTGCGCACGAAAACTATTTAGTTAGCCGCGCCCTGCCCCTGGATCTGCTTAATTCACTTTTGGCCACGGTGCTAGTTACTCGCCAAATAGTAGTTGGCGCCGGCCGGGTGGGTTTAGGTGAGCGCAGCGAGCAAAGCGGCTTCCAGATTTCGCAGCGCGCCGACTACATCCACACCAGTGTGGGTTTACAAACCACCTATGCCCGCCCCTTGCTAAATATGCGTGACGAGCCCCACGCCGATGGGCGTGCTTGGCGGCGTATCCATGTAATCAGCGGTGACGCTAACCGTTTTGATGTACCGATTTTGTTGAAGGTGGGTATCACTAATCTGGCGTTGTGGCTGCTAGAAACCCAGCCGCAGGTGTTGCATCCGCTACTGCTAGTGGGAGACGTGGTAGCCCAGTGTCACAAGGTTTCACGTGACTTGACTTTGAAAGCCAAGCTGAGCACGGCTGGGGGAGATTTTAGTGCCCTGCAGATTCAACAAAAGCTGTTAGACGCTGTCAAGGCAGCCTGTGTGGACCAGTTTGGGGGACTTGAGGCCAGCCAGATTGGTAGCGCCGCACAGGTGATTGAACTGTGGCAAAGAGTGTTGGATGGTTTAGCTAGCGATATTTCCACTGTGGCTGACTGTGTGGAGTGGGTGGCTAAATATCAGCTGTGTCAGGGCCTGCGTTGGCGTGGGCGTATCGGCTGGGATCATCCGCGTCTGGCGGCCCTTGATATTCAATGGGGTGAGGTGGACGGGGCCATTATTAAGCGACTAGATGCCGGTGGGCGCATTATGCGTCTAGCTTCCCCTTCTGAGGTGGCCGACGCCGTCTGTAATGCCCCGCCAGATACGCGCGCTTATTTGCGTGGCTGGGCGGTAGCCAATTTGGAGCATACGGTGGGGGCTTCGTGGACCTCGATTCTTTACCAGCCGCCGGGCTGGCCGCATATAGTGCGGCTGAGTTTGAAATCTTTGCGGCCTGAGCCAAACATCACCCAATACTTACATGAGCAGCTAAAACATCAAGGAAGTTTAAGTGGACAGCCTAAATCAAATTAATGCCAGCCGCGCTAGTTGGCAGGGCTCAAGCAGCCAGTGGCAAGAGCCGGTAGAGCAGATTGAAATTCAAGATCTTGACGACATCCTTGATGACATTGACGCGGTGCTGGAGGAAAACGCCCAGGAGTTCGTAGACAGCTTCATCCAAAAGGGTGGACAGTGACTACTCGCGCCCCTAGCCGGCGCGTATTTGGTTTAGAAACCGAGTATGCGCTAACCGCTCAGGGGGGCCAGATGGATGCGGAGCAGCGGGCTAGGGTCCTGTTTGAGCCCATAAACCGGCGCTATAACAGCACGAATGTGTTTTTGCCCAGTGGTGGGAGGCTGTATTTAGATGTGGGTTCCCACCCCGAATACGCCACAGCTGAATGTGACCGCCTAGAGGATCTGCTTATCCAAGAGCGCTACGGTGACCAGCTGGTGCAGTCTTTGGCTGGGCAAGCTAATGAGCGCCTGGAAGGCCAAAAACTACACATCATTAAAAATAACCGCGACCAGGCCGGTCATGGTTATGGTTGCCACGAAAACTATCTGCTGGCGCGCACCGATAACTATTGGGGCCAGGCCCGTAGCCTGCTGCCCTTCCTGGTTACCCGCCAACTGATCAGTGGGGCCGGCTGGCTGGCTGATGATGGCAGCTATCGCCTGTCTCAGCGCGCCGACCAAATGTGGAATGAGGTGGCTAACTCCACTACCCGCTCGCGCCCCATGATTAACACCCGCGATGAACCCCACGCCCAGGGTGATAAATGGCGGCGCCTACACATCATTGTGGCTGATTCCAACCTGAGCCAAGCCATGACCTTGTTCAAGGTAGGCAGCGTGGATTTGCTGTTGGACGCTATTGAGCATGGCCAAGATTTTTCTGATCTAACCTTGGCTAACGCCCCTAAAGCTATCCGGGAGGTTTCTAAAGATCTACGCGGCGCCACTAAGGTGGATTTAGCTGATGGACGGCGTCTAGGCGCAGCCCAAATTCAAGGCGAATTCTTAGAACGCTTAAGCCAATATGCGCAAACTGAGCTGGATTTAGACCCTTGGCAAACCCAGGTGTTAAACATTTGGCGTACCTGCCTAAAGGCCATTAGCGCCGGTGATTGGGAAAAGGTCACTCACCTGGTGGATTGGGCGGCGAAAAAGAAACTACTGCAGGCCTACGCCAACCGCCACCAGCTAGCGCCAAATGATGTGCGGCTAAAACGTTTAGCTTTGGCCTACCATGATCTAGACCCAGCAAGTGGGCTGCGCACTAAATTAGAGCGCAGCGGGGCCCTAGCCACTTTCATTGACGCCAATAAAGCTAATTGCCCCACAGCTCCCGCCACTACCCGCGCTCACCTGCGAGGTTCACTTATTGAAGCTGCGCAGAGGGCAGGGCGCCTAGTTAAAGCCGATTGGGTTAACATCAAACTTGAAGACGGCTCAGCCCACCAGTTTGAGCTGCTTGATCCGCTAGCAAATAGTGACTGGCGAGTGGATAAACTACTCAGCGAGTTGCAAAGCTCGCAGATAGACCCTTTTTGGCAAGGCACAGGAGTGTAAGTGGAACAGCAACCTCGTAGCGCCCGCAGCGCAAACGACCCCACTAACGTTACCCAAGCCCAGCGTGTAGTTACTGCCACGCTAGGACGCAAACGCCCTAAAGGAATCTGGTTCCTACTAGGGGCAATAGTGCTAGTCGCCCTTATGGTGATAGTTCCGGTGCTGGTATCGGGTGGCCAAGACCCCCAAATGTCTTCAGCTAAAGCTACCGACGCGCAGCTAAGCGCTGACGCGCCACTAGCTGACGCCATGACTATCTCAGGCAACGTGGGCGCCATCCCGGTACTGAATCTAAAACACCCCCTAAGCCCGGTAGATAAAGTCATTAAAGACGAGCTAGTTAAAGGCACCGGCCGCGCCCTAGTTAAAGGCCAAGGCATGCTACTAAACCTGGCTACATTCTCGGGCCAAGACGGTAAAAACACCACCGTTGGCGGACGTGGAGTACGCCTATACTCTGGGCTACTAGACGAAAAAGTCGGCCAAACCCTGCTAAACAACCTTGAGGGTGTAAAAGAAGGCTCACGCCTAGTACTACGCGCCCCCGTAACCAACAACGGGGCCACTACCGAAGAAATCACCGTAGTAGACGTGCTACCCACCGTGGCCACTGGCACCCCAGCCAGCGCTGACGCCAGCGCCCCCAAAGTAACCGTAGGCACCGACCAAGTAACCGTAGCTCTAAGCGGGGTAGCTGAACCCACCCAGTCACAGATCTACTCACTACTGGTAGGTAAAGGCGAACAGGTACGCGCCGACTCCACCGTCATCGCCCGCTACAGCCTAATCAACTGGAAAGACTCCAAAGTCATCTCCAGCTCCTGGAACCCCGCAGACGCCCCCGGCGTAATCGACATGAGTAACACCCTCAAAGGCGTCGCCGAACACCTAGTGGACGTGCCCGTAGGCTCACGTGTGCTACTGACCCTACCCAGTGAACAAGCCCGCGGAGACGGGGCCGTAGCCATGGTTATCGACGTGCTAGCCATCGACCACTCTGGTAACGCCAGCGCCACCGCCACGGCCACCACCAACGCTGACGACAACGTCCAGGTAACCGTCAGCCCCAGCGCCCTACCCTCTGCCAGCCCCAGCAAAACCGCCAACAAACGCAAATAACCGGCCGCGCCGCTAAATAGCGCCAAGCCCCAAACCAAACGGGCAAACAGGCAGGCTCGGTGGCAGGTAAACAAACGGGGTCGGCGGCAGGCAAACAGGCAGGCCCGGCGCGGCAATCACTGGTTGACAATCACCTGATCAACAAAACCATCCAAACCAGCCCAGGAACGCTTACAAAAGCGCTCCTGGGCTTCCCAATTAGCCACATCCCACTGGTAATCATCACGCCTAGCAATCCGCTCATGGCGCACCCCATCTGGCGCCTGAACCCAAACCTTACGCATACGCACCCCCAGGTCCCTAAGCAAATACGCCAAATACAACGCCCCACTACCCTCAAACACATACACCGGCTCAAAACCCAAAACCAAAGGCTCACCCGGCGCCATCGCCACCCAATCCCACTGTGGCAAAACCGCCCGGCCACCCCCAGCCAAACCCCGCAAAGCCACCGCCACCTGCTCCATAGAGCCAGCCAAAGCATCCCAACCCTGCACGCAATCATCCAAAGCCACCAAGCGCCCCCCAAACTCACGCGCCAAAGCAGCCCCAACAGTGCTCTTACCACTACCAGTAAAACCATCAACAAAAACCCACAAACCACTCACCTTCACAGCCTAACGCGACCAGCCGATTTGCTTTCAAACCCCTGTGAGCTCGATTATAGGGACGTGGGTGTGGTGGAAATAGTACAAAAGCGCAGGCTCATGGACGCTGTTGCCGCAGTGCGCCTAGCTCAAAAACGCCGTGAACGTGAAGTAAGCCTGGCCCAACTCAAAGAACTCGCCGCCCAAGCCCAACCCGCACGCAACATCGCGCACACCCTCGCCAGCCAAGAACGCCCTGTACAAATCATCGCCGAAGTAAAAACCGCCTCAGCCACCTTCGTCTCCCTAGGCCAAGTCCCCGCCGCCGCCACCCTCGCACGCACCTACGTAGCCGCAGGCGCCAGCGTAATCTCAGTAGTAACCCAAGTAGGCGGCTACCGAGGCTCCATCAAACAACTCGACGCCGTCGCCAAAGCCGTAGACGCCCCCATAATCGTCAACGACCTACCCGTAACCACCTACCAAATCCACGAAGCCCGCGCCCACGGCGCCGACGGCATCACCTTCACCATGCAGGCCCAAAGCGAAATCGCCCTCGAAAGCCTCATCGAACGCACCCACCAACTAGGCATGACCTCAATGGTCCAAGTCCGCTCACGACGTGAAGCCCTCCAAGCCATGGCCCTAGGCGCCCAAATGATCAGCGTCGACGCCCGCGACTACGTCACCGGACAAATCGACCCTACCCTCTTCGCCCAAATCGCAGACGTACTAGGAAACCGCGTAATACGCGTAGCCGCCGGCGGCGTACGCGGCCCCCACGACGTCATGCAATACGCAAAAGACGGCGCCAACGTAGTGGTAGTAGGCCAAGCCGCCATACTCTCCACCGACATACAACAATTCGTCTCCAACCTAGTGTCAGCCGGATCCCACCCCGCCCTACACAAACTAACCCGCGAAAAAAACCTATGAACACCCCCCAACTGCTCACCCTCCCCACCGCCATAGACTCACCCAGCAACGCCATCTGGCACCTAGGCCCCATCCCCATCCGCGCCTACGCCCTATGCATCCTGGCCGGCATCTTCATCTGCGTATGGTGGGGCGATAAACGCTACCGCGCTCGCGGTGGGCAAAAGGACGTGGTGCTTGATACGGCGCTGGTGGCGGTGCCTTGCGGCATTGTGGGGGCGCGCTTATATCACGTGATTACCTCTCCAGATGCCTATTTTGGGCCCGAGGGGAATCTGGCTCTGATTCCGCAAGTTTGGCATGGGGGCCTTGGGATTTGGGGCGGGATTGGTGCCGGCGCCCTGGCGGCGTGGCTTTACCTGCGTAGGCGCAAACTTGAGGTGGGTACTTTTGCTGAGGCACTGGCCCCCACACTGCTGGTGGCCCAAGCAGTTGGGCGCCTGGGTAACTGGTTTAATCAGGAGCTTTTTGGTGCCCCAACCACTTTGCCTTGGGGGCTGCGTATTGACGTAGAGCATCTGCCTGCAGGCTACGCTCCAGGCACCTTATTTCACCCTACTTTCTTGTATGAGGCACTATGGAACCTGGCTGGGGCGGCGGCGTTGGTGTGGCTGGGGCGGCGCTTTAACTGGCGTGGGGGAGTGAGTATGTGGGCCTATATGGTGATCTATACGGCTGGGCGTATTTGG
>CAJZDJ010000023.1 GCA_915063485.1 uncultured Actinomyces sp.
CGGGGCTCCTAGACATTGTCTAGGAGCCCCACGGCTTGTTAGTTGTGGCTATTAGTTGGGGTTAGTCCAACGCTGCGAGGCGCGACTGTGACAAGTCCACAGGTGTACTGGCGCTCCGCTTTGCTTAGAGTCACCACTTACACCAAGGCACTTACCAGTTTCAGGGTTACGGTATTGGCCTGCAGAGGTGTACTGCCACTTTTGTGACTTCAAAGCACTGTTGCACTCCCAGGTGTGAATACCAGCCCCGTCAACATTACGGTGTTCCTTAATATCCACGCACAGGTTCTTACCGGCCAAACGCAGCTGACCGTCAACATACTGGAAGTTCTGGCTGTAGGAATTGGCGTCGCAGTTAACCTGCTCTACCTGAGTTCCATTAGCCAGCTTGCCGTCACGCACGTTCATGCACAGGCCAGAGTTGGCGTTAACTACGCGAGTGTTAGCACCCTCGCCGTTACCCTTAATCATGTAGATAAAGTCCCACACCTTCAGGCTAGAAACCGTAAAAGTAATGTAGGTGCCCTTGGCGTCAGTACCCTTGGTGAAACTCAAGTCCTTGGCGGCGCCACCGTCAATGTCGGGGCTGACCAGGTTGATGCGGGCAGGTACCCCATCTTGTCCTACGTAATACTTAACCTTGAGGTTACTTTGTTCCTTAATCTCTCCGGTAGCGTTACGCCACTTGCCGTCGTCGCCCTTAAGGTTAATCAGGTGCAGCACGTCACCAGTGGAGTTACGCATGGTGTTAGTCCAAATGGTGTTAGCGGCGCCGTCGGTAGAAGTGGGCTGGCCCTCAATCGAAACCGTGCGCCCCGTGCTAGTCAGCTGCGGGCCGTAAAGTACCTGCTCGTAGGCGGTAATTACGTTGTAGTAACTGGGCAGCCAGTACTTAAGGTCATCCTGCATGTAACGGTTGCGGTCAGGGAAGTAAGGCCCTTCCAGCATCTTGGTGTAGTTACCAGGCTTTACCTGCGGGTCACCATTTTGGCCCAGCTCCAGGTGAGTGGCACCGTTAGCGGCAAAAGCTGCATCAGCAAGCTGCACTGAAGCAGTGTTAAAGGTCTGCTTACCCTTACCGTCATCGATGTTCTCGCCCTTGTTCATATAAGCCGCAATAATCGCAGGCTTACCGTGCGAATCAATACGCTGCTGCTGCAGATACTGCTTTACCTGGGCTTTAGTTTCGTGGGCACCCCACAGTTCGGTGTAGAGGTAGCTAGCGTTTGACTTAGCTAGCTCGCTAGCACCAAAACCATCAACTGCGTTAAGACCTACCGGCTTACCAGTAGCTTCGGCAGTGTCGTTAACCAGCTGGGCAAAACCCCAAGGCAAGTTAATAACCTCACCACGACTGTTAGTAAAGGTGGTCTGAGCCCCAGAACCAAGCTGGTCGATGTGAGTGCCCTTGAAGCCTAATTTAATTATCTGGTCATTGAAGCGAGGCACAATCAGGTTGCGCCAAGCAGCATCACCGACGTCGACAATGTGCTCTTCTGAACGCCACTTCTCTACACCGTTTTCTTTGTAGATGAACATGACTTCGGTGTAGGGCTTGGTTTCCATCTGCCCTTTGTTATTGGGCTGGGTGCGGTTGATCAGCCAGCTTTTTTTCACGCCGTGCTGTTCATAGTCATCATTGAGAGCTGCGTAAGCCATCGAGTAAGGCAGGGGGGCTATGCCATTAGTATCTGCGGACTTGATAAACCCCTGCACCACACTTTTCTCAACGGGACGATGCAGCCAGTCTTGCCACCGGTCAGCAACCTTACCGTTTTCCATTTTTACTGGATCATCGTGACGCCACATCCAGTCATAGAACTGCACTGAGTTGATGTGGTACTTCTGAGCCAGCTCACCCATGGTTCCCAGCTGTGCTTGGCTAGAAACTGAAGAACTGTAATCGCCCACGTAACCCATACGCGGGTAGCTGGTCCAGCTCTTGGAAGCATCAATGCCGGTGTAGGCGTGAGCCCCACCAGCCTCAGCATCTACCAGGTAGCCACGGCCGTCCGCACTTGGCACAGTAAATTCAATGACAGCAATGCCCTTGCTATTGGCGCGAGCTTTGTCTTTGGCTTTGGTTGCACCCAGGTTAGAAACCGTGAAGTTAACTTCCACATTTGGCTTAGTTTGAGCCCAAATCTTGACTTTCTCACCGGGCGTGGCCATGGCGGTGTTAATCCAGACACTGTCAACATCTGCTTTAGCGTCTTCAGCATAAACCGCCGGCCCAGCCAGGCCCAGCATCGTAAAGGCACAAACCCCAGCCAGCGCGCCACGCAGAGCGCGAGGTTGAGTTTTCATTTAATTCCCCTTAGTGAATATCGGCGGCATCCTTGCCCACCAGGAGTCTTAAGCCTGGAAGACTGGACACCATCTACGATGCTCACTTACAAAGTTGGGAATTAGCCGAACATACTGGCAAAATAACCTAAATTTTTTGGAACAGTCTATCGCATTGTGAGACAGCTACGACGACGTCGAACCCCCCAGCTAGTCAACGCTAGTAGCAGATTACTCAGTGGCCACCAGCAAAACCCAGCTGACGCCACGCCTCATACAAACCGATAGCCGCAGAGTTAGCCAGGTTGAGCGAACGATTACCATCCACCATTGGGATACGTACCAAATCAGTGACACGTTCATGATGCATGATGTGATCAGGCAAACCGGTGGGTTCAGGACCAAACAGCAAGGCGTCGCCGTCGATGTAGTCAACGTCTGTGTATAGCAGCTCAGTGTGGGCAGTAAAAGCGAAGATACGCCCCGGTAACTGCGCTAGACACTCTTCCCAACTGGCGTGAACCACGGTATTAGCCAGGTCGTGGTAATCCAGACCCGCGCGGCGCAGCTTCGAATCTTCCATTTCGAACAACGGATCCACCACATGCAGCATGGAGCCAGAGTTGGCAGAGAGCCTAATTGCAGCCCCAGTATTACCTGGAATTCGTGGCTCAAAGAAAACTACATGCAACATGCTTATACCTAACTGATTAGTGTTTTTAGTTAGCGCGGTTTTACGGGCTCTACCCTATCAGCCTTGGATGTCGGCCGATTCTAACCCCGCCTTCAAACTTCCATACACAGTTACGCAATGGCCGTAGAACATGTCGTCATCACCAAAGAACACACAGAAACTACCATCTGGCTCCATGGTGATTGAACCCATGGCGATCCTTTTAGCAAAAGTTTCCTCAGTGATTTTAGCTGCGTCTTCCTCGGTTTCACTCCAGTCACGCGCTAGCTCAGTGAGCTCTTTAGCGGCAAAGCTTCGCAGCTGCGCATCCCACTTGTCTTGCTGTATGACCATGGTTCTCATCGCTTCGCGCGCTAGCTTTATGGCGTCAGTATCGCTTTTATCCGCCTCAAGGCAGATGCCAATCTCCTCTCCTAGCCAGTCCACGCTGCCTTCAAAGAAATCGAACTCGCGAATATAGTCCAGCTCCCCCAGTACGTCATCTTGTAAAACCACTGGCTGCAGATACTGCGCAAGTATTTCTTCTAGCTGCGGACAAGGTGCCTGCTCATCCAAAGTTTCCACAAATAGTAGCTGGTTGTGCAGCTGCGGAATAAATTCTTCTAGCTGCCAAGGTAACCTAGGGCGTACTTTTAAGCGATAAATTGTTTCAGGTTTAAGATGCAGATAAGAGATCTTATCAGGCTCGTCATCAGCCACCGGATACACTATGCGACCAGGTAGATTGTGTAGCACTCCGGTTTCACAGTCTACGTAGGCCAAGAAATGCACGATGTTTTCCCAAAAACCGTTTGACTTGGCTGCCCCGCTACTTCCCCCGGCGATGAGCACCAAAACTTCGCGCGGCTGGGCTTCGAAAAGATTTTCCCATTCTTGCTGCGTCGGGCTAGTGACGGGCTTTGCTTGTTCCAACAGATCCACCTGCTCTTATTAGATTCACAGTTGCGAAGCAACTTTAACGTTCAGTGCAGCGTTTGTGGCATTGGTGCCGGCTTAGCTGCTAACGCCGACATTACTCTTATTTAGCTTCTTTGGCTGCAGCGCGCAGTTCTACCAGATCGAATACCTCATTTACATCTAAGTCAAACATCTTTGTCTCAAGATCGATGGGAGCAAAGTAGTACCTGACCATCTGCGCCCCAAAATCATCTTCTAGCTTTTGCCATTCAGCCGCTGGTAGCACGATGAAGCCAAGCGTGTCTTCGCCTAGACTTTCCATGAACCACCTGACCCCATACTCCTCTTTAACGAAGTCGTTGAAGTATTTAATGGCGGTGTCTCGATCCTTCTCCTGACCATAAGGGATCTGGAGTTGTTTGCCGTCCTTGCTTAGTACGATGTCAGGACCGTGGGGTTTAGCGTTATCTACGGTTTGAACTTCTACCTGCTCTTCTAGCAAGTCATTGAAGTAGCTGATGATATCTTCATCATCTTCACGCCAGTCAATCCAGACGATATCCTCAGAATCCCAAAGATCGTCAATCGTTTGCTCATCTTCAAACAAATTTTTTAGCTGTTCATAGGTATCAGTCATTTTTACCTCACAACATTCAATTAGGTAGTTTAGTAAATGCCGACTAGTACATTACTGTTCGTTTCTAGTGCTTTACGGTAGAAAGCACGCATATTTGTGAAGCAGTCCAGTAGTTCTTCTTTGATTTCTTCTGTTTCGTCTTCACGGTCCCAGATATTTGGATATAGCTCTTCTACCGCGCATGCTTCCATACTGAAAGCTTCCATAGCTTTGTCTATGTTGAAGGCATCAAGTGCTGCTACGATTGCAGCAATCTCGGACTTATCAGTGTAGGCAACATGATTTTCGATGTCTTCGATCGGGGTCGCCCCCATCACGGCTTCGCTAAGTGGCTTAACATGCTCTGGCATATTGTCGTCCGCCTCGGTGAGCGTGAAGTGCAAAACGTCCCACATTTTGTCAATGTCAAGCATATCTGCAAAATCGTCATCTGAGTCTGCACAGATAGCTTCAAGGTAATCGAAGACTTCCTCGTCACCACTGCAAGCTTTAAGCTCTGTTAAGTTTTCGTCGCTTAAATACTGGTACCCTGCTCGTAAACCCATCTTTGTGGCCTCCTGATAGTTACTTCAGCACCTACTAGGCATTATACATGCCTAGCGCCAGGCAACTTTTCTAATTCTGTGACGTCGTGATGATGACTGTGCTTATCTTCATTGAAGTAATGATTGTGCCTATGTGAGTGGCTTACTGTATGTGCATGAGTTGTGCCATCATGTGTATGTATAAACGTATGTTCATGGCTATGAACATGACTAAGTCTTAAGGTATCGATAACTACTAGCCCTGAGCCAGCAACCATTACCATCAAAGCGACCAGGTACATCCACGATAAGCTTTCATGCAGAAACACTGCCGCTAGCGCAGGAAAGTCTGTACCGTAGATAACCCTCTCTTTTCTAAGCTGTTCCAGTAGGATTTTAAGCTTTCTTCACAGGATACCTAATTACGGTTTTGAATTTTTCCGGAGCGACCTTCCTAGCATCTGATAGATAAATCTCATGATGCAGCCTATCTGTATTTAGATCATTGACATATCCGTGCTGCTTAAGATATTCATCCATAACCGTAACAGTTGCTGGCTCATCATCAAACCGCCCTAGATGCATCATCTGTACACACAGTCCCTCAGCGATAGTCATGAACTGCGCCGATGAACAATCTAGCTTTTTCTTTTTAGTTGCAGCCTCAACCGCCCAGTCAAAATCCTTTTGCATCACAAAATCAGGCAAACGGATAACTGATATCCAGTTAAAACTTGACTTGTCAGCATAATTTACGCCAACAACATTATCCTGCCACCAGAACCCTTCAAGTGGCGGAACTACATATTGGAAGAAACCTTCTATTTTATAGTCGGTTTTATAGCTCATTTTTAAAGTGTAGGCAACAGCATATAGCACACTGATTGCTTGCTGATACGCTCCCTCTAGCTCATTTGGATCGCCCTGCCCAGTCACACCTATATAATTTGCGCTAGGTACGTCTACGATCTCTGGCCTATTTTTAGGACTATAGAGTTCTTTGTATTCCTTTTTGAAATCAAAGGTCATACCTGTTTCCAATCAGCTGCCGCAGCACACATAAAGTGTTGGCAACCCGTTTTCTTCGTCTTTAACTCCGGTTTCCTTGTTGTATAGGCCTACATAGTCAAAGCCCTCAAAGAAAACATGGTCACCAAGTTCCTTATTAGCCATTAGATTTTGCAGTTTAAACACCAGCTCCTCAATAGAGAAAGCAACTTTGTTATCCGGTTCAAGGTAGGCAATTACCTCTACCTGCCACCAGCCATCATCACTTTCGTCCTCTAGGAGTTCCTCACCCTCAGCCAGCAGCTCGTTTTCATGAAGCTGCTCAAGTCCTTGAATCCAAGCTTCATACACAACCAGCAACGCTTTTTCTTCAATTGGTGTGTTAACCCTGAGTTCACGCCAATTTTCACCGACACGCTCTGTTAAAATATCGTTAAATTCTGACGCAAAAGACTCCCTGGAATATTCGTCTTGATTAAATATCCAGGCGACCTCGTAGTAGGACTCTAGGTTGTGCCGATAGTTTAACTGGCCGTCATTGGCAGTTTGATTTAATTGACTCATAAGGTCATCCTACCCTGTTTTACCAGGTATCCAAATGATTCACACAAATCTACCCAGACTCAATGCTTAAACCATCTCCACCTAAAGATGTGGTTACAGGCTTGTCAGCGCACAAACCGTCTCAAAGTGAAATGAGCGAACATCAAGTATGTCAAGTAGCTGCGTTCGTATGTGGGAACATACCTATAAACCTTTTAACGATATCATAAGGTTATCATTAAAAGGTATTAGCTCGACAAACTTAGGGTTATCTATGTTTTTATGGTTTTGAAAAAAATAGTAAATATACTCCAAATACAAACTTGATTGCTGCATCAATATACGCAACTAACACCAATGAAATATCAGTAAAAATATAAGCTACAGCGATATTTATAGTACAAATAATTCCCAAATATATCATTGATTTTCCATGCACAAAATAATATGGGAAAAAATGCAAAGCTGTCGCCATTAATGCACCTAACCAAATTAATCGCCAATTCTCAGTTGCAAAAAAAGGCCCCCCTAATAAAACCATTAACACGAATAATAAAATAATCGCATACAGAGAAACTTTATCTTGAAATTTACTAGACGAACCGTTGGATAGTTCATTCAACACTTTTTTATTCATATTTATTGAGAAAAAACTGATAACATATCCAATGCAAAATACTTGCATATTGATGATTTGTTTTCCTCCTATTAAAGTTGCCAATGAAATAATCACCGCTACTACAATTAACCATAAACCACAGGATCTCTTATAATTAAATTCCAACTTTTCATCTTTATTATAATTTAAAAAAGACATAAATACCTCCCTACAACTAATTTTTATTTACTTAAACCTGAATCTGTGAAGTTAATTTTTTTAAATTAGCAAATAAATGCAGGTCATATGCATTGAAAATATTATAGGCAAGTTAAAAAAAATTAAACTTCGGCATGTTATCACCATTCATCGCCTAATTCCTGTTTATGGTTACCGATACTTCCTCCCGGATGAATCGATGTTGGGATGATCCGATAGGAATCATAATTATACATTCGGGTGCTCATAGTACCTATACCTTTGTTCATGCCCGGAAATTCCATTAATTCTATCTTATTAAATCTATCTCCGAGATTGTCACCTCCACAAATCTTTAGTTGCCGCCCTGACATCTATCTTACAGCCACAACTACCCGACATCTAACTCGGCAACTCAACTCTCACATTTTTGACCTGATTTGCCCTTTGATAAGTTACCGAGAAGCGTTCATACCGCCCGATACCAAATTTGCCTGATTGCCTGAAAACCGCAGTGTTAGCGGGCTTTCGCTGCTATTTGCCCTCGACCCTTGACATCAAGCAAACCGTCTCAAAGTGATGAGTGTGTGGGAACAGATCAAATGCCGCCAGGCGCTCCAGCTGGTATCCCTGCGCGACAAACAATCCCAAATCACGCGCCAAAGCAGCCGGATCACAAGCCACTAGCACTACGCGTTGGGCTTGCAATTTAGCAATTGCCTCCACCACTTCACGCCCAGCCCCAGCGCGAGGCGGGTCTAGCACCACCAGCTGGGCGCCGTCGCCGTATTGGCTTACTGCCGCAGCGTCAACATTAGCGTGCACCAAGCGAGCACCCTGGTCATGCAAATTACGGCGCCCATCACGCACCGCCTGCACAGAGCCTTCCAGGGAAGTAACCTGGGCTCCCAACATTGACAAAGGTAGCGTAAACAGGCCCGCCCCACTGTAAAGCTCAAGAGTTTTAGGGTTATCCATACCCGCTAAGCCCTGGCCTACCACCTCGCGCACCAGCGTCGTCGGCGCTAGCGGATGTACCTGCCAAAAACCATTTACATGCACCTGATAGTGCAGCTGCCCCAAACCCAGTCCAGAGGCGTCAACAAGCTCCTGAACCCGGCGTCGAGAACTAGGCTTAGCGTTAGAGCCATAGACCTGCTCGCCCACGCTAACCATAGCCTGGCCGTCGCTTGGTGCCACTGCCCGCACTCGCGCACCCGGCTTAAGCAAATGCCGCCAAGCTTTACGGCTAAACAACTCCAGATCTCTAATGGCCTGGGCAGCTAACGGCATAGAGTCCAAAGCAATCACTTTTTTGGAGCGGTAGCCGTGCATCCCCAGCTTGCCCGCAGGAGAAACAGTTAGCTCCACCCGGGAGCGTCGCCCCAGACCCTTAGCATGCTCATCGCCGTCGGAGCCCAAAGCCTGCACCTGGGGCAAACCCACCTGGCCAAGCTGCTCAGCCACCTGTGCTCCGCCTAAACGAGTTAAGCAGTCTTGCAGTACCCAGCGTTTCCAGGTGCGCTGAGCCTTTAGGGATACGTGGGCTAGTTCCCCTCCCCCGACGCCGCCCGGCCCGGCTGCCGGCCAGACACTGGGCACGCGGTCAGGTGAGGGCTCAAGAATCTCAATGGCATCAGCGAACAAAACTCGCTTAGAGCGGTTCGTAATGCGGATGCGTACCTTTTCACCAGGAAGAGCAAAGCGCACAAAAACCGTGCCCTGATCGATATGAGCCAGGCAGTAACCACCGTGAGCGGGCTTGCCAACTTCAATTACCAGCTCACTACCAACCAGCTCGCTCATGGCCTCTTCCTTAGGGTTAAAGGTACGTAACTTTCATATTTTAGCTGGCACGGTAGGGCAAAGCAGCGGGCTTACTTACCGGCGCGGCCGAACCGATCAGCCACGGCACCGAGGCGGTAACCACTCCTGGAATGAACAGTAGCGCAGCCTTTAGACGCAGCGCGCTTTGGTTGTGCAAAATCTGCTGCCACCAGTGACGCACCACGTATTCAGGCAGGTAAATAACCACCAGGTCACGCGGGGAATCACGGCGAATTGAACGCACATGGGTGAGGATGGGGCGCACAATGTCGCGGAAAGGTGAATCCAAAATGGTCAGCGGCACATCAATTTGATCCTCACGCCACAGCTTAACCAGCTCGCGGGCTTCATCCCCACCGGTATCAACATTTACCGCCTCAATCGAGGTGGGGTGGGTGCTAGCGGCGTAGGTGATAGCGCGCATGGTGGGCTTGTGTAGACGCGAAACCAGCACAATGGCATGCACGCGGGCCGGGCCCACACGCCAGTCATGCAGGTCATCGATGGCCAGCTGCTCGCCCACGCTGGTGTAGTAACGGCGAATTGCGTTCATGATCAGGTACAGCACGGCCATAACCAGCAGGGTGATCCAGGCACCACGGGTGACCTTAGTAAGCAGCACAATAATGAGCACCACGCCGGTACCAAACACGCCAATTGCGTTAACTACGCGCGAGCGGCGCATCTGCTTGCGTCGAGTAGCGTCCGTGGAGGTTTTAAGTTGACGCGTCCAGTAACGCACCATGCCCACCTGGGAGAGCGTGAAGGAAATAAACACACCCACGATGTAGAGCTGAATCAGGCGGTTAACGTCGGCAGCAAAACCAATAATGAATGCCAAGGCGCCCAGCCACAGCACCGCAATACCGTTAGAGTAAGCCAGGCGGTCACCACGCGCAGCCAGCTGACGCGGCAGCATCTGGTCGCGGCCCAAAACGCTGGCTAGCACCGGGAAACCGTTAAATGCGGTGTTGGCCGCTAGCACCAAAATTAGTCCGGTCACGGCCGTAACCAGATAGAACATGGGTTTAAAGTCCGCGAAAATAGTGGCAGCCAGCTGCCCAATCACCGGGTCTTGGTGGTATTTGGGACCTACCGGCTGGCCGTTAAGCAGCAGCTCTGTGGCCGGGTGCTCAGCCATTTTGACGCCGGTAGCTCCAGCTAGGTGAATCACGCTCATAAGCATGACGGCGGCAATCAGCCCCAGCATCGCCAAGGTGGTGGCAGCGTTTTTGGACTTAGGACGGCGGAAGGAAGGCACCCCATTGGAGATGGCCTCAACCCCGGTCAGCGCCGCACAGCCAGAGGAAAATGCGCGCAAAATCAGGAAAACACCGGCCAGTGAGGTCAGTCCCTGATCCCAGCTGCTTTCCAGGGTGTAGGCGGCAGAAGGGGACTGTCCCAAATGCCCAGTAAATTCCTGGGCAAAACCAACCACAGCCATAATCCCAATGGCCGCCATATACAGGTAGGTGGGGATAGCAAAAGCTGAGCCGGCGTCCCTGGTGCCGCGCAGGTTAATGATGGCCAAAATCGAGGCCACTGCTACAGCTATTTGCACCTTGTAGGGTGCCACCGCCGGCACAGCGGCAGCCAGGTAGGCGGTACCTGAGGAGATAGATACGGCCACCGTCAGCACATAGTCGCTAAGTAGCGCTGAGGCCACTAAGGTGCCGGCACGCGGACCAAGGTTGTCAGTAACCACCTCGTAGTCACCACCACCTGAGGGGTAGGCATAAACGGTTTGGCGGTAAGACATCACCACAATCGCCAAAACCGCCACCACGGCCAAGCCAATCCAGGGAGATAGGGTGGCTGCTGCGGCGCCGGCAACGGAGAGGGTAATTAGTACTTCATCAGGCGCATAACCTACTGACGAAAGCGCATCTGAGGCAAAGACCGGCAGTGCCACACGCTTAGGCAATAAAGTCTGTCCTAGCCCTCTACTAGAGACAGGGCGGCCTACAAATAAACGCTTAGTCCGGTCTATAAAGTCACGCACGTAGTGTCATGGTATGCCAAGTGAGGCAAATAGGGTAGCGTTTAACCCGTGCATTTCGTCATTATGGGATGCGGCCGTGTGGGGGCAGCCCTGGCCGCGCAGCTAGATAGTTATGGCCATTCTGTGGCAGTTATCGATCGTTCCAGTGATGCTTTTAGGCGTCTACCAGCTGATTTCTCTGGTCGCAAGGTTAAGGGCATTGGCTTTGACCGTGACGCTTTAGAGCAAGCTGGTATTGATGACGCTTACGCTTTTGCAGCCGTATCTAACGGTGATAACTCCAATATTTTGGCTGCCCGTGTGGCGCGCGAGACTTTCGGGGTGGAACATGTGGTGGCGCGTATTTATGATGCCCGCCGCGCCGACGTTTATGAGCGTCTGGGTATTCCTTCGGTGGCTACCGTGCGTTGGACAACTGAGCAGATCATGTCGCGTATGCTGCCTAACACCACCTCTACCCCTCTGCCGGGCGATGAAACCGCAGTGGTGATGGTGCAGCTAAGCCCGCACCCGGCTTGGGTGGGGATGAGTATCGAGCAAATTGAGCGGCGCGCCCAGATGCGCGTGGCTTGGCTTACGCGCGGCTCAGCCATGATCGTGGCTAGCGATAAGAAGATTTTGCAAGATGGGGATTTGCTGCATTGCGCGGTAACGGTGGCTCAGGCTAGTAAGCTGCGCCGGACCCTATCTAAAGCGCCTGTTAAGGAGTTCTGATGCGTATTTTGGTTGCTGGCGCCGGCTCAGTGGGGCGTTCTATTGCGCGTGAGCTGATTTCTCACGGCCATGAAATCACCTTGGTTGATAACGCCCCTGACGCTATGCGCGTGGCTTCTGTGCCCGACGCTGACTGGTTGCTGGCTGATGCCTGCGACATTGATTCTTTAAGTCAGGCTGATGTTGACGCCTGCGAGGTGGTTGTGGCCGCCACTGGTGATGACAAGGTGAATCTGGTTATTTCGCTGCTGGCTAAGACTGAGTTTGGGGTGCCGCGTACGGTGGCGCGTGTAAATAACCCTAAAAATGAGTGGATGTTTGATGACTCTTGGGGCGTGGATGTGGCCGTGTCTACCCCGCGCATTATGACTTCTCTGGTGGAGGAAGCAGTTTCGGTGGGCTCTATGGTGTCCATTTTCCGTTTCCACCAGTCTGGGGCGCACATGCATGAGTACACTTTGCCTGCCGATGCGCCGGTGATTGGTTACTTGATCAGTCAGATGCAGTGGCCTCCGCACACCGTGTTGGCAGCTATTTTGCGTGATTACCGGCCGGTTAATCCCGATGAGGATGAGCGTTTTGAACCGGGAGATGAGCTTATTTTCCTAACCGCTCGTGAGGGTGAGGATCAAATTGGGCTAATCCCCCAGATTCTAAGTACTCAGCCGGCTCTACCTACTGGTGCGATCTATCCCTTGAACCAGAAGCCAGATAAGCCAGACAGTGAGCAAAAATAGCGGCGTCCCCAAAGCCAGGCGGGTAATGCTCAGCGCGGTTAGGGCGCTGGCACCCGCCAGGTAGAGGGGTACTTCTACAATTAGGCGTAGGCTAAACATGCCCGCCAGCAGCCAGGTGGCCAGGTAGTAACGACGACGCCGCTCACCGGGCTGCTTCCTCCAGTCCATCCCGCAGCCGGTAACTGCTGCCACAATTACTCCCACCAGCGGGTAGCGCATAAGCATTGAGATAAGCACTACCACCAGCCAGACCACATTAACTAGTAGCCCCATGGCATAGAACTGGCCGGCGTCCTGGTTATACCAGGCCAGGGCCGCTGAGATGATGGTAATAGCCCCGCCAGCTAGAGCCTGCAGCAGGCTTTGGCGTTGACAAAGGCGCGCCACAATGGCCACGGCAGACACCATTAGTGCGGCAATAACCGCTATTTTTAGGTTTTGTCCGCTTAAGGCTAGGGCGCCAATGAACACCACTACGGGCAGTACTGATTCGGTGATTCCCCGCCAGCCGCCTACTGCCGCTTTGGCATCGAAATTTTGGGAGGCGATTTGGCTCAGCCCCGCATTTACAGGCAACGACGGCGCCGGCGCGTCTGCTTCTTGCGCGGCGTCGTCGTTATGGGGGGATTTAGGCAAAACCACTAGGCTTCATCCACAATCTCATAGGCGGGGTTGAAAATAGTTGGCCGGGTACGTCCAGCTACCACGGTGCCGCTGGCCACCAGGTGAATGCCGGGCCAGATGCCGGCGACTTCACGCCGGCCCATCCAGGCCAGGTCAATGGAGGCGGTGCCGTCATATAGGCAGGCCACAAAGATGGGCCTAGCTTTTGCCGGCGAGTAGGTTACTGAACGCACTACCCCCGCGATTTTGGCAGGCTGGCGTTCTTTAACTTCAGCGATTTTGGTTTGTGCGTGAGCGCCGGCAACTTCTTGCTCATCGGCGGCCTCAAGGTCGTCTCGAGAAGTCGTCAGCAAGTGTTTTAACTTGCGTAAAAAACCCAATTGTCTCAGCGTACCTCTGCAATAGTGGGGCCAGGAGCGAGAATGTCCAGGCCCGAATCTGCTTCACTGTTTACTGCTCCGGGAGCGTGCAGGGGCAGTACGTCGCGTGGCGGGTGTGGGGAGCCGTCGCGATAAACCACCATGCCGCACACAATCTCATCAATAGCTGCACGGGCACGCTGCTCGGTGGCTGCCGGGCCGGTGATAACTGCCCGCAAGAACCAGCGCGGGCCGTCAAAGCCCAGCACGCGCATGGCGATATTACCGTCAACAGCCGGGTTTTGGGCTGGCACTAAGGCGGCGATTTCAATTCGCTGGCCAAGCTTTAGCTCTTGGGTGCGGGCCCCAATGCGACCTAGTTCAGCTACTAGGTCTTCGCGCACCTGCGGCCAAAGTTTGCCGCTACGCGGCGCTGCAAAGGCACGCAGCTCAATGCTTGAACCTCCCAGGGCGGCTACAACAGTGTCGAGCTCGGTGCCGGTGCTAGGAATCAAGGTGACCTGCATACCTTCAATTGCCGGTAGGCGGATTGCCCCCATGTCGACTAGGTCTTCGTCCTCATCGGCATCGGCCCAGTCACGCGGCCCATAGGCCAGTGGGATTTCCTTTTCTTCCTTTTCGAGCTTATCTGATTCGACTTGCTCTACTTCTTCGTCACGCTGACGACTTTTGCGTAGCCAACCCATATGGGAGCCTCATTTCTTTTGTCCTTTTTAATTGCTTAGACCTAGCCGCTTGGGCTCAGCCTGCACAATCGGTGCACACCGGCAGGTTGGTGGCATCATCAACATAAGCCAGCTGGCTGCGGTGGTGTACCAGGAAGCACTCAGAGCAAGTGAACTCATCCTCGAGTTGGGGAACTACGTGGACACTTAGTTCTTCACGAGACAGATCGGCCCCAGGGAGCTCAAAGCCTTCAGCAATCTCGTTTTCGTCTTCTTCGATCGCCGCAGAAGACTGGTCTTTTTGATGAGTTGTAAGCTCTTCAAGGGAATCGGCTTCCGGCTCATCCTCGTTGCGACGCGGGGCATCGTAGTCAGTTGCCATTGCGCTTGTCGCTCCTATCTTTCTTGGCCGTGAAGGGTATAGCGCCGGGTGCGCAATACCATATGTAAGCACGCGGATAGTAACACATTAATAGGCTTTGTCAAAGCTCGATTTGGCATCGCTTATGTGAGCACCCATGCAATGTTTAGCCAGGTAAACTTATGTGTGTGCTTTGGTTGGCGCCACACCGGTAAATTAGTCTGTTTTTACTTAAGGTTAGTGGCACTCTATTAGCGCGTGCGTTTATTAGGAGGCCACATGATTGAGCTTGAGCTGCTGGGTGTGAATGGGGATTCTATTGTCCTCACTGATGCCCAAGGGCAGCGTTTCACCCTTGTTATCGACGACGCCTTGCGCTCTGCGGTTCGTCGCGACCGGGTCAGTGTGCCTATTCCTCCCCCTGAAGCTGCCGCCAATATGTCGCCTAAGCAGATGCAGGTGTTAATGCGCGCCGGGGCTAGCGCCCAGGAAGTTTCTGACCTTACCGGTTTCCCCTTGGCACGCGTGCAAACCTATGAGGCCCCTATCATTGCTGAGCGTAACTGGGCGGTAAATCGCGCCCAAAAATGCCACATTGGTTGGGGTAAGGATTCTCCGCTGCTGGGTGAACTGGTTTTGGACCGCCTGGCTACCCGTGGGGTTGACCCTGAGCTGGTGACTTGGGATGCGGTGCGGGAAAACCGTGATCCCTGGCAGATTATGGTTACTTTCGTGCAAGGCGCTGAGGAAAAGCACGCCAGCTGGAGCTATGACCTGCACACTAACTCTGTGCGCGCCCTTGATGAGGAAGCACGTTGGTTAACTGAGAATGTGGCCTCTGCGCGCCCGCAGGTGTTTGACCAAGACTCTAAGGCTCCCGGCGCTAACGCCAACCCTAAAGCGGTCATGATAGAGCCCATCGTGGTGGAAGATACTTCCACTGAGGCTTTAGTGGCTGAGCTTAACGCCCAACGTGGTCAGCCTCAGCGCATGGACTTATCTGAATTTGCTGACGAGGATTTCACTGGATCTATCCCCACCGTTTCGGATGAGACTGGACAGATTGTCCCTTTTGGCCGAGGCGAGACTGATCCACAAACACACTCAGCCCCTGAAGCTATCTCTGGTGCAGAAGCTTTACGCCAGGATTTGAAGGAGACAGTCTCGCATTCCCTACCGTCAACTGACGCCGACAGCGAGGTTTACCTGCCCACCTCAACTATTGCTATCACTAAGCAAGACTCTATGGTCAGACGTAGCTTAGAGGCTTCAGAGGCACGCAGTCGCAGTAAAGGCCGCCAATCTGTGCCGCCTTGGCATGAGATCATGTTTGGCGCTAAGCCCGAGTAAAACCACCTGGACTAGCACCGCTATTTCCCCTAAATTCCCGGCTAGTTCCCACACTTTTTTACGACTACTAAACCAGTGCCTTGATCAGAGGTACTTCCAGCTCAACTGGGGTTAGTGAGCCATGCACCCCAATTAGCTGGGTGGCGTGAAAGCTTTGTACGCGCGAATCGACTACGGTCCAGTTGTCGTTTAATGCGACCAGTACGTCGCCCACTGCGGCGCGCGCACCTGGGCTTAGCGATCCCATAAGTGGGGCTGGATCTGTGCCCACCCAAATGGCTCGGTCACCTAAAAATTCGGCCCAGAGTTTAGCCACGCTTTGGGCTAGTTCTTCGCGTCCGTTGTTTTCGACGACGCCGCAAGCTCCCCGGGGTCCAGCCACGCCCAGGCCAGGGCTACCAGCTGCGGAGGCACTGGCGACGTCGTCGGGAACGTAAAGCTGTAAGAAGCGAGACTCTCCCGCCACCGCCACCACGTCTTTAGCCAGTTCTTTTTCTTTAGCTAGATCAATGCGGTGATGCCGGTCGGTATCAACCATGCCGTGATCAGCGGTGAGCACAATCCGGGTGCCGGCGGGCAGGCGCCTAAACAGCTGCCCCACCATGGCATCTAAAGCCTCTAGGGCCTGCAACCATTTATCTGAATGCCAGCCGTGGTTGTGTCCGGCATGGTCAAGCTCACCCACATATAGGTAAACCAGCTTGGCCCCCTCCTTAATGGCCCGGTAGGCCTGGTAGGGACGCTGGTCCAGGGCATCTACCCCAATATGTTTAAAACCACGCCAAGCCGCCAAGCTTAAGCCTGAGCCAGCAAACTTTGAGCGCCCAATACTCACCGCCCCCAGCTGCGGCCCGCAGCCGGCTTTAGCCTTAGCGTTAGCGCGTTCAATTAAGGTGGGTACGCTCTGCCAGGCGAGTGGGTCATGGCTAGAGTTTTTAAAGGTAATCAGGTCAAATACGTCGCCCGCTTTGGGCACATGCCCTGCGCCCAGATGCCCGCGCAGTAGTGGGTCACGCACCGCATAGCCCACCATGGCGTGGGCGCCGGGATAAACGCCGGTAGCCAAAGTGGTTAGCGCTGCCGCCGTGGTGGAAGGGGCGCAGGTATGTAAATAGTCAGAATCAGCTAGTAGCCGACGTAGGTTAGGTGTATGCCCAGCGCGCTCGCGCAGCATCTGCCAGCCCAGTCCATCCACTAGCACCATTACTAGCGGCGCCTGCGCATCACCTAGCTGGTCTAAACCCAGACGTTTAGCTGCTTGGGCGGCCTGAGCATTAGTTACCAGGCTAGTAGTCGGGCAGGTAGCCTCATCGTTGACAGTGTCTACAAGCTCGATATCTGCCCCCAACGCACTGCAAATACCCACCAGTACGTCAGCCAAAGCTCCCCGCGTGCCCAGGGGGGCGGCTAAAGCCGCTAATTTATCAGGTACTACGCTCATAGTCCTATTATGCTTCGAGGCACTAAAGTGGCGTAAATTCGCCTAAACTGGGAAAATACCGGCTATGGCCAAAGGGACTTCTGCAAGCACTCATAGCGATGGCGCTATCGTAGACATCGATCTGTCTAAAGAAATGCGCTCCAGCTTCCTGGAGTATTCCTACTCAGTTATTTACGCGCGTGCCCTGCCCGACGCGCGTGACGGCCTCAAACCCGTACAGCGACGCATCTTGTTCCAGATGGACCGCATGGGGTTGCGCCCTGAAAAGCCGCACGTCAAATGCTCGCGCGTAGTTGGTGACGTGATGGGGCGCCTACACCCGCACGGAGACGTAGCTATTTATGAGGCGCTAGTGCGTCTAGCCCAGCCTTTCACTATGCGCTTGCCGCTAGTTGATGGTCACGGCAACTTTGGTTCTCTCGACGACGGCCCGGCCGCCCCGCGTTACACCGAGTCACGTTTGGATCACCCGGCCTTGGCACTAACCGCCGACATTGATGAAGGCACCGTAGACTTCTCCCCCAACTATGACTACACGCTGCAAGAACCTGAAGTATTACCGGCCGCCTTCCCTAACCTGCTGGTTAATGGCGCTAGCGGCATTGCAGTGGGCATGGCCACCAATATGGCTCCGCACAACCTAGTGGAGGTAATTGGTGCCGCCCGCCATCTGGTGACCCACCCCGAGGCTAGCCTCGAAGATCTGATGGCGTTTGTGCCCGGGCCTGACCTGCCCGAAGGAGCCATGATTGTGGGCCTCGATGGTATCCGCGACGCCTACCGCAGCGGCCGAGGAGTTTTCCGCACCCGCGCCAGCGCTCACATCGAAAACATCACCGCCCGCAAAAAAGGCATCATTGTCACCCAGCTGCCCTACCTGGTAGGGCCTGAACGGGTAATTGAAAAAATTAAGGACGCCGTCGGCTCTAAAAAGCTCCAGGGCGTAACCGACGTCGCCAACCTAACTGACCGCAACCACGGCACACGCCTAGTTATCGGGGTTAAAACCGGCTACAACCCTGAAGCTGTGCTAGCGCAGCTATACAAGTTCACGCCGCTGGAAGAATCTTTCGGCATTAACAATGTGGCCCTAGTCGATGGCCAGCCGCGCACTTTAGGGCTAGCTCAGCTGCTACGAGTCTTTGTTGACCACCGCCTCAATGTGGTGCGCCGGCGCACCCAGTTCCGCCTAGATCGGCGCCTAGAGCGACTACATTTGGTGGAGGGGCTACTGGTTGCCATTTTGGATATCGATGAGGTAATTGCGGTAGTTCGCTCTAGTGATGACAGTGCTAGCGCCCGCACCCGCCTGATGCAGGTATTTGATTTAAGCGAAGCCCAAGCCAACTACATCCTGGAGTTGCAGCTGCGGCGCCTAACCAAGTTCTCTGTGATCGAGCTGGAAAAAGAGCGCGATGAGCTAAATAAAGATATTGAGCAGCTGCGTGAAATTCTAGGCTCTGATGAGCGCCTGCGCGCCACGGTTTCGCTGGAGCTAAAGCAAATTTCTGACCGTTTTGGCACGCCGCGCCGCACCATTTTGTTGGAGGCTGACGGCACCCCGGGACCGCGCAGCAAAGCCACCCGCAGCCGCGCTGCGAGTGTGACCCCAGCACTGACCCCTGGCGCTAGCGTAGCTGAGCTGCCACTAACTATTCCTGATGATCCTTGCCAGGTGGTTTTGTCTACCGGTGGCCTGGTGGCGCGTGTTTCTGGCTCCCAGCCGCTTAGCCGTGAAGGCGCACGCCAAAACAGCGATGCCTGGGTTAGCACAGTTGGGGCCACGGCCCGCGCCCAGGTAGGGGCCGTCACCGATCAGGGGCGCCTAGTTAAGCTTGATGTGGTGGCCGTGCCTGAACTGCAGCGCAGTGACAGTCTTAGCCTCAGCGGCGGCACACAGGTTTCAGCACTGGTGGAGCTGGCTGACGACGAGCAGGTAGTTGGGCTGGTGTCTTTGGATGAAACCACCCAAAGCCAGGCCCCGATTTTCTTAGCTAGCGCCCAGGGCGTAGTTAAGCGGGTAAAGCCGGGCGATCACCCGGCGCGCGGGCAAGCATGGGAAATTATTTCCCTCTCCCCCACTGACCGCCTGGTTTACGCCTCTCATGCAGCTGATACTTCCAGCTTGGTTTTAATTACCGACGACGCCCAGCTGCTACGTTTCGACGCCGCCAAGGTGCGTCCCCAGGGACGCGGCGCGGGCGGTATGGCTGGTATTTCTTTGCACGCAGGCGCCAAGGTTATTGCCGCTGGCGTAGTGCCTGGTGAGGAACTGGGGCAAAGCCAGGTAGTCACTGTTGCCGCTGGCGCTGCGCAGAGTGAAGCCGCAACTGGCGCCGTCGCTGAGACGGACAGCGAGATAGGGACTAAAGGCTCAGTTAAGGTAACGCCGCTAGACCGCTTCCCCAGCAAGGGGCGGGCCACAGCCGGGGTGCGTTGCCAACGATTTTTAGCTGGCGAGCAGTCTCTAGCTTTGGCTTGGGTGGGTCCAGAACCCGCGCGAGCATTGGATTCTAATGGTGATCCAGTGGCTTTACCTGACAGCGATGAGCGCCGTGACGGATCGGGTCAGGCCCTTAGTGAAACGATTGTGGCCATCGGTTAGTTGTGACTAGACAAACAGTCCAACTTTTTGCATTAGTTTGCATAGCCACGCATAGAACTATCTATAATATTTCTCAGCGGTGAATAATCACCGCATAGAGTAATATTCACAATCATCCTCGGGAGAGGGAAATGAAAAAGTCGCTTCCCGTCATCGCCTCACTACTAGTAGCCACCTGCGCCCTAGGTCTTTCTGGTTGCACCGACGCCGCAAAGGAAATGGCACAGCGATCCGGTTCCACCGCCTCCGCTTCAGTTCCCACCGTGGATCTTAGCGGCGTCACTAAGCAGGACGACATTGCCGCCCTGGTGCCCGCTTCTGTTAGCGGCGACGGCACTTTGACCATCGCCACCAGCGCAGACTACTCTCCGGCTGAATTCTTGGATGCTAATGGCAAGCCCATTGGTTACGAAGTTGATCTGGCTACCGCCCTATCTAAGGTTTTAGGCCTGAAGGTTAAGTTCGTGAACGCCGAATTTGACTCCATCATTCCGGCAGTTGGCTCCAAGTACGACATGTCCATCTCCTCCTTCACGGTAACCAGTGAGCGGACTAAGTCAGTCAATATGGTGGCCTACATCAAGGTAGGTTCACGCTTTAACGTAGCCAAGGGCAACCCCTCCAAGGTTGACCCCTCCAACCCGCTGAACCTGTGCGGCCTAACCATTGGGGTACAAACTGGCACCTCTCAGGAAGAGGCCATTAACACCTACTCCACCAACTGCACCAAGGCTTCCAAAAAGGCTATTAACGTCAAGTCTTACGCCAAGTTCGGTGACGCCACCACTGCCCTTGCCGGCAAGGCTCTAGACGCTACCTTCGCTGACTCGCCGGTGGCAGACTACGCCGCCAAGCAGACTAACGGGGCCGTCGCCGCCGTAGGTGAACTAGTTGATCCGGCCACTCAAGCAATCGTCATTAACAAGAACGACACCGCCACCACCCAGGCCGTACAAAAGGCCATGCAGTACCTGATCGATAAGGGTGTGTGGAACCAGATCTTAACCGCTTGGGGTATTGACACCTCCCAAGCGCTCAAGACTGCCACCATCAACCCCGCTGAATGATTATTCAGTCGAATATAGGTAATCATGAATTCTAATAGCGATGTAGAGCTTATTAAGCTCAAGCGCCTGCCCAGGCCTGGCACGTGGCTAGCGGCTGTCATAGTGTTAATCCTGGCCGCCATGTTGGTTAATGGTTTATTCACCAATACCAACTACCACTGGGATGTGGTGTGGCTTTATGTCCGTGACACTCACGTAGCACAGGCAGTAGGTTGGACGTTAATGCTGACTGTGGCCGCTATGGCTATCGGTATTGTGCTGGCAGTACTCTCTGCTGTGGGTCGCAAAAGCGACAACCCGGTACTGCGCTGGGTTGCCTACATTTACATTTGGTTCTTCCGTGGCACTCCTATTTACACCCAGCTGGTGTTTTGGGGTTTGCTGCCCACGCTATACAACAAGCTCTCGCTAGGTATCCCCTTTGGCCCGGAGTTCTTCACCTTCTCCACTAAAGAGCTGTTTACCGGTGCGTTTGCAGCAATCTTAGGTTTGGGTCTTAACGAAGGCGCCTACCTCAGTGAAATTGTGCGCTCGGGTATCGATTCGGTTGATAAGGGACAAACTGAGGCCGCCCAGGCCCTGGGTATGAGCAAGAGCCAGACTCTACGGCGCATTGTTTTACCTCAGGCTATGCGAGTGATTGTGCCCCCTACCGGCAACGAAACTATCTCCATGCTTAAGACCACCTCGCTGGTTTTGGCGGTACCTTTCACCAAGGAACTCACCTTTGTTGCCAACGCTGCAGGCACACGTCTATTCCTGCCCATTCCGCTGCTGATCGTAGCCGCAATTTGGTACCTGCTGATCACCAGCATCTGGATGGTGTTCCAGCACTACATTGAGCGCTACTACGGACGTGGATTTGCCCCCGACTCCGGCAAGAAGCTGCGTAACACTTCTAAGCGCCAACAAGCGATTATTCGCTCTGGCACCACACCAGCTAAGCCCGTAGACAAGATCCTGCCCTGAAAGAAGCATAATGGCTGCCACAAATGAGACCACCGCAATGGTTGAGATCCATGATGTGCACAAATTTTTTGGGCACCTACACGTCTTGCGCGGTATTAATCTGAATATCGAACCAGGTCAGGTGTGCTGCCTGCTGGGCCCCTCGGGTTCAGGTAAGTCCACTTTGCTGCGCTGCGTAAACCAGCTGGAAACCATTTCTGCCGGCCGGATCTATATTGAAGGCCAGCTACAGGGGATGCGCGAGCAGGTTCACGCTGATGGTTCAGTTACCTTGCACGAGTTGCGCCACAGTGAAATCGCTAAGCAGCGTAGCCGTATCGGCATGGTGTTCCAGCGTTTCAACCTTTTCCCGCATATGACTGCGATTGAAAACGTTATGGAAGCCCAGGTGCAGGTGCTGCGCCGCTCCAAGGCCCAGGCCGCCAAGGCCGCCAAAGTGCAACTTGAGCGTGTAGGTCTAGGCGACCGCATGGACCACTACCCCAGTCAGCTCTCGGGTGGTCAGCAACAGCGTGTAGCTATCGCCCGGGCCCTGGCCATGGATCCTGAAATCATGCTTTTCGATGAACCTACCTCAGCTTTAGACCCTGAGCTGGTAGGTGAAGTGCTAGCCGTTATGAAGGAACTAGCAGATGACGGCATGACCATGATGGTAGTTACTCACGAAATCGGCTTTGCCCGTGAAGTAGCCGACCAGGTGGTATTCATGGATCAAGGCGTGGTTTGTGAAGCCGGTAGCCCCGCCCAGGTGATTGACAATCCCCAGCAGGAGCGGACCGCCGCCTTCCTAGCTAACGTGATCTAAAATCACTTCTTAACCCAGATTTAACGGTTGGTGGCCAGCGTCGTTAGACGCT
>CAJZDJ010000024.1 GCA_915063485.1 uncultured Actinomyces sp.
CCCTATAAAACCCCATGGAATTTTTATAGGGAAGGGATGATTTTGCCTGTGTTTGTCTGTGCCTGAGTTAGTGCTGAGCGCGCAGGGTTTCTAGGCGCTCCTTGAAGACATCTAGGCCAATGATTTGGCGCGGTCGCAGCTCATCAACGTGGCCGTCTTGCACATACACATAGGCCGCGCGCACCTGGCTGATATCCACGCCTTGGCTGGCCGCCCAGGCGTGCACATACAGTGAAAGTTGATCTACCCGCACGCGCTGACCACCGGTTTTCCAGTCCACAATCAGCCACTGGGCACGGCCTTTTTCAACCGCTTTAAACACGGCGTCAATACGGCAACGCACATTGAATCCAGCCAACCTAATTTCCTGGTCAATTTCGGTGGCGTAGGGACTATAGCCTTGTAGTATCTCCAGTTCAGCGACGTTATCAAGCCAGTCGTTAACCTGCTTGCGGTCAGCGGGGCTCAGGCGGTCACTGCCGGCTTCAGCTAACGAAAGCAAAGTGCCTTCACTGTTTAGACGCTGCGACATTTCCTCATGGAAGGCTGTACCTAACCGCGCTGCCTTGGAAGGTGGCGGCGGCAAGGGGCGACGTAAAGACATGATGAAGTCTTCTTTACCCACTTTGGCCATGGCCGTGGCAGCCAGGTGACTAGGCAAAACAATTTCCTGCCCGTTTTCTTGGCGGATTTGGCGCTCTTGCAGCAGCAGGCGGGCTTGGCGCCACCAATCATCAAGCTGCGGCGCTAAACCTTCCGGTATTTGTAAAGCCTCTTCGGAGCCAGCACCCTGGCAGCCGCCTGCCGCGCTGACTAGGGCAGCTGCGCGCAGCCGCAAACTCAGCCCAGCCTGCTTGCCCAGCACAGCTTGGCCCGTACCGGCTTGGTCTGGCCCTGCTTGGCCTGGTTCAGCTTGGCCTGGTTCAACGGCACCTACCTCGCCAGGCTCTGCAACACCTGGCTCTTCCAGGCTGGCCAGGGCGTCGAGCTGGTGCGGCCATACAGACACCGAGCTTTGGTCTAAGGCGCGATTGCTTAAATCATCGTCGCGTTCATCATCTGCTAGGAACTGCACCATCTGTGAACGCTCTAGCTCTTTCAAAAACCGGCTGGTCATCTTGGGGGTCTTTGAAAGCGCCGCATAGTGGCTGGTAGTCAGCAGCAGCTGGCTGCGGGCCCGAGTGTAGGCCACATAGGCCAGGCGCCGCTCCTCAGCCACCTCCCATTTACCAAGCTCACTGCGGTATTCCTCGCCGGCAGCCAAAATCGCATCTTTACCGGCCTGGGGGCTAAGCCCAATGAATGGGCACGGCGGCAGTGAGTCATAGTCGCGGCGCAGGGTATGGGGGAACTCGCTCACCTGGGTGATCCAGCTGTTTGCCAGCACCGTGTAGTCCTCTTTAGGCCGGCTACGGTAGCTGGGGAAATTGGCTTCCACCAGGCCGGGAACCACCACTATGTCCCATTCCAAACCTTTGGAGGCGTGCACGGTTAGCACTTGCACCGCGCCGAGGGCGGGCTCAACTTCAGGTAGTTCCAGCCCGCGTTCTTGGTCTTGGGCCGCGTTTAGCCAGCCTAAGAACACTTGCGCCCCAGCTTCAGGGTTTTGGGCTTTGAACGACGTCGCCTGGGCTCGCAGCGCTGCTAGCGCCCGCGCCCCCACCTCATTTACATCCACGCGCGCAGCAGCTTCAACATCCAACCCCAGGGCGCGCTCAGCCCAGGAGATGAAGTCCACCAGTTCCAAGTTGGCAGCGGCATTAGCTTCTTGCAGTATGCGCCCTAGGCGTTTGGCTTGGTATAGGCCCGCCGGTGACAGCGTGCAGGCATATTTTTTGCAGAAAGCTTCAAATGCTGCAAAGTTAACCACTATCTCGCTTAGGGCCTCAGCTAGTAGCGGCTCAGCGCTACTTTGCCCAGTGTTAGCGCGGGCGTTAACCAGCTCGCGGGCAAAGCTCCACACCACGTCTAGATCGGCGGCGTCGATCCCTACCAGGTCAATTAGCCGCATTAAGCGGTCGGCGCTGGTGGGGTCTAAAGCCACGCTCATCAGGGCGCGCACGTCAGCCACTTCGGGCACATCCAGCAGGCCACCTAAACCCACCACCTCTACCGGGATGCCACGCTCAATCAGGGCGGCCACGATCGGGGTGAATTGGCTGCGGGTACGGCATAGCACCGCCATGGATTTGCTTGGAGACCAACGCTGGGCCAGGAATTTAGCAATCAGCTCAGCTTCAGCCAGGCCATCTTGCACTCTGGCAGCCCACACTTTGCCGCGCTCATCGCCCACCCCGGGGCGTTTAACCAGTTTTTCTACTTTCACCTGACCACTGGCACGCAGCGGGTCACTGATGCGGTTGGCTGCCTGCAAGATTTGTGGATCGTTACGCCAGGCAGTGGATAGCTGCAGCACCGGGCCGGCGCCGTTGCTGAAGTGGCGGTGGAACTGGCCTAGCGCCGCTGAGCTGGCGCCGCGCCAACCATAAATGGCCTGGTTGGGGTCACCTACGGCCACCACTCCGCAGCCGGCAAAGAGGCTGGAGAGCAAAATGGTTTGCGCCACCGAGGTGTCTTGGAACTCATCTAGCAGCACCGCTTTGAAGCGGTCACGGTATTGAGCGATTACGCGCGGCCCCACCCGCTCATCAGTAACGATCCGGCAGGCCAGCGCCACCTGGTCACCAAAGTCCACCAGCGAGTTTTCACGCTTGTAGTCAATGTAGCGCTCCACCAAATCCAGCACCTGGATACGTTTAGTCATGGCTGGCAGGCTTTTGGCGTCAATGGCTTTGGCAGCCCCACGCACTGAGCGCAGGTCTTTTAGACTCTGGCCAAGATCTTCCATCAGTTCGCGGGCTTCATCTACGCTAAGTAAGTTTTCGTTAAGCGAGTTGGCTACCTGCAGGGCTAGTTCGGTGGCTGAATCTAGGGAACTGAAGGGTTCTTCAAATTCTTGGCCCCAGTTTTCCATCAGCTCATACATGATCTGCCAGGAGCTGGCGGGGGTCAGTACGGCGGTATCGGTTTCCAGGCCTACTTCTAGGCCCCATTCGCGCACTAGGGAGCCGGCAAAGGAGTTGTAGGTGGCTACGGTGGCCTCCCCTGCCACCGCTGTGAGCTCTTGGCCCTGGCCGCTACTTGACGGTGTCCAGCCAGGATAGCGGTACAGCTGCCCGAGCCGGTTTTCGATGCGTTCGCGCAGCTCATGGGTGGCTTTACGGGTGAAGGTTAGACCCAGTACTTGGCTAGGGTCCACCTGCCCCGTGGCCACCAGGTAGGTTACGCGCGCACTCATGGTGGCGGTTTTACCTGAGCCGGCCCCGGCCACCACCAAAGTTGGTTTTAGGGGCGCAGTAATTACCTTCTCTTGCTGATCAGTGGGCATATGCTTTTCACCCAACGCCGTAAATAGCTGATCAGGGGTTAAGCGTTGCGGCGGCGCTGGTAGGGCCAGGAACTGGGTCCCGGCTGCTGGTTTTGGTGCGCTCATAGGTAGTTCTGATCGCTTAGGGCGGGGCAGAAATCTTGGTAGGCGCAGTGGCGGCAGTGTTCTCCGGTGCGCGCCTGATAGCTGGGCCCTAAACTGTCGCGGGCGGCGGCGCTGATCAGGTCCGTGTCCCAGCCTTGGCCAGTTTCTAGGTAGTCACTGGGGGCTAATTCGCGCGAGCCGGGATAGGTTAAAGCATCCACCTGGGCTTTTTTGTTTTCTTTACCCAGCATGATGAGCGCCCCACCATGCACGTTTTCGCCGCGCGCCTGTAGGGCTACACGGTAAGTGGCCAGCTGAGCGTTGGTTTGGGCGCCGGCAGAGTCCACACTGGCGCCGGTTTTAAAGTCGATTACGTCTATGCCTTGACTGGTGTGTTCTAGGCGGTCTGCGCGCCCGGAAATTTTGATTTTAAGCGGGGCGCCATCCACTTCTAGTTCCACCTGAGCGCGCACTGGGCACTCCACTTCTACCTGCATGTTTGCGGGACTGTTGGCCAGGTAAAGGGCCAGGTTTTCCACCATTTTCTCTACTCGTTGGTTTTCTTGGCGCCCATACCAACCCCCGGGTAGCTGCAGGCTGGAGCGTTCACGATAGAACAGGTCTAGTAGCTGTTCGCGACTCAACCCATGTTCTTGACCTTGCTGGGCCAGCCAGTGGATTAGCGCCCCGATCTGCTGGGCGCTGGAGCTTGCCGGCGAGCCCCCGTGACGTTGCAAATACCAGCGCAGCGGGCAGGTTTCAATGTTTTCCACGTCTGAGGGTGAAAGTCTCGCCCCGCGTTGGCGGGCTTGGTTTACGCGCTGGGCTTGTAATTGTTTAAGGGCGACGACGGCGTGGGCGGCCACCTGCGTGCCCAGGCGGTCTTGGCTTTCTAGCTGGGCAGGCAGCTCGGTGAGGAATTGACTGGCCCCAGCGATCCCCAGCCAGCTGCGTGGATCGGCTCCGGGCACCCCACGCTGGGCCAGGGCGGCTAGTAGCGCAGCGATTTGGGGGGCCTCGGTACCGTTGTTGTGTTTTAAATCAAGCATTAGTTGCCTACGCAGCGTAGCTACCAGGCCGCGCAGAGTGTAGGCTCCGCCGGGCTGGATTGGTTCAACCGGGACACCACTTTGGCGGCTTAGGTAGTTGAAGAAACTGGAGGGTCCCTGCTCGCCACCGTTAACTGCCCCCAGCCACAGTTGACTGTTGGCCCGTGACATGGCGGCCACCAGCAGGCGCATCTCGTCACTGCAAATCTGGGCGCGGGCTTGCGCCAGGGCTTGGGGGTCCAAGCTGGCAGTTAAGCTAGCTAAGTTGACAGTGTCAGCTATACGTTGGGAGACAATGTCGGTTAGTAAACCGGTTTGGGTAAGGCTGTCACGTAGGCGCAGGTTAGGCCACACGCCGTCGTCGATACCTAAAACCGCCACAAACTCCCACTGACGCCCCGCACAGGCCGCCACCGTCAGCACCGAAACACCCTGTGGACGCGCCCCTAGAGCCGCCACCGAGTCTGAGGCCACCTGCTGGGCCTCTAGCTCATCAAGGAACTGCTGACCGGGGGCTGAAGGATTGCGTTCACTCCACACCTCTAGGCGTTTAAACAGGGAGATAACCACGTCCAGATCATGATCGGCGCGTTGGCGCAGCAGCGAGTCGGCCTCAATGTCTAGGGCCAGTTGACGCCAGTATTGGGCTTTGCCGCTGGCCTGCCAGGCCCCCCACACCAGGGCCTCTAGCCCTTGGCTACGTTCTTTAGCCAGGGCCTCATTAATGGCTTGGGCTACTTTAGCTTTGGCTGCCAAGGTGGGGGCTGCTTCTAGCTGGTCAAACAGCTCAGTGTCGCTAAGCACTCGGGTGCTTAGGTGATCTGGGCTCTCCCCCAAAATACGTCGCAGCCGACGTAGCTCAATGGCACTAAAGCCCACCAGGGGACTTAGTAGCAGGGCGCGGGCTGCTTCTTCTTGCACCACGGCCACGCCCAGTAGCTGCTCTAGGGCGGCGCGGGCGCAGTCAAGTAGGGCCTTCGCGGCTGGTTCACTGCGCAGCAGTAGGGCGGGGGTGTCTGGGGCTAGGGGTACTCCGCCTCGGCGTAGTTCTTGGCGGATCAGCTCCACCGAGCTGCTTTGGCGCACAATCACCGCCATTTGCCCCCAGGCCAGGCCTTGTTCTAGATGCAGTGAGCGCATATGTGCGGCCACGGCACCCACCTGGACAGTGTCATCTGGGGCTATTTTGAAGCACACGCTTTGGCTGTTTTGCGCCAAATGCTGGTAGTTGGGGCTGCGTTGGCTGATGCATCCGGCTACCTGTACTTGCTGCACGGCCAGTTCAATTAGAGCAGCGATTTGGCGTGAGCCGCGATGTACTTGCGGCAGAGTTAGGGCCACGGCGTCAAAGTCGCGTGCGGCGCTGGCCAGCATTAGTGGGTCACCGCCACGGAAGGTTTCAACCGCCTCGTCGGGGTTGCCTAACACCACTATTTGGGTGCTGTCCCTGCTCCCGACGCCACCAGGCTCCCCAGCATCGAGGCCAGCGCTTGGCATCTGGCCAGCCGACCAGCCTTGTCCCTCAGCCTCGCCAAGGTTTAGGGCAGCTAAAGCCTGCAGTAGGCGGGCGGTGGCCGCCGTGCAGTCTTGGTAGTCATCTACCACCACTAGATCTGGCAGCTGTGGTGGGGCGGTTACATCGGCTTGATACCAATGCTCTAGCGCATATAGGGCCCGATCTTGCAGGCGGGCGGTGTCTAGTTTCAGCGCCATGGCCCGGTTGGCGGCGCTGATGTCACTTTGGCTGTCCCACAGTTTTAACAGTGGCGCCGCCTCACACCACAGTTGTACCTGGGCGGCCTGGCCCAGTTGCTCTAGCAGCTGGTAGTCAACCCCCAGCTCACCGCAGCGCGAGAACAGGTTACGGATTTGGGCGCGAAAACCGCGTGTTTGGGTTACTTCAGCTGGTTGAGACCAGCTGACCTGGCCAATTAGCTGCTCTAGAGCGGCGTCCTCATCAGCGCCCATCAGCAACACCGGGGCTGGCAGGGGTTGTAGGCGTTGGCTAAACCACTGGCTTAGGATGCGCAGGGCAAAGGCCGCCGGGGTAAACACGCGCGGGGTGTCTACCTGCACTGACGCCGCCGGACCGGTCTGGGCTGGGCTGGGCTGAGTTTGGGGTGACTGCGACGCCGCTTGGCCCTGGCGGTTAGCCAACTGGGTTTGGGCTTGCACCAAATAGGTGCGCAGTTGATCTGCACGCACGCGCGTGGGGCTAAGCAACACTGCTTGACGCCCCTGCGCCACCGCCTGGGCCACCAGGGACACCGCTAAAGTAGTTTTGCCACTGCCCGGCGCCCCCAAAGCCACCAAATTTCGCCCTTCGCCAACTAGCTGGGAGGCTTTAGTGGTGAAAGCGTCTGGTTGTGGCAGCTCAAAGCGCTGCGATGGCGGCGTTAAGCAGAATTTGCTCATGTAACTATTGGAACACAGCTTATACACGCCAATTCGTGTATTTTTTGCATTGCAGTAGCATTATGTAAGTAAATTTCCCGCATTCCCTGCCGGCCCACTACTTCTTTACTAGGAGCTTTACATGCAGGTCACCATCGGCATCACCAACGTTGCGCGCGAGCTAACCTTCGAGACCAATGACAGCCAAGAGCGCGTACTTTCCACCATTAAGGCCGCTCAGGGCTCCCCCGCCGTTGTTCTCGACGACGACAAGGGCCGCAAGGTTTATGTGCCCACCTCCGCTATTGCCTACGTAGTGCTGGGTGAAAGCGAGCCGCGTCGCGTGGGCTTCGCCCTGTGATTCTTCAGGCGCCGCTAGGTAGCCACTCTTTAGGCGCCCCTAGGCGCCGCGACGCCAGCTAGAGGCGCACACAAAACCCCACCGGCCTAGCCGGTGGGGTTTGTTTTTATGCAGATAGCCTCATACGCGCAGGCCCAGGCCCTTCATGCGGGTGGCCGCCCCAGCAGACAGGGCGTCGTGGTAGCCCTGGCGGGCGGCGTCGTCGGCAGCTAAACCCTTAAAACGTGCCAGCAAAGCGTGGAAAGTACCCACTTCCTCACCAACCACGCGCCGCCCCCACAGCCCCAGGCGGGCCGCCAGCTGCGGGTCAGAACCGGCTGCACCCAAAATGCTGGCAGAAGCAAAAGCATCCAGCTCACGGTGGTCCAGATAGGGCGCCAGCTCAGAGGCCAGCGCCGGGGGCAGCAGCGAAACCGCGTGGGCCGCAAAGTCGCCCAGCAAACCCATACCCAAATAAGTTTTAAGCACGCGCTCAGGCCAGTCAGCCGGGCGAGTGCGCTCATCGTAATCACCCAGCGCCCCCATAAACGGCTGTGCATTATCTAGCGCATCCACCCCTAGCTCACGGCTACGGGTAGAAACCGCCTTAAAATCCTGCGTGGTTTGGGCACTTAGCCGCATCAACGCGGCCCGCGTGACCATGTCGGGAGCCATATAAGCATCCTTGCCCAGGCGAATGGATTGCACCGATAAAGACCAGGTAACCAGCCCAGCCACCAAATTAAACGCGGGGGCCCCAGAGGCTGAAACATTAGAAGCAGTGTCCATGGCAACAGTTTAGTCAAAGCCGCTCACATTAGTGAGGCGCTGACGTGAACTACCCCATTTCCACTGCCATAAAGCCAAAAAAGCGCCTAAAGTTGAAGGCATATATGAGCGAGAACAATACTGACATTGAGGCCGTAGACACTGGCCTAATTAACTCCGCTGCCGCCACCGCTGTGCGCCCCGATGAGGTAGACGCAGACATCAGCGCCACCGCCGACAGTCTTGATTTAGAGACCAAAACCTTCGCCCAGTACGGCGTGGAAGAGGAAATCACCAAGGCCCTGGACGAACGCGGCATCACCCACCCCTTCCCGATCCAGGCATTAACCTTGCCGGTAGCGCTCGATGGGGCAGACATTATTGGTCAGGCCAAAACCGGTACCGGTAAAACCCTAGGCTTCGGCATCCCGCTACTAATGGACACCCTAGGTCCCGGCGAGGAAGGTTGGGATGAAGACCCAGCCGCCGGCAGCGCCCAGGCCCTGGTTATTCTGCCCACCCGTGAGCTGGCCAAGCAGGTGGCTGAAGAGCTCAGCGCCGCCGCCAAATACCGCACCGTGCGCATCGCCCAGGTTTATGGCGGGCGCGCCTATGAGCCTCAAATCGAGGCCATTAAAGCTGGTGCGGAGGTTATTGTGGGCACCCCTGGGCGCCTACTAGACCTGATTAATCGCGGCATTTTGCGTCTAGACCACGTCACCACCGTGGTGCTTGATGAGGCCGACGAAATGCTTGACCTGGGTTTCTTGCCCGACGTGGAAAAGATCCTGGCCGCTACCCGCGCCGACCGCCAAACCATGCTCTTTAGCGCCACCATGCCGGCCGCAGTGATTGCCCTAGCCAGGCGTTACATGAACCAGCCCACCCATATTCGGGCCCAGGAAGACCCAGCCGACGACACCCTCACCGTGCGCAGCGTCTCCCAGTACGCCTACCGCGTGCACGCCATGAATAAGGTTGAGGTTATCTGCCGTATTTTGCAGGCCCGCGAGCGCGAAGGCTGCATTATTTTCTGCCGCACCAAGCGCACTGCCGACACGGTCACCCGGGAGCTGTCCAGGCAGGGTTTCGCCGTGGCCGCGCTGCATGGTGACTTGGGTCAGGGTGCCCGCGAGCAAGCAATGCGTGCCCTGCGTAACGGCAAGGTGGATGTGCTGGTAGCTACCGACGTGGCCGCCCGTGGTATCGACGTCGACGACGTCACCCACGTTATTAACTATGAGTGCCCCGAAGACGCCATGACCTATGTGCACCGCATCGGCCGCACTGGGCGCGCCGGCAAGCACGGCACGGCGGTCACCTTTGTGGATTGGGAGGACCTGCCGCGTTGGCGCCTGAACTGCAAGACGCTGGGCTTGGAGTATAAGGAGCCGGTAGAGACCTACCACACCAGTCCCCACCTCTACAGTGACCTGGATATTCCTGAGAATGTGGGTAATCGCCTGCCGCGCTCGCAGCGTAAGCGTGAGGGTTTAAGCGCTGAATACATTGAGGATCTGGGCACCACTGGCTCTCGCGCTGCCGCCCGTTCTCGCGGCCGCTCTCGGGGTCGGGGGCGCGCTCACCGTAAGGCCGACGACGCCGTGCGCACTAAGCAGGCTAAGTCGCGTCGTCCCCGTAAGCGCACTCGCGGTGCTCGCCGCACTAAAGCTGAGTAAAACCAACTGGACAAAACCAGCTTGAAGTCGGCTAGAAGCCTGCCGAAAAGCCTGCTTAGCCAAGCCTGCTGGCCAAGCCAAAAAACTGGGTAACTTCTTAAAACCCACTGAGTGAGCTCTAAGGAGTACACTGGCTCAGGTAGGCTCCTTTAAACGCCGCAAACCCCCGTGCTCGGTTGAGCCGGGGGTTTGTTCTTGGCTTTGGCCGCCCGCGCAGCAGGGCCCACCGCTGAGGCTAGGCCCCGAACTGCTTTACGAAGGTCTCTACCGCGTCCACCATCATCTGCACCGCAATAGCTGCCAGCAGCAAACCGGCAATACGGGTTAGCAGGGTGATACCAGACTGCTTAAGAATCCGGTTAAGCACCGTGGAGAAGTGCAGGGTTAGCCAAATGATCACGTGTGACATCACGATAGCCACACCCACACTAATCCAACCGGCGGTGGAGCCAGAAGAATCAGCTGCCACCATGGCGGCCACAATCGCACCGGGCCCAGCCAGTAGGGGCGTACCTAGGGGCACTAGGGCTGCGTTAACCCCGCCGGTAGCGTCAGGGTCAGGATTTTCATCCATTTTGTCAGTAAGCAGCTCCAAGGCCACCAACAGTAGCAGCAAGCCACCAGATAGCTGCAAAGCAGGCACGCTAATGCCTAGAAATTCTAGAATGTAGCGTCCAGCTAAAGCGAATACTAAAATTACGCCAAGGCTAACTAGCGTAGCTGTGCGGGCAGATCTTTTACGCTGAGTATCGGACTGTTTGCCAGTTAGTGACAGGAAGATCGGGATGGCCCCCACCGGGTCTTGAATAACTACCAGCGTAGCTAGCGAGGTAGCAAACACATGGGGTTCAAAGATTTCCACTACCCCTCCAAAATGGGTAGCAGCCCCTGATCTACAATGAGCTCGTAAAACTCTACCGGCATTAGGTTTTCGCCTAAACGGTTAGGTTTACCAGCCCCGTGATAGTCGCTTGAACCGCTAATTCCCAGCCCCAGATCCTTAGCAAGACGCAGGGCCTGCGCACGGGCGGCGTCGTCGTGATCGCGGTGATAAACCTCAAGACCAGCCAAACCAGCCTCAGCCATGCGGGCAAATACCTCGTCGGGAATCAGGCGCTTGCTGCGGCTAGCGGCGCGCGGGTGAGCCACCACCGGCACTCCCCCAGCCTCGCGTACCAGGGCACAGGCTTTGACCGGGTCGGGGGCGTAACGCTCCACGGTGTAGGGCGAACCGGGCTTAAGCGGGCCGGCAAAAACCTCGCTGCGGTTTTTAAAAGCCCCGGCAGCTACCAGCGCGTCAGCAATGTGAGGGCGTCCCAAAGTGGCTCCGGGAGCTGTCTGAGCGACAACTTCTTCCCAGGTGATGGGGTAGTCCTTGCTTAGTCGCTCAACCATGAGGCGGGCGCGCTCATGGCGGGCTTCATGCGAGCGCCTAAGCTCCCGATTTAAAGCCACATTGTCGGGGTCGTGTAGGTAAGAGAGCAGATGCAGGGTAATTCCCTGGTAGGAGCAGGAAATTTCCATGCCGCGCAGCAGTTTCAGGCCGGTGCCTTCGATTGCTTGCGCAGCTTGGTGCCATCCATCTGTGGTGTCATGGTCGGTCAACCCAATAACGTCCAGGCCGCATTCGAGAGCGGAAGCGATTAACTGTGCTGGGGTTTGGGTGCCATCGGAAAAACTTGAATGAGTATGAGGATCAATGCGCACACTTGGATTGTATGGCCTAGGTGGCTCAGGCGCTGTTAGGCTCACCCGGTTGTTAAGATGCCGGCCCTAGAAGTCTTGACGCCTCGCTGCCAGCGAGGTCCCAGCCGCGCCGGGGTCCAGCGTTTAAACGGCTTAGGGCCCAGCGCGCCAAACGGCTTATGATGGCTTTATGACTGAGGAAAAATCCGCCGCTTCCAGCGACAACCAGACTTTAGCTGACCGTGGTAACAACCGCTCACGTCAGCCCGCCAACTCCGCTTTCCGCGAGTTCATTGGTTCCAACTGGGGCCCGCGCCCGGAAAACACGCAGGGTCGTAACGAGTCTGCCCCTTGGGCTGCTGCCCGCCGTGAGGCTTTGGGCAAGCTGTTCCCCAACAAGCGCCTAGTGATTCCTGCCGGCCCGCTTAAGGTGCGTAACAATGACTGCGATTACCGCTTCCGCCCGCACTCGGCTTTTGCTCACCTGACCGGTACCGGCACTGATTTTGAGCCCGACGCCGTGCTGGTGCTTGAGCCTATCCGTGACGGCGGCGAGGGCCCCACTCACACTGCTGTGCTTTACTTCCGTCCGCGCGCTTCGCGTTCAAGCGAAGAGTTTTATGGCGACCCGCGCTACGGCGAGCTGTGGGTAGGGGTGCGTCCTTCCCTGGAGGAAGTTGAGCACGCCACCGGTATCGCTTGCGCCCACATTGACTCTCTAGGTGACGCCCTAGCTAAGGATGCGGGCACGCTAGAACTGTGTGTGGTTAGCGAGGCTGACCCCAGCGTCACTGAGCTGGTTAACCAGGTGCGCAGCCAAAACGGTGCAGCGGACGCCCAGGTTAACGCCGCTAACGACGCCAAGCTGCTAGAGGCTTTGGCTGAGCTACGTTTAATTAAGGACCAGTGGGAAATTGAGCAGCTGGAACTGGCTGTTTCGGTCACCAAGTCCGGTTTTGAAAAGCTGATTCGTTCTCTGCCGCGCGCCACTGAACACTGGCGTGGTGAGCGTGTGCTGGAGGGTGCTTTTGGCGCCGTGGCCCGCGAAGAGGGTAACGGTCTGGGCTATGACACCATTGCCGCCTCCGGTAACCACGCCAACACGCTGCACTGGATTAACAACGATGGGCGCGTGCTTGAGTCTGACATGGTGCTGGTTGACGCCGGCGCCGAGGTGGACTCGCTCTACACCGCTGACGTGACCCGTACCCTGCCGGTTTCGGGTACTTTCTCTGCGGCTCAGCGCAAGATTTATCAGGCAGTTCTCGACGCCGCCGATGCTTCTTTCGCTAAGGCTAACGAGCCCGGGGTGCGTTTCCGCGACCTGCACAATGCCGCCATGGAGGTTCTGGCTGAGCGTCTAGAGTCTTGGGGCTGCCTGCCTGAGGGCGTCACTGCTGCCCAGTCACTTTCGGCTGAGGGCCAGTACCACCGCCGCTGGATGGTGCACGGCACCAGCCACCACCTGGGCCTGGATGTGCACGACTGCGCCCAGGCACGGCGTGAAATGTACATGGATGCACTGCTAGAGCCGGGCATGTGCTTCACCATTGAGCCGGGCCTGTACTTCCGCGCCGATGACCTGCAGGTACCTGAGGAGCTGCGCGGCCAGGCTGTGCGTATTGAGGACGACATTGTCATTGACCCTGATGGCAGCGCCCGTCGCATCACCGCCGATATTCCGCGTGACACCGACGACGTCGAAAACTGGGTACGTTCTCTGCGCGGCTGATACGTAGTTAAGACCGGTGAAATTTAGCCATTAAAACTGTCTTTACTGGCTAATCTAGGTTTTGGGGTGGCACTTACTAAAGAGGTGCCACCCCAAAACTATTTGGTTTATTTAGCCGATCTTTTCACACTTTTGTGGTTAGCTCTGGCCATAGCTAGGGGGCTAACCTGAGGGCATGGAGGTTATGCGCACCCGTTCCGCAACCCGCGTCTACATCGCTCGTTTAGCCGGCACAGCGGTCTTTGACCCACTTGGTGATCAGGTAGGCAAAGTAGTTGACGTCGTCGTTTTAATTAACCTGCGCGCAGCTCCCCGTGCAGTGGGACTGGTAGTTGAGGTGCCCGGGCGCCGTCGAGTATTTGTGCCCCTTTCCCGCGTAACCGCCATGGAACCGGGGGCGGTAATTACTACCGGCGTGCTTAATATGCGTCGTTTCTCCCAGCGTTCACTAGAGACCCTGGTGGTGGGTGAGCTTTTAGATAAGCGCGTAACCCTGCGTGACGGGTCGGGCACCGTGGAAATTCGCGATGTGTGCATCGAAAAAGACCGCAACCATGACTGGAATGTGACGCGCCTATTTGTGCAGCGCCCGGTCACTGGGCGCCTGGGGCTCCGCAAAGGCGAGACTTTCACCGTTGAGGTGGGCGACGTCATTGGTCTGTCGCTGCGCCCTAATGAGCAGGGGGTTAGCGCGCTGCTGGCCACTATGGAGGATCTAAAGCCCGCTGACTTGGCTGATGCCTTGCATGAGCTACCCCCCGCCCGCCGCCTTGAAGTGGCCACAGCCCTAACCGATGAGCGCCTAGCTGACGCCCTGGAGGAGCTTTCGGCTGAGGATTCGCTAGCTATTTTGTCTAAGCTTGAGGCCCCACGCGCCGCCGACGTTTTGGATGTTATGCAGCCTGACGACGCCGCCGACCTAGTCTCTGAGCTGCCCTTACCTAAAGCTGAAGCCCTGCTGGCCTTGATGGAGCCCGATGAGGCTGCCGACGTGCGCCGTCTGATGGCTTATGACGACTACACCGCAGGTGGTTTGATGACCACTGAGCCTATTATTTTGCCTCCCGAGGCCACTGTGGCCACCTTCCTGGCCCACGCCCGTAAGGAGGAGGGCAGCCCGGCCCTGGCCACTATGGGTTTCGTGGCTCGTCCCCCACTAGAGTCGCCTACTGGTCGTTTTATTGGCGTGGTGCATTTACAGCGGGCCCTACGTGAGCCTCCCCAAACCCTGGTGGGCTCCATTATTGATCGGGATCTGGAATCAGTTTCCCCGGGTGACTCTATTGGTACGGTTACCCGTATTTTGGCTACCTATAACCTAACCGCCTTGGCTGTAGTAGATGATGCAGACCGCCTGGTGGGAGCCGTCAGCGTCGATGACGTTTTGGACCACCTCATGCCCGATGACTGGCGTGACGCTGACGATGACGTAACCGATGAGGCCATCGAAAAGAGTGCAAATGGCTGACTCTCTAGACACTCCCCTAGACCCTTCACAGCGCGGCTGGAAGCCGTGGCGGCGCAGCAGCGGCGATAAGGACGGTTTTGGCCGTTTTGCTGAGGCCACCGCCCGCTTTATGGGTTCACCCTCATTCGTGCTGTATATGACCATTTTCGTAACCGCCTGGATCGTTGCGAATGTGGCCCTAGCTAGCGTGGGTTATGCCTGGGATGAGTACCCATTCATCCTGCTTAACCTGGCTTTTTCTACTCAGGCTTCATATTCAGCGCCGCTGATTATGTTGGCACAGAACCGCCAAGATGACCGTGACCGCGTAACTGCTGAGCAAGACCGTCAGCGCGCTGAGCGCAACCTGGCTGACACTGAGTTTCTGACCCGTGAAATTGCGGCGCTACGTATCGCCATGAATGATGTGGCTACCCGTGACTTTGTGCGTTCAGAGATGCGTGACTTGCTGATGGAGATTGTGGCTGAGGAACGTAACCTGATCCAGGCCGCCGCCCAGCAGCAGGCCGAGTTTGCTCAGCGTCAGGCGCAGTTAGATCAGCAGCATCAGTTAGATCAGCAGTGCCAACAGCAAAACAAGCCTACTTCCAAGCGCGACTAGACGGCGTCTAGCAGCCCAGCTAACACCCTTTGAGGGCGGCAGCTTTTTCGCTGCTAGATATCTCAAATGTGATCTATGACCGCACCGGTTCAATAGAAGTGTTAGCTGGGCTTTAGTATTAGCTCATGACACTACCCACCCAAGAGGCTATTGAGGCCGCTCTAGAGCGCGTCATCGATCCTGAAATTCGCCGCCCAGTTACGCAGCTGGGCATGGTGCGTTCTATTGATATTGCCGACGACGGCGCAGTTACTATCGGTTTGAACCTCACCGTGGCAGGTTGCCCGCTTAAAGACACCCTAACCGCTGACACCCAACGCGAGGTTGGCGCCGTCGCTGGCGTAACCAGCGTCAAGGTGGAGCTGGGGGTTATGAACGACGAGGAGCGCGCCGCCCTACGCACAAAGCTACGCGGTGGCGTGGCCGAGCCGGAAATTCCTTTCACCAAGCCCGGCAACCTGACCCGCGTCTATGCGGTCACCTCCGGTAAGGGCGGCGTTGGTAAATCTTCGGTAACCGCTAACTTAGCTGCCGCCATGGCCGCCCAGGGGCTCAACGTTGGCGTGGTTGACGCCGATATTTACGGTTTCTCTATCCCCCGCATGTTGGGTGTGGACCACGTACCCACCCAGCTTGACGGCATGATTGTGCCCCCGGTTTCCCACGGGGTGAAGGTTATTTCTATCGGCATGTTTGTGGGAGAACACCAGCCAGTGGTGTGGCGTGGCCCGATGCTGCACCGCGCCGTGCAGCAGTTCCTCACCGACGTGTTCTGGGGCGATCTAGACGTGCTGCTGCTAGACCTACCTCCGGGAACCGGTGACGTAACCATTTCGGTGGCGCAGCTGCTACCTAACGCCGAGATTTTGGTAGTAACCACCCCACAGGCGGCTGCCGCTGAGGTGGCTGAGCGCACTGGCCTGATTGCCAGCCAAACCAAACAGAAGGTGGTTGGGGTAATCGAGAACATGTCCTACATTGAGCAGCCTGACGGCACCACCTTAGAGATTTTCGGTTCCGGCGGGGGCGCCCAGGTGGCCGCTAACCTGAGCCGCGAGCTGGGTTATGAAGTGCCGGTGCTAGCACAGCTGCCACTGGACATTAATGTGCGTGAAGGCTCTGACTGTGGGGTGCCGGCTTCTATTGCTGACGACGGCCGCCCCGCCGCTGGCTCTAGCGCTGCCCAGGGCCTAGCTGGGGTGGCACGCAAGCTCGGTCACCGCGCACGCGGCCTGGCTGGCCGCAGCCTAGGCGTCAGCCCAGTCTAAAGACACCACGCCTTAATCTGCGCTTTTACAAATGCGCCTTTAGCAAACCAAACCTCAAACCAAGCTGTGGGGGGCCCGCTTGCAATGCAAGCGGCCCCCCACGTCTAATTCGGTCTAACTAGGTTCGGACCTAATCGGTTTTGGACCTCAACGGTTTGGGTCTCTAGCCGGGTTTGGCTATCTAGCTGAGTTTGACGCTAACTAGCAAGCCGTCGCCCACTGGCAAGATATTGGTCAGCAGCTGCTCGTGAGCGATAAGTTCACGCCCCAGTTGACGCATGATTACGGTTTGCGGATCGCGACGGGCCGGGTCAGCCACATTGTCGTTCCATAGCGCGCGCGTGATGGCTAGGATGCCGCCTACGCGCAGCATACGTAGCGCCATGTTGACTAGGTTGGCGCTTTCGCTGGGGCCGCAATCGAGTACCACCATGTCGTAAGAGTTGGCTGCCATACGTGGCATCACGTCGCTGGCGCGTCCGTTAATCATGCGGAAACGCGAAGCTTGGTAACCGGCATTCATAAACATGCGCCTAGCTTGGCGATGTAGTTCAGCCTCCAGATCAATGGTGGTTAGTACGCCGTCGGAACCCATGCCTGAAAGCAACCACAAGCCTGAGACTCCAACCCCGGTACCAACCTCAGCTACAGCCTTGGCTCGCGATGCGGCTGCCAGCATACGCAGCGCTGCACCTGTACCGCTGGAGACCGGGGTGGCCCCCAGTTCAGTGCCGCGCAGACGGGCCAGCGTCAGCACCTCGTCTTCGAAAGCCTGCTCCTCGGTATAGACCCAGGTGAGGTTTTTATCAGCACGCAACAGACACTCCTGGCATATGACGGGTGGGAACAGCGCTTACATAGTATCGCCTTAAGGAAGAAAATATGGCCAACTAGCTCACCAGGTGGGCAAGGCCATCATTCCTAGGGCATAAATTGGCCCCGGTTAGGCGCCGCAGCTGCATAGGGGAATTTATACTAGGAGACGTGTTTGGTATTAGCGGTGGCGAGTTCCTAGTAATCCTGCTGGTGATCATGGTGGTGATCGGCCCCTCCCGGCTGCCTGAATACACGCGTACTTTCGCCCAGTTTGTGCGTAAAGCCCGCGTGAGCTTGGAAGGCGCTAAGGCTTCGGTACGCGAGGAGCTAGGCCCAGAGTTGTCAGATCTGAAGCTGGCTGATTTTGACCCGCGCAATTACGACCCGCGCAAAATTGTGCGTGACGTTATGGGTGAGGATCTTGAGGCCATTAAGCGTGATCTAAGCAATCCGCTTGAGGCCCTTAAAGAAACTGTCACTGACACGGTTTCTGTAGCCGACGACGTCGCTGTTAGCGGCCGCGATGCCCTGCAGTCCCAGCCTGGGCAAGCTCCCCTGGCTGAGCCCACTGATTCCTCCACGGAGCCTGCTGTCTCCTCCACTGACTCTAGCCAGGCTGACGCTGAACAGGCCACTGCGGCTGACACTGACGCTGAACAGGCCAGCGCCGACGCTAGCGCACAGGCTACTGACGCAGCCAGCGCTGAGACCGATTTCGCCCCAGCCGCCACTGCTGGCGCCGACAGCGGCGATTTTGATGACACTGCCTACATAAACCCACCCGACTCGGTCACTAGTGCCCAAGTAGACACCGGCAACTCCGCTAGCTTGGTCAGCCCTACGCTAGCTGACCAAAGTCTTGACGCTGAGCCCAGCAACGCTGACAGTGACGCTGCAACCAATGCTGAGGCTCCAGCGGACACCGCCCCCACTACGGCGGCTGTAGACGCTGCCGCAGCCAATATTGCGCTGGCTCCCCTAAGCGATGCTGATGCGGCCCTGCTAGCGCAGCTACGCAGCCAGGTGGAGCTAAGCCCGCGCGATATTTTGCGGGCCGCTAACGCGGCCAAGCGCCCCGCCCCGGCCGCAGCCGGCGTCGAGCTTTAAACTACGCAAAATTGGCTTAAAAGCGCCATTTAAAGCAAAAGGGTCACTCACCAAGAGTGACCCTTTATGTATATGCGTTAGCGCTAAGACTTAGATGGTCTCTAACGCTGCGGCGAGGTCTTTGACCTCTTCGGGGCTAATCTCAAGCACCAGTCGGCCGCCGCCTTCTAGAGGCATGCGCATAATGATGGAACGACCTTCCTTGACTACCTCAAGCGGACCGTCACCAGTCCGAGGTTTCATGGCTGCCATGGCATCACCTTTCGCGAATCACGAGCATGGATCCCAAAACGCACACTCAACTGTTTCCAGTATAGTCTTGTGAACCTTTAAATGTGATCGCTAGGTGCGTAAAAACACCAAATTTCATGGCTGCTATTTAATGCTATCAGCCCTGCTCAGCACGGCGATGAGCGCGGTTTTCTGCGGCTTTAGCGGAAATTCTGGCGCTAGCACCAGAAACCACCAGGTCAACCGCCTGCTCAGCATTATCAGCTAGCTGCAATAAATTCATGTCATCAGCACTAACCATGCCTTCCGCAACCATTGTGGTAGACATCCAATCTAACAATGGCCCCCAATAATCTTGTCCTACTAGCACAATTGGGAAAGAGCGGGCCTTTTGAGTTTGCACTAAGGTAGTAGCTTCGAACAATTCGTCCATGGTGCCAAATCCCCCTGGCATAACCACGAAACCATCCGAATACTTAATGAACATAGTTTTGCGCGCAAAGAAATAGCGGAAGTTAACGCCTAAATCAACATATTCATTTAGGCCTTGCTCGTGCGGCAACTCAATTCCTAAGCCAACACTTAAACCGCCTGCCTCATGAGCCCCACGGTTAGCCGCTTCCATCATGCCCGGACCACCACCGGTGATAACCGCATAACCGGCATTAGCTAAACCGGCCCCCACAGCGCGGGCTTGCTCATAGGCGGCCGCGTCTTTAGGAGTGCGGGCTGAACCAAAGACACTGATGGCTGGACCAATGCCAGTAAGCGCCCCAAAGCCTTCTACGAACTCAGACTGGATACGCAGCACCCGCCAGGGATCCTCATGCAGCCAGGCGGCGGCGTCGGAACTAGCTAGCAAGCGAGCATCAGAGGTGTCACGCGGGATCTGGCTACCACGCAGCAGCACCGGGCCACGGCGATAAGTTTCACGTTTACTCAATTATAATTTCCTAACCTTAGGGCAAATGCCGTTCCATTACTAACAAAGTGCTACTAAAACCATAGCGCCCATATCAGCATCCGAACGCTTTTTGCGCCGTCGGCATGTAACAAAGTAAGGGTATGCAAATCCCCTGAGGTTGAGTTGTATTACAACATGGTCTCTTTAGGGCCTAATAGTTAACAGCCTTTTATCAGCTTTGCTAGGATACACACAGGTTAATTACTCCCTTAAGAGAGGAAGCCATGGTCCCGTCGTGGTTACTCGCCGCAAACCGGCGTCGCAGCAGTGCGCTAGCTGGGCTTTGCGTTGCAGCTCTAGCACTCCCCACGCTAGCTAACGCAGCCCCCGAACAATCTGTCGAAAATGAGCGTACCTGGGTAGGTACGCAGATCGGCTCTACCATCGCCAAGGATCGGTTCTGTGATGTCAATGGCGATGGCAGGGGCTATGGCTCTACCACCACTGGTAAGCAAGACATCGTTACGGCCTCCCCTTCCGGCTTGGTCACCGTCATTCCGGGCGGCAACCCTGGCGGCAAAATGCCGGTGGCGGGCACAAGCAGCTTCAAGATTCCTGCTTCACCTGATGTTTCTGTATCCTGCGTACTTGATGTTGACCATGATGGCAAAGATGAGATCCTGGTTTCCTCATCAACTGCCGGTAAAGCTTGGCTAATTTACGGCAGGACTGACTTTTCTGACGTTGACTACACCAAGCTCTCAGAAAAAGGCCAGGGTTTCACCATCACCGGCACCCCGGGTACCACCCACTTCTCAGCCGTCTTCGCGGGTAAATACGACGGTGATTACCAAAGCGACATCGTTGTGCTTAACCCTGAGGGCAACCACTCAGTGGCTTATCTTCTGACTGCTGATAGTCGGGTCGATAGAGATTTAAACGATTACGCTACGACCAACCGGAAATTGTACAGCCCTGAAGGCATGTTCTTTGATTCCGTTCAACCCGTCGGCAATGTTGATGGTAGTGGCCATACCGACTACGTGCTTACCACCTCTGATGCTAACGGCAAGCACGGTAAGGCTTGGCTAGTAACTCGTATTATAAGCTCTATTAACCTAGACAACGGCTTCCGTGAGATCGCTGAAATCACTCTGGAAGAGAACACCTACCTGGGTAAGGCCACTACAGCTGCTAACGCCGGAGACGTTAACGGCGATGGCTACGATGACACCCTGATTGGTTTTAATGGCGGTGTGGCACTGCTTTATGGCGCTGGCATTTTGCCCCGCACCTACACGATTAACAGCGCTAACCAGACTGACCCCAATGTTGCGGTGCTTACCGGCGCCGGCTCTGGCTGGTCAGTGGCTTCTTTTGCCCGCGAGGGTAAGCCTCATTTGGTGGCTGTAGGTGCCCCCTATGCAGGCGACGGCGAGGTCTACTACTTCCCGGCCACTGCTTTTACCGCCGGTTCTCACCCGATCAGTGGTTTGGGTGACCAGGTGACCACCATTAAAGCTAAGCAGCCAGGTACCCGCTTTGGTATTTCTGTGGCCTTCTCTGGCTCTTTCCCGACCGAACCGCCTATTTTGGTAGCTGGCGCTGACAATGCCACCAAGCAAACGCCTGCTAGCGCCGCTGATTTTGGCCCCAACGCCTATATTCAGGTCATGTATTTAGGCCCGGCAGCAACCCCCACGCCTGCACCCACCGAGACAGCGCCCGCCGCCCCCACGCAGGAGCCCACTGCGGAACCTACCCAGGCGCCTACTGCGGCCCCCACCCAGGAGCCCACGGCTATCGCTATCCCGCAGGAGCCTAGGACCCCGCTTTCGCCACTGCCGGTTGTGCCTGCTAAGCCTTCACCGCTACCTGCCCCGGTTGACGCCGGCGTGTTGGTAACTGACAAGCTACCTAGCGCTAACGCCAAGGTTAAGACTGGTGCTGTGCACTCTTCTAAGCTGGCTATCACCGGTTTGGATGCTGCCAGCGGCCTAGTAGCCCTGGCCCTGTTGGCTACTGGTGCGGGCGCGCTGGTTTTGCGCTCTCGCCGTAGCGCCTGAGCTGAGTAAACTGAGGGCGTGAAAGACCCTCAGATTGCTCGCCGTAATCTATATGTACGCGTAGCCGCCTCACCTGGTTTCAGTGGGGCGGCTCGTGCTAAACGCGCACGTAGACGCGCGCGCCACGGGCGAAACCTGGGTCTACCCCTACTGCGCCCCAACCACCCGGGCTGGAATACTCGCTCAGCCCAGTTTGATCAGGTCGCAGTGGAGATTTTTAGGGAACTCTCCCAGCGCCACCATAAGCTTGGCCAAGTTGAGCTGGCAGTGGAGGCAGTGCCGGCCTCAGATCCGGCCCCTTGGGAGGATGCCACCTGCCTGGCCCGGTTCTTCCCGGCTGAACATAAAGCAGGTTTGCACGCCCGAATTGTGCTCTACCAGCGCCCTATTCGCTCCCAGTGTATTAGCCCTGAGCAGCTACAAGAGGTGCTTTATATAGTGTTGTTAGAGCAGTGTGCCCAGGCCCTTGGGGTTTTACCCCAAGACCTGGACCCTGATTACTAAGCACTACAGCCGAATACGCCGCTGGGCGATGGCTTCAGTTACTTCAATGCGGTCAATCACCGAGATCAGTGTGCCCGCCTGATCACCAGAGGTTTCGCGGCTAACCAAGGTAGCTGCAACTGCGCCGCTAACACTAACTGCCTGCACACTTTCGGGAACCTGCGCTACCTGGGTTGATAGCGCTGGCAGGGTCAAGGTGCTGGTCCAGTTAGAGCCGATCGCGCTGAGCGTGACCTGCTTGGGCTGGGCTGAGGGGTTAGTTAGCAGCAGCTGACTAGTTACGTCTTGGCGTGGCAGCATAGCTACCCCACCCTGGCCAGTTTGGGCCTGCGACCAGGTGAAATCGTGAATGTGCTGGCCTGACAGCTCGGGGTATTCACTACCTTGTGAGGTAGACAATGCGGCGGCGCTTACCGGCTGGTCAGAGTCGATTTTGACACCGTAAGTACCCTGGGCTAACCCACCTAGCGGCAGGTCAGCCACTTGGCCGGCTTTAACATTTAGGGCACTGGCGGGCGCAAATTCCACCGGCCCGCTTTTACCCAGCAGGGTTACTTTCACATGCGCAGTTTTGGTGCCGGGGTTGAGTACCCGCAGGCGCGGCTCGTTAAGGGATCCGCTTAGGTCCAGGCTCTCTGCGCTAGCAGTGGGGTTGGGTGTTGCGGCAGCTGCGGTTGGGCTGGGCGGCGGCGTCGCAGCGGCTGTAGTGGCACTAGCGCTGGGCTTAGCGCTAGCTTTGGCAGTGGCTTTAGAACTGGGGGTGGCACCTGCTTTAGCAGCGCCGCTAGCTTTTGCACTCACTTTGGCAGTGGCTTTAGCGCTGGGGGTAGCTGTGGCGCTGGCAGCTGCGCTGGGCGACGGCGTCG
>CAJZDJ010000025.1 GCA_915063485.1 uncultured Actinomyces sp.
CCGGTTCATGACGTCAAGACGCGAAGCAATGGTCAGCATGCACTGAACTATACAGCAGCCGCTGACCTAATGGCCAGTTGTCGCGGCGGCGGCGGACCAGAGCTGTCGCGCCTCCAGCTTCGCCGTTGCGGCAGCTGACAATGTTATGGTCACTATCCCCAACCAGTTGGGTGTGGACTTTAACTTGAAACTGCTTGAAGCAATTACTCAAATTGCCCGCGCTTTAGGCTGGCATAAGGGTTAAAGCCGCCCACTGTTGCTCACCGCGCCGCTAGCGCGCGGCGGCCAGGCGGCACCGTCGGAACTAGAGAACTAGGCGGTGGCACCAGCGCCGGGCTCAGAGGAGTCGTCGGAGTTATCCACAATGCACCAACGCTCCACTATCAACCCGGCCACCATCCAGGCTAAACACCCCAGCGCGCAAGCCCCGGTATTCCAGCGCAGCGAGATCATAAACGGCGAACCCAGCGCAGTTAACGCAAACCCTAGCGCCCCCAGATAGGCCCCGGCAGCTAGGGCACCGGTAAGCGAGCAGGCCTGCGCGGCACTAACCGTTAAAGCCGCGCGCATGGGGTTAACCCATTTGGCGTCACGCTGATAGCGGCGTACTCGGTAGCCAAAAGCCAATATCGCTAGCGCCGCCACTACGGCCGCAATGCCCCCATGCAAGGCGATAGCTGGGGGCCAGCCGTTTATTTGGGCCCCCAGACTCATAATCGCCCAGCCACAGCTGGCCCCCAGCAGGGCCAGCAAGGCTAGGACACGAAGCCGCGTGCGTTTCATTGACCGTTGTCTTGTGACTGGTCCTCACTGCTATCGCTGTCTTCATCAGCGTAAGGCGGTTCAATGTACTGGCCGGTAGGCAAGGTAGGCAGGTTGTCGGTTTCCAACCAGTCCAGAGCTAACCAGCGCACCCCGTCACGGTCGGGGGCTACATCAGCCAGTTGGGCGGTGTCTTGGCCATCTAGGCTCAGCTCACTGTCGGCAAAAGACCAGGGCAGCAGCACGAAGGCACGCTCGTGAGCACGCGGGTGCGGCAAGGTCAGATCCGGGGCGTCAGAGGTGACACCCTCGTAGCAGATGATGTCCACATCCAGGGTGCGAATACCCCATTTCTCGGTGCGTACGCGGCCGGCCTCGTCTTCTAGGCGGTGGCATACGGCCAGTAGTTCGCGCGGAGAAAGCCCGGTTAAACCGACAATTACCGTGTTGAGGTAGTCAGGCTGGGCCTCCTGGTCCGGGCGGGTTACGGCGGCGGTACGGGCCAAGGGGGCGACGTCGGTCAGCTCAATTCCGGGGGTGTCTTGCAGCTTGTGGACGGCGTCGCGCAGGGCGGCTAGTACCCCACCTACGTTGCCACCCAGGGAGAGCACAAACTCTGCGGCGTGGGGTGGGCGACGATCTAGCGGGTCACCACTTTGGTTGGCGGCGTCGTTTTGTTCCAGCTGCGAAGTGGGATCCTTGTAAGCGTCCTGCCAGGTGGGAGTCTGGGAGGCAACCCAGCTATTGCTGGCATCCTGCCAGGGGTCACGGCGATTATCAAAGAGCTCACTGATCAGCGAGTTAGAGCCGACCATAGTGTCTTGCTCGTAGTTGAAGTCGAAAGCTTCCTGCGGTGTGGCCTGAGTTACCGGGTGGTGGCCGTAGGCAGGCATGGCGGACTGGCCACCAGTGCCTAGCTCGGAAGTCTTGAAGTGATCTGCCGGCGCCTGGACGGACAGGCCCGACCCAGACTCATCACTCTGAGGGTTGGTACCTAGGGCTACGGTTTCCTGGTAATCCACATACTCTGAGTCATCCCCAGCCTGGGGGTTGGTTCCCAGGGCCACGGTTTCTTGGTAGTCAACGTACTTGGCGTCGTCATCAGACGGCTCGGTTCCTAGGGGTGTAGTTTCCTGGAAGTCAACGTATGCACTGTCTTCCTGGCCCGCTTCATCTGCGTGTTCAGCCTCAGCAACAGGTTCGACGGCGTGGGCCTCAGCAGCTTGATCTTGCTTTGCTTCGCCTTCAGCGCTGCCCGCTTCAGAGCCGAAAACTTCACTGATATTAACTAGGCGCGTGGGGTCTTCAGCTACTTCTTCTTCACCAGAAGCTGCTGAGGGAGCGTATTCCTCGTCAGTAACTGGTTCACCGCTGGCCACCTCAGCCGCCTGCTGTGCTTCCTTCGCGGCAGCTGCTGCAGCTACCTCAGCTGCGTCCTGGGCAACTTGTGCCTGGAGCTCTTCAAAGGAGTGGTGGGGTTGTTGCGGCTGCTGCTCGCCGTCCTCAGTGCGTAGCGAGTGCCAGTGCACCTGGGAGGGACCAGAGTCGTTCATGTTATGTAGCTCGCCAATGAAGCCTGTGGCGTCCTGGGAGCGCTGCTCGTCAGAGTATTCGCCCTGTTCACTGTGAGCGGCAAAATCCTCGCCCGAGTGCTGGGTAGGTTCCTGCGGCGCAGTTTCATCCTGGGCTGGTGCAGTGTCGACGTCGTGAGTGGGCTCAGTGGCGTCGTCGGCAGAACCAAAGTGTCCGTCAGCAAACGCACCGTCTTGCTCGGCGCTAGAACCAGCCCGAACCGCACTGTCAGCTGCCGCAGCTGCACCGGTAAGTGCCGCCCCACCAGCAACCACTGCACCGGCACCAGCAGCCTTAGCGAACTCGCCCGGCAGTTCATCTACCGGCAGCTGGGAGCGCTCACCCCACGGCGGCGGGGCCGGCTGGTCCTCATCCACCTCGGTGAGGTAGTCGTCTAGATCATCGGGATCAGCAAAGGCATCAGGCTCATCAATAATGGCTACCTGCTCATCAACCTCACTGCGGTGGGTACCGTGCTCGCTCAGTGAGGCCGGGGTGGGGGCTACGGCGGCGGATGTGACCGCAGCTGAGGCGCCGGTGAGGCTGTCTAGGCCGGAAATAGCTGATAGGCCAGAAACCGCAGACAGTCCTGAAACTGCCGAAAGCGCAGAGGCTGGTGAAGCGGTGAAAGCCAGGTTACCCATCTGGTCGGGTCCGGCCACAGCCAAAGCCATTAGGGTGCGCCCACGTACCAGGGTGACGGTGACGTCGTCGAAAGCCACCTCCAAGGGGGCCTGCGGCTTGTGGATGGTCACCTCCACACCAGCTACCGCCGAAAATGCCAGCACGGACTGAGCCACCCGGTCAGCCAGGGTTTCGATTAGGTTTACCGGCTCGCCGTGGATAACCTCCACCACCGCGTTAGCCACCTGTGAATAGTCCACGGTCTGGGCGATGTCGTCACTGGCCGCAGCCCGATCGAGCACGCCCGGCTCCAAAAACAAGGTCACGTCAGCGATAAAGATCTGACCCTCGGCACGCTCTGAGGGCAGGACACCGTGATAGCCACGCGCAGATAGTCCGCGCAGGGTTACGGTATTGGGAGTGCTCATCGAGATTCCTTCCACAGGGACGCGGCGGCAATTGCCTCACGCGAGGGGATAACTTGATGTACGCGTACCGCCCAGGCGCCCCCAAGCGCCGCAAGTGCGCTGGTGGTGGCGGTGATGTTGTCGCGTTGGGCCGGATCGGCAGCGCGGGCAGTGTCAGTGCCGCCAGCTACCGCCAAGGTTAAAAAGCGCTTGCGTGAAGCCCCAATTAGCACCGGGGCTGCTAGCTCTTCTTGCAGGCGTTGCGTTGCCGCAAGCAGCTGCCAAGACTGTTTATGGGTTTTAGCGAAACCTAAACCGGGATCCACAATGATGCGTTCTTTGGCTAACCCGGCTGTTTGGGCTTGCTCTAGGCGCTGGTTTAGCTCGCTGATTACGCCTGCGACGACGCCGTCAGGGTAGTCAGTTAAGCGGTCCATGGTCTGGGGGTTGCCACGCCAATGCTGGCAAATGTAGGCGGCCTGGGTGCCGGCCACGGCGCGATGCATGGCTGGGTCACCTAGCCCGCCTGAAACGTCGTTCACGATGGCGGCCCCGGCCGCCACTGCTGCCAGGGCGGTAGCCGCGTGGATAGTGTCTACACTGATAACTGCCTGCGGGCGCTCCTGAAGTAGCGCCTCAATTACCGGCACTACGCGCGCGGTTTCTTCTTCAATATCCACCTTAGCTGCGCCTGGGCGGGTGGATTCGCCCCCAATATCGATTATGTCGGCACCTTCATCTAGCAAAGCTAAAGCGTGCTTTAGCGCCGCATCACGCTGGTACCAGCGGCCGCCGTCGGAAAAAGAATCGGGAGTTACATTCAAAACCCCCATCACCAAGGTGCGGTCACTGGGCAGACTACACCCGGGTAACTGAGGATAATGGCGCGCGCTCACGTGCTTAAGTGTATCTGCAATATGCATGGGCCGTGACCGCTAATCACCGAGAACTGCACACTATTAGGCACCTTCGTTAACGCAGCCACATCCAAGCCCCTAGCCTCGGCGACCTAAAATCAGGCTCATTGCCTCCGCACGGGTGGCCGCGTTGCGCATAATACCGCGCACAGCTGAGGTGACCGTGTTGGAGCCGGGCTTACGTACCCCACGCATAGACATGCACAGGTGCTCAGCCTCAACCACCACCAGCACTCCCCTGCAGTGCAGGCGCTCCACCATGGCGTCAGCCACCTGGGCGGTGAGGCGTTCTTGCACCTGGGGACGGCGGGCGTAGCCCTCAACCAGGCGCGCTAGCTTACTTAAACCGGTTACGCGCCCGTCAGGGCCGGGAATATAGCCCACATGTGCCACGCCGTGGAAGGGCAGCAGGTGGTGTTCACACACCGAATACATGGGAATGTCACGCACCAGCACCATTTCTTCATGGCCAACGTCAAAGACTTTGTCCAGGTGGTGAGCGGGGTCCTCAGTTAAACCTGCAAATAGCTCAGCGTAGGCGCGAGCCATACGCTGGGGGGTTTCGCGTAGCCCGTCGCGCTCAGGGTCTTCCCCGATGGCTACCAGCAGGTCATATACAGCTTTGCGTACGCCTTCAGCGTCATAAGGGCGCAGCTGGGCCAGGGCCGACGGCGTCGCTTTAGGCTCCACCTGGGCTCCGGTTTCCAGGGCAGCTTGGGTTTCTAGCGAAGCTTGCGTCTGCTCAGTTTCAGTGCCGGTTTCCTCGCTAGTCACGGCTAGTCTCCTCAGTTTCAGCTGACTCAGTCCCAAATGCTGGCTCAGCATTAATTTCAGCAGCGCTCCCCTGCTCAGCGCTGGCCTCAATCTCAGCGCCGCTCTCAAGCTCGCCAGCGTCCTTCGACTCGGCTCCGCTTCCAAGCTCACTGCCACTCTCAAGCTGCTTTTGTGCCTTGGCGTGGGCCTCCAGCTGCTCCCAGTCGGGGTCAGCAATCGCATCCACCTGGGAGTTTAGGGCCTCCAGCTCAACGCCGTGCCAGCGCGGGCGCTTGGGCTGTTTAGCTACCGGGGTGAAGATCTGGGCCAGCTCGCCTTCAAGGATGGTTTCCTTCTCCAGCAGTTGCTGGGCTAGGCGGTCAAGCACCGGACGGTTACGCACCAAAATCTGTAAAGCATCCTGGTAAGCGCCCTCTACCAGGGCGCGCACCTGCTCATCAATTTGTGCGGAAACCGCCTCAGAGTAGCCCGGGCCACCCAGGGAGGCCATAGCGTCGCCGTCGTCGTTCTTACCCAAACGCACGGTACCTAGCAGATCACTCATGCCGTACTCGGTGACCATGCGGCGGGCGATAGCGGTGGCCTTCTCAATGTCGTTAGAGGCCCCCGAGGTGGGGTCATCAAAAATGATTTCCTCAGCGGCGCGCCCACCCATGGCGTAAACCAGCTGGTCTAGCAGCTCGTTGCGGGTCACCGAGTACTTGTCGTCAGAGGGCATCACCTGGGTGTAGCCCAGGGCGCGTCCACGCGGCAAAATCGTCACCTTGGTGACCGGGTCAGAGTAGGCCCCGGCCGCCGCGCATAGGGCGTGACCAGCCTCGTGATATGCGGTTATAGACTTTTCGTGATCATTCATAACCCGAGTGCGCTTTTGTGGGCCGGCAATGACGCGGTCAATTGCCTCGTCTAGGGCGCGGTTATCGATCATATGAGCATTGGCGCGTGCAGTTAGCAGCGCGGCTTCGTTAAGCACATTGGCTAGTTCGGCGCCGGTAAAGCCCGGGGTTCGCTTAGCTACCAGGGCCAAGTCGACGTCGTCGGTCATGGGCTTGCCTTTAGCGTGCACCTTCAAGATGGCTAGGCGCCCAGCCATGTCAGGAGCCTCCACGGCCACCTGTCGGTCAAAACGTCCCGGGCGCAGCAGGGCCGGGTCAAGCACGTCAGGGCGGTTAGTGGCGGCAATGACGATCACGTTAGAGCCGGTGCCAAAACCATCCATCTCCACCAGCATCTGGTTGAGGGTTTGGCCGGCTTCGTCGTGACCACCGGTAGTGGCGCCAGAGGCACGCGAGCGCCCCACGGCGTCGATCTCATCAACGAAGATAATTGCCGGGGCGGCGGCCTTGGCCTGCTCAAACAGGTCACGCATACGCGAGGCACCCACACCCACAAACATCTCAATGAACTCTGAACCGCTCATGGAGAAGAAAGGCACCCCGGCCTCACCGGCCACGGCCTTAGCCAGTAGGGTTTTACCGGTTCCAGGCGGGCCGTAAAGCAGTACGCCGCGCGGGATTTTTGCACCTACGGCCTTAAATTTTGCCGGTTCGGAGAGGAATTCGCGGATTTCTTGTAGTTCTTCTACGGCCTCATCCACCCCGGCGACGTCGTCAAAGGTGACGTCAGGCATTTCTTTGGAGCCAATTTGGGATTTAGAGCGGCCAATGGAGAACAGGCCGCCCCGGGAGCCGCCTTGCATTCGTCCCATCACAAACCACATTGCCCCCAGGAACACTGCCGAGAGCAGCAGGATTTGCAGGAATGAGGACCACCAGGAGGTGGTAGGCACAACCGAGTCGTAGCCGCCCTTGGGGTTGGCTTTTTGAACTAACTCGTTAACTTCCTTGGCCTGGGCGGTGACGTAGGTGAACTGTACTCGTTTACCGGCGTTATATTCGCTTTCCCCAGCGATACGCGGGGCGCGCACATAGTCGCGGTTTAGTCGCACCTGCACTACCTGGTTGCCGTCAATAATGGTGACGCGCTCGACCCCCTTAGCGCTCTTGAGCAGGGCCAGGCCAGAGGAAGTGTCAATGGTGGAGTAGCCGAGCAGCGAGTTGACCACCCAATAGCCGGGCACCGCCAAGATCAGGAACAGCAAGAACAAGTGCATAGGCCGCAGCTTGCGCCGGCCTTCGTCTTTTTTCTCGCCGTTGCGCTTGTCGCGCTTATCTGCTGCTTTTAAGTCCTTGGTGGGCTTAGAGCTGCGCTTGTAGGGGTCTTTCTCGCTTTGGCTCGGCATTAATCAGCCTCCGTAGACGTGTTCGGCCAAGGTGGCCACGAAAGGTAGGTTGCGGTAGCGCTCGGCGTAGTCCAGGCCGTAGCCAACCACGAATTCATTGGGGATGTCGAAGCCGACGTAGCGGGGGTTAATTTCCACTTTGGCGGCCTCGGGCTTACGTAGCAGGGTGGCGATCTCAACGGACTTGGCGCCACGGCTAGATAGGTTGCTGACCAGCCAGGATAGGGTTAGGCCGGAGTCAATGATGTCTTCAATGATGAGGATGTCACGTCCGGTTACGTCGCAGTCTAGATCTTTGAGGATACGTACGACGCCGGAGGACTTGGTGCCTGAGCCGTAGGAGGATACAGCCATCCACTCCATCTGGGCAGAGAAGTTCAGGCGGCGTGAAAGGTCACTGACTACGTACACGGCCCCCTTGAGTACACCCAGCAGCAGCGGGTTGCGGCCGGCATAGTCGACGTTGATTTCAGCGGCAATCTGGTCTAGGCGCTCGTTTAGCTGGTCCTCAGTGATTAGCACGCGGTCCAGGTCGGTGCCCATGTCAGAAACGTTCATATTTATCCGTTCAAGGAGAAGACGTTGCCATTGCGCGCCTGGCGCGTGCGGTAGTTAAGATCCCACCGCTAGATGGCACTGAAATACTAGATTGCCACTTTCGTTACTAATTGTGCCACCACAATGGCCGTCACGTTTATCTCTTTATCAACTGGCGAACTGTAAAAATAGTGTTTAGGGCCGCCCTAACCGCAGTCAGCTCGACCCTAAACTTAACCTAGGGTTTTTAAAGGTTACGTAGCGGGGTGATTAGGGCATCGTCGACGGCGGCCAGGGCAGTTGCTTCTTGACCATCTGGAATGTTGTTAAGCACCACTGAGAAGCTAAGTTCGCGCCCCGAAGCAGTGACGATAGTGCCGGTCAGGGAACGCACACCTGACAGCGAGCCGGTCTTGGCACGCACCCAACCAGCAGCGGAAGTGTTGTTAAAGCGGTTCTTCAAAGTGCCGCTATAGGCCGAAACCGGCAGGTCACTGAGCAGTGTGCGACCGTTACCCACCCCGTCTTTACCGGCGGCGCGGGTCATGATGGTGGCCAGCAGGTTGGGGCTGACCTGGTTTTTTACACTCAGGCCCGAGCAGTCATCCATGGTTACCCCGGAAATGTCGTAACCGTCTTTTTTGAGCTGGGCCAGTACGGCCTTGGTGGCGCCGCTAAAGTCTGCGGTTTGTCCCCCGGCCACGGCCACAAGCCGGCCTTCTACCTCAGTCATGGTGTTGTCTGAGGTGGTTAGTGATACGCCCAGGATTTCTGCCAGGGTGGCGCTGTCTACTGCGGACACCTTGGCGGAGTTGGCGCCGCGCTGGGCGCGAGTGGGCTGGCCTAGCACGCCGATACCAGCGTTTTTGAGGTGGGTGATGAACACCGTGGTGGCTTCCATGGCTGGGTCTGCCGGGTAGGGGCCGCCGTAGTGGCTGGTTACGTCAATCATTAGCGGCTGCACCTGGGTGGCCCAGGAGCTGTATTCACTGTCCCAGCTGGGGTGCCAGGTGGCGCCGGTAAATAGGGTGTCATCTAGGGTCACGTTTACGCTGGTTACGCCCTTGGCTTTGAGGGCAGCTGCGGTTGAGCGGGCTAGGTCGCCTAGTCCGGCGTGTCCGACGACGGAGTTAGCGTCTCCCTTATCTGCAGCTAAGAGCACATCTCCCCCACCCACCAGGGTTAGGGTGGAGCCTTCTAGATAGGTGCTGGTTTGTACGCGGTGGCTGGCTCCCAGGGCGCTAAGTGCAGCTGCGGCAGTCAAAACTTTGTGGCTGGAGGCCGGCACCATGGCGGAGTTAGCGTTGGTGGAAGCAATGTCTTTGCCGGTTAAGGAGTCTTTAACCACTACCCCAACGGTGCCCCCAGACATGGCTGGGTTGGAGGTAAGGGAAGTGATCAGTGACTGTACCTGCGAAGTTTCAGGGATAGGCGCATTAGTGTTTAACGCCGTGACGCTAGAGGCGGCGGGAGCGATGCCAGACGCCGTCGGGAACGCGCGGGGAGAGATATCCACGCTAGCGGCGGTGACAAACCCAGGTACCACGTCCAGAGCGTCAAACAGCGTGTAGTACCCGCCGGCTACCAGTAAGGTAGCCACGCTGAGCGAGGCTGCAACCAATTTACGCATGCTGTTATTTCCATTCTTGCAGGCAGGCCGAAATAAGTTTGTGGACGCCGTGGGGAGTCGAGCGACTACTGGGTTTAAGAGCGATTACGGCAGATCGAGGCTAACCTCAACCCCAGCGATAGCCGCCCTCAAGGTAAGGATATCGTCTTCACCCTATATATGTGCCAACGCGCCGCATAAAACTGCTGCCTTACACAGCCACTTGCCAAACCAGCCCGCAAAATTGACCCGCCGAACCGGCCCACCAAGACAGTTGTCGGACCATCCTGGCACTAAGTGTTGCGTGCATCATTAACCAAGCAGTTACCACACCAGACAAAGAGGAGTATTGTTTCACCTAAAGATAACGTTGTTTCACATTAGAGGAACATCAATATGCAATCTATGCAGTCACTGCCAGCTAGCTCCAGCACGCAGAGCAGACCGCAGTCCGCAAACAAATGGGTAGCGCTCACTGCGCTATGCCTGGTGGTGTTGCTAGTTGTAATGGACAACACCATCGTCAATGTGGCGATCCCTACGCTAAGTGAGGCCCTAAACGCCTCGTCCACAGATTTGCAATGGGTGGTAGATGCCTACACCTTGTCTTTTGCTGCTCTGCTACTTCCGGCCGGAAAACTAAGTGACCGCTGGGGACGTAGACGGATGCTACTGATCGGCTTGGTGGGATTCACCCTATTCTCCGCCGGCGCCGCCTTTTCCTGGGCTTTATGGCAGTTGGTAGCACTGCGCGTGGCGCTAGGAGTCAGCGCTGCCATGATCTATCCGGCAACCTTGTCGCTGATCATCGTTATCTTTGAAAATTCCAAATATCGTAGCTTAGCTGTTGGCCTATGGGCGGCCACATCCGGTGTAGGTATCGCTTTAGGGCCTATCATCGGCGGTATCTTGCTAGAGCACTACGCCTGGAATTCCATTTTCTGGGTGTGTGCAGTTATTGGCGTAGTGGCCTTGGCTTGCATTGCGACAGCAGTGCCAGAGTCACGGACATTCCACAGCGAAAAATTCGATTTCCCCGGCACAGTACTGTCAGTTACCGGTGTAGGGCTGCTAGTGTGGGCAATTATTGAGCGCCCAACTTATGGCTGGCTGTCTTGGCAGGTTATTGGCGGCATTTGCGTATCCCTACTCGTATTGGCAATGTTTGCGGCAGTTGAGTGGCGCACGCCAGCTCCCCTCATTGACGTTTCACTCTTCCGCCGCGCCATATTCACCAGCAGTACCTGCGCAATTTGCATCGCTTTCTTCTGCTTGTTTGGATTCATCTTTATCACCACCCAATGGTTCCAGGCTTTACGTGGCTACAGCGCACTAAAAACCGCCTTGTCAACCTTGCCTTTCGCAGTAGTTATGGCTGCTGTGGCCCCGCTTGCTACACAGCTAGCTAAACGTTTTGGGCACCGCGTGGTGGTAACAGCAGGACTAGTTTTCCTTTCAGCAAGCATGTTTGTGGTTACGCAAGTTGGCGCCCACTGCAACTATTGGTTGGCGGTTGTGCCAACTATGGCGCTTATGGCGGCCGGCATTGCCCTGGTTCAAGGGCCCGCAACAGATGCTTTAATGAGCACGGTTCCAGAAAGCTCAACCGGCGCGGCTTCAGCAGTAAATGACACAATCCGCGAGATTGGCGGCACTTTGGGCGTGGCCGTTATGGGATCCGCAATTGTCTCGGTCTATCCCGACAAGCTCGCAGATGCCTTGTCTAGCCTGCATATCCCAGCTGCTGTAACAAAAGCTGCTCAAGATTCTGTGATGGCAGCGCATTCAATACTGCCGCATTTACCAGTAGCCATCCGCCACAGCGCACAGCAAGCTATCGAAACTAGTTTCATGAGCGCCACACACGCTGCCTGCTGGATTACTTCTGGCCTGTCTCTAGCATTTGCCCTACTGTGCTGGCTCACTTTGCCCAAACACAACTAAAGCATTCTTCCGCAGTAGAAAGAAATATCTATCATGAGTACCGATATGACAAATCACTGCTAGCTGGCACAGCGCCCCGGAGAAGCAACTAATGGATAACCAGAAAAAGAACCAGCGCACCCCCACCGCTGAAATCAGGGGGCTCATACTTGATGCTTCAAAACGGATCATCGAAGAAGATGGCTATGAGGCTTTCACTATCCGGCTGCTATCAGAAAAAGCCGGGGTGTCCCCCGCTAGCATCTACCGTCATATCGGTGACAAGCAAGCTGTCATTAACACTCTCATAGATGAGAGCTTTCTTCAGCTGCGCGAAAAGCTTTTACGCGTCACCACCACAGATCCCCTGCAACGCCTATATGACGCAGGCATGGTCTACCGTCAGCACGCTAAAGCATCGCCTGGAGTCTATGCCCTGCTGTGGCGTTGGCATGCTGGCGCTAGCGCCCAGGCCTGTCTGGACTCTATGACAGAGCTAGTACGCTACGGCCAGGTTGCCGGAAAGATCCGTAAAGATGAGCCTGGTTTAATCGCTTGGTCTATCTGGTCTGCTGTACACGGCTTCGTCCAGTTCGAGACCCGCCCTGAGCATGACAGCCCTGTCAACGACGACGACGCGGCTTATTCTTTCTTACTCCAGCTGCTCATTCGCGGCCTTAGCCTCACTTGACCTTAAGAGAATCGCAAAGATTTGCCCAAACCCTGCGCCAATGAGTCAAACTAGTGCTATACACAGTTCTAGGACCAAACGGCCCTACCATCGGCAGGCTGGCTTGAGTAAACGCACCCGTTGCAAGCCCAAAACATGTCCTGGCTTTGCGGGGCGAGGAAGGAGCTCAAAATGGAATTCGATGTAACCATTGAGATCCCCAAGGGTAACCGTAATAAATACGAGATTGACCATGAGACCGGCCGTATTCGCCTGGACCGCATGTTGTTCACGTCCACCCGTTACCCCGACGACTACGGCTTTATTGACGACACCCTGGGTGAGGATGGCGACCCGCTAGACGCCCTAGTGCTACTAGAAGAACCCACTTTCCCTGGCTGCGTGATTCGCTGCCGCGCACTGGGCATGTTCCGTATGCGCGATGAAAAGGGCGGCGACGACAAGGTTCTGTGCGTGCCCGCAGCTGACCAGCGTGCTTCTTGGCGTACCGACATTGAGGACGTCAGTGAGTTCCACCGTCTAGAAATCCAGCACTTCTTTGAGGTTTACAAGGATCTAGAGCCGGGCAAGAGCGTAGAGGGCGCCCACTGGGTAGGCCGTGAAGAAGCTGAGGCAGAAATTCGCCGCTCCTTCACCCGCCTGCGTGAGCAAGAAGGCCACTAATCCCCACCCCAATCCCATTTTCCTTGAGCTTGTAAATAAAACTGTCCCCCTGGCCGTGGCCAGGGGGACAGTACTTTTACTTTGTAGACGCGCGGTTTAAGGTTGCAGGTCTCATTTGCCGCCTACAAGTTTATGGTTACGCGCGCGGCGCGAGCACAGCGTTTGTAGACTCACAGGCGCACAGCGTAAGGCATGATGCCTGAGTAGCGCACGCCGGTTACGCGCACCGGCACACCAAAGGTGGGTGCCTCAATCATCTGGTCATTACCCAGGTAGATGGCCACGTGATAGATAGACCCAGCAGAGCCGTCAGAAGACCAGAAGATCAGGTCACCAGGCTGGACGGAGTCCAGTGAGACGTGGGTACCTTCCCAGTACTGGGCGCGTGAGGAGTGGGTCAGACTCACCCCGGCCGCTGCCCAGGAGAGCATGGCCAGACCAGAGCAGTCCACGCCAGAGTAGGACTCGCCGCCCCACACATAATCCACACCGATGAAGGTGTAAGCCTTGGCGATAGCCACATCCGCGCCACCAGAAGGGGCGGGAGTCGGGTCGGGTTCAGGTTCAGGATCCGGCTCAGGGGTGGGCGTGGGGCTGGGTGCCGGCTCAGGCGCAGGAGCTGGCTGGCTAGTTTCGCTGGGGCTGGGGGCCGGCTCAGGGGCAGTGGTCTGGCTTGGGGCCGGCTCAGGCGCGGCAGTTTGGCTGGGCTGAGGGTTCGGCTGGGCGGGGGTAGGCGAAGCGGTTTCCTTGGCCTTAGCCTCGTTCTGCTTTTCCTGCTCTTCCTTAGCCTTGGCCTGAGCGGCGGCCTGCTGAGCCTGCTTGCGAGCTTCCTCGTTCTTGCGGTTTTGCTCAGCCTGTTCAAGTTGTTCTTGGCGCTGGGTTTCCAGGGCCACTGTGGTGTTACGCTGAGCTGCCAGTTGGCTGATCAGGTTGGCACGCTGGCTGGTGGCCTGGCTTTGGGCGGCCTGAGCGGCGTTAGCAGCAGCTTGGGCAGCGTTCTTGGTTGCTTCAGTTTTTTGCGTGGCGGTGCGCTGAGCTGATTCTTTCTGCGCGGCAATGCCTTCCATAGTGGTGGCTACCGATTGCAGAGCCTGCACTTTTTGCAGTTTTGCGTCAGTGTTTTCACCCGCACGGTCCAGCGCGGCCTTCTGGCTGGCAATGTCTCCCAGTGAGCGCCCGGTCAGGTAGGGGGAGACTATGTCAAAGGGGTTGCCGCCGTCCTGGTAGGTCTGTACGACGACGTCGGAGAGGCTTTTGCGGGCTTGGTGCGTCTGCTTGGTGGCAGCCGTGGCCTTGGCTCGCGCAGCGGCGGTGGCTGCCTTGGCTTTGTTTAGTGCATCAAGGGATTGCAGATAGTCCTCAGTGGCGATCTGGGCCTTCATGGTGGCGTTTTCAGTGTTGGCCTTGAGGGTGGCCAAACGTGCCTCCAAGGAAGCGATAGAAGCAGAAGTGCTAGCTTCCTTCTGCTTTGACTTGTTGATGTCGTCTTGGCTGGGACCATCTGCGAAGGCCACGGGGTTTGCGGACAACACCATCGACGCCAGCACCACAGCAACCGTGCTGCGGAAGGCGCGTGATCGTTTGTTCTGACTCACGAGGACTCCAATGACTAGGGATATTGAGCGATGGCTGCGGGGTACAGCCCCGGTTTATTTAGCCCTAGATTAATGCCCTGGAGCCCCAAAGGAAACAGTTTCATCACAATTCACATAATCATCATTGTTATCAGTTTTAACATTCCTTCAAGATTCAATTATTATTTAGTGGTGTTTCGCACAATTTGAGGGGTGACCCAAAAATCGGATCACCCCTCAATTTTTCTAGTTACAGCCCAAAATGGCTGCTAGTACTGCCTGGTGCGGCTACGCAGTGCCAGACCACCACCCAACAGTGCCAGCGCAAAGGCTACAAACAGTCCCGTTTCCACCCCACTATGAGCTAAGCCACGTTTGGGACTTTGGGAGGAACTAGTCGTCGCTTTGAGGCTGGCACTGGGTTTAGTAGTGGACTTTGCGGTGGGAATCGCCCCGCAAGTAGCAGCCAAAGCCGGCGTCGCCAGGGCCGTGGCCACAGGCGTCGTCGCCGTTGCGGTAGCAGAGGCAGAACCATAACCCAGGCCGAAACCACGCGCATAAGCCACCCCGCTAGCCCCGGGCACGCTAACTGGCAACTTACCAACCGCATTAGCCTTGCCACTAAGCACATCCACCGCAGCCGCCAGCGCCACCGAGTTGTTGGCGTAAATCTCCGCCACCACCTGCGGGCCTGCTCCCCCGCCGCTGTAACGGGCCAGAGGGTAGGGCAAGCTGGTGTTAATGACGATTACCTGCTTGCCGGTGGCCACCAGCGCATCAATGGCTTTGAACTGCTGGGCGCCAGGGGCGTAGCTAGCAAAAATCACCGTATCCACATTGGCTGCTTGGCGCACCCAAGCGGAAATCTCGCTGTCGGAAGGATTTTCTTTAGCATCGGGATCCTGGGTGAAAACCACAGTGAAACCAGCAGCTTTAAGAGGATCAGGCAATAGCTCCGGGTTAGCCCAGGAACTGCCGGCCACCAGCACGCGCGTACCCTTGGCCGCATCCAAGGGCGCCTTGTTAGCGTCATTGCGCAGCAAAGTAACCGAGTTACGCGCAATCTGGCTGGCCACGTCCCTACTAGCCGCAGTGCCCAGCTTGGCTTTTACGCTGGCGGTATCGATCGGCTCAGTTTTGAGCACTCCGCGCTTTTGTTTCCACTTCAAAATGCGCAAAACTGATTGGTCAATTTGCGCGCTAGTGAGCGATCCGTCTTTAACTGCAGCTTTAACCCCGTCAACTACTGCAGCGGCGTCCTTGGTATTTAGCAAAATGTCACTGCCAGCTTGCAGGGCTTTGACTGCTACCCGTGCGCGAATAGGAGCCAGGAAGTTTTTAAACTCCGTTGAGGCCTCACGCGCCGAGTCCGCCTGAGTTGGGTCTTTATCGGCTTTTTGTTTGGCGCTGTCTTCCTTGTTCTTGAGCTCCTTGTATTTAGCCTGCTCAGCGGGGGTCATTACGGCCAGTTGGGCCCCTTCCATGTCTAGGGCGTCAGTGGTGATCACCCCGGTAAAGCCCAGCTCTTGGCGCAGCAGCCCGGTAAGTACCGGCTTAGATAGGGTGGCCGGCAGGTTTGGGTCAATAGCGTCGACGACGATGTGGGCTGTCATGATCATGTCGACGCCGCTGCTAATAGCCGTTTTGAAGGGCACTAAATGCTGATTTAGCACCTGGCGCGAGTAGGTTACACGCGGCAAGCCCAGGTGAGAGTCGGTGTCGGCGTCTCCATGCCCAGGGAAATGCTTGGCGGTAGCCGAGACTCCCTGGCTTTGGATACCTTGGATTTGGGCACCACCTAGCTGGGCTACCAGGTTGGGGTCATCACTGATAGCCCGCAAACCAATAACCGGGTTGTTGGGGTTGGTGTTAACGTCCAACACCGGGGCAAAATCAGCGTTAATCCCCAGCGAACGCATTTCACAGCCCAGCACCTGGCCCTGGCTGTAGGCCAGCGCCTGGTTACCGGTGGCACCTAGCGCCATATTGCCAGGGAAGATTGTGGCCGGGGCACCTACGCGCGAAACCATGCCACCTTCTTGATCGATAGTGATGCCTAGTGGCACGTTGCCGTCAGCTTTAGCGGCAGCTTGCAAACCGTTGGATAGGGCCGCCACCTTGGTTACATCAGTGTTTTCAGAGCTGAAGTTGTGGGCCCAGTTGAAGTAAAGTACGCCACCTAAGTGGTATTTCTTAACCGCCTGGGCCGGGGTGGATACGCCAGGGCCAAAAATGGCTTGGTTGTCACTAGCGTAAGTAGTGTCATCTGCGCTGTCACCGTAAACGTGGGTCCACAGTAGCTGACCCACTTTTTGGTCCAGGTTCATTTTGGCCAGGATCTGCTCAGGGGTTTGTTCCGCCGCCTGCACCTTGGGGGTTAAAGCGGATGGAACTAAAGCGCTTAAGGCGAGGGCCCCTGCTAGCGCTAGGGAAACCAGCGATCGCATGAAGCCTCCTTTATTCTTTTAGAAGCAACAATTGTCGCTACTATTATCCATCGCTAGCCTGTTTAGTGCTTGTTACCAGCGGTTTTAGGTTAAAAGCTTTACCGCCGCACGAGGCAGAACAGCGTTTTAGGAGCTAGTTGCTGATTCGCACCGTCACTCTGTGCCAAATACCCGCAACGCGGCAAGTACTGACCGGCCCGTTTTCATAAGCTGACCGGGCTTGGGGGGCAGATGTTGCAAAATAGTGCCGTGGAAACCTTCGCCTCCCCTACTGCTATCGACTGGCAGCTACAGGTAACCCCCTACACTCCTCCACCGGCCAACCAGTGGGGCCCGGATATGTTTGGCCCCGGTTTTAGCGCCTACACCCTGCCTTTAGCCGACGACGGCGAAGGTGACAGCCCCGTAGCCACCCTGGTACGCCACGAGCCGGACGCCGATCCATATATGCATCAGCTGCCGGATAAAACCCGCTTTGTGCTGCTCAGCTTGCACGGCTGGAATGACTATTTTTTAAACCCTGGTATGGCTCGCTCATATGCGCGCCTGGGCGGCGCTTTCTATGCGCTTGATCTGCGCCGCTATGGGCGTTCGCTGCGCCCAGGCCAGATCCCATTTTGGTGCACCCGGCTAGAAACTTATGACGAAGAAATAGCCGCCAGTCTAGAGATTATTAGGCAGGCGCACCCCCAACTGCCGGTGCTACTGCTGGGCCATTCAACCGGTGGCCTGATTGCCTGCCTGTGGGCGCATCACCACCCGGGGCAGTTAGCTGGCCTGATTTTGAACTCTCCCTGGTTGGAACTGCAAACCACAGCCCAGTTTCGCTCAGTTTCTGCACCGGTTATTCATCGCCTAGCCCAGGCCACACCGCACGCTGTAATCATTCCTACCCAGGTAGCTAATGATTTAAGCCCAGTTGAAGGTGATTCATTTTTTAAACTTTATGACGGCTGGGATCAGTCTAAAGAAGGCCCGCTACCTGCAGGGGCTGACCCGACTGATCCTTACTACAGCGGCTGGCAAACTAACTGGGACTGGAAATGGCGTAAATTACCCAATATTCAAGCCGGTTGGGCTAGTGCCATCATGACTGGTCACCAGCATGTGCGTCGCGGCTTAAACATTGACTGTCCACTGTTAGTGCTCACTTCTAAGCGTTCACACCTCACGCTTGGCTATGGGGACCTGCCTGAACGTGACAAGGACACGGTTATTGATGTGCGCCGCACCCGCTCACGCGCCAATGAGCTGGGCCAATGCATCACGCAGTTGCGCATTGCTGACGCGGTGCATGACATTTATCTTTCACGCCCCAGCGTTCGCAACCAGGTGGTGGCCCAGGTAGATCACTGGTTAGCCAGTTACACGGCTATAGATTTCACCCCGGCTAGTGCCCCGGTTAGCGAGTCCAGCCGCCCACCGCACTTTACCGCACGGCTGCTAGCTAGCTGGCAGGCTCTAATCAATCCGGCCAAATAGCTCAGTGGCCCTGGCGCCGTGAACGCACTGGGCGTCCCGGCCGACGCGGGCTGCGCTCAGCGGCGGCAATCAGTTCTTCTAGCGACTCATACAGACTGGGTCCGTCGGCACCAAAACGCCACACATCCCAGCCATCAACCGACTTGGCCGGCTCACAGTGACGGGCCGCCTGGCCGGGCTCGTCAAAGCTGGTCCCATCAGAAACCCTAATCATGCCGTCTGGACGCAGCTGAGCGGTGTGGAAGATTCCTTCATTTACTGACTGCCAAGTGATCTGCACCGGCTCACTCAAAATAGAGGCCAAGGCGTTCAAAGCTAGACGCGAATCCTCACCACTGGGGTGCGAACGCGAAACCGTGGACTGGCCTGAGTCGCGTCGTGATAGACGCCCCTGACCAGTCACACGGGCCCGTACCCGGGTGGCACGCACCGGCTGCCCGTTACGCGAGGGGGCAGACTGGCGGTAGCCGGGGGTTACGGCCGGGCTAGGGGCCGGGGTGGGGACAGAAACAGCTGACGGAGACACAGCGGCCGGGGAAACTGCCGTAGGTGCGTGGGGGCTGTACTGGTTAGTTGCCCGCTGAGCGCGGCGGCTACGTCGAGAAAGCGGCGACGACGGCGTCGTCGAGCCTGCAGGGGTGCCAGCACTCTGGGAGGCAGCTGCACCCTGAGAAGCGCCCGCAGAGGCGGCCGGGGCCTGGGAAGCGGCGGGAGTGGGAGCCGACGGGGCGCCAGCAGTAGGCGCAGGAGCCGACGGGGTGGTAGCTGAAGGGGCAGCGGCAGTAGGTGCGGAGGCAGGCTCAGACTTAACCACTTCAATACCCTCATCCATGGGGTCGCCAGCGGGCAAAAGCTTAGCGGTCACAGGCAGGTGGTGAGAGTCAATACGGTCAATTTCCACAAAATTACGGCCGCTAGAAAGTGCACGCACCGAAAGCGAGAACACTTCTAGGCCAGAGTCGCTGAGCACCGACAAGGAAGAAAGCACGTCAGGGGAAATCGAGGGAGACACAATGCTCAAACGCGGGCCGGGGTTAATACGCGCCGGCATGGTTTCGCGGAAAGCCGCCCAATCCTTCTGGAAAGCGGTGGGGCCTGCCGGATATAGGCTGGCGATTTCCGCCCAGCCTAGGTGAGAAGTGGCGTTTAGGCGGCCCATGGCGGCCACAACCGTGGTTGAATCCAACTTAGGTAGTAGCTCTACCGCCACCACCTGGCCAGAGCCGTCAATAGCCACTAGCGAGTGGCCAGCGTCCAGCTGTTTCCAGGCAACCGTAAACAGCGGCCTACGCAGCACCTGCGCCACCTGTTCACGCACCAGATCAAGGGCCTGACGGTGTGCGGACTCATCGGCAACCCCGCCCAGCTGAGCCGGAACTAGCGCTCCCTGTCGGATTTCAAAAATCGCCACGTTTGCCTCATCTCTAGGTTCCTGACCGCTCTTATCATCTCACACTCCTAAACACTGGGGCAGCCTGTGTTCAGCCAGCGCTAAAGCGAAATATGTGCCATTAGCACCAAAAGATAGGTGACCGCCGCCCCGTGGGACGACGGTCACCTAACTGAAGTTAAAAACTCAGCCGTTGATCACAGCGGCGCGGCCAGCCTCCAGGCGAGCCACCGGCACGCGGAACGGAGAGCAGGACACGTAGCTGATGCCCAGACGGTGGAAGAAGTCGATCGAGTCGGGGTCACCACCGTGCTCACCACATACACCCAGCTTCATGTCAGCCTTGGTCTTACGGGCGCGCTCAACACCGGTCTCCATTAGGCGACCCACGCCGCGCTCGTCGATGGTCTCGAACGGGGAGGTACCGAAGATACCGGCGTCCATGTAGTGGCCGAAGAACACGCCCTCGACGTCGTCACGCGAGAAGCCCCAGGTGGTCTGGGTCAGGTCGTTGGTGCCGAAGGAGAAGAAGTCAGCTTCCTCAGCGATGGTGTCGGCGCTGATGGCGGCACGCGGCAGCTCGATCATGCAGCCGATGGGGAAGTCGAGCTTGTAGCCGGACTGCTCGCTAACCTCAGCCAGCACCTTCTCTGCACGCTCACGGGCGATCTGTAGCTCACGTACTGAGCCCACCAGCGGGATCATGATCTCGGGCTTGGGGCTGCCACCAGCGCGTAGACGCTCCACAGCGGCCTCAGCAATGGCGCGGACCTGCAGCTCGATCAGGCCGGGCATGGTCAGCAGCAGACGCACACCGCGCAGACCCAGCATGGGGTTGGCTTCGTGGTTCTTGCGCACCACGGCCAGCAGCTTCTCGTCAGCCGGGTCCAGGGTGCCGCGTTCGCGGTCCAGGGCCACCTTGACGGACAGCTCGGTTAGGTCAGGCAGGAACTCGTGCAGCGGCGGGTCGATCAGACGCACGGTCATGGACTTGCCGTCCATGGTTTCGAGCATCTTGACGAAGTCACCCTTCTGTAGCGGCAGCAGCGCGGCCAGGGCCTGCTCGCGCTCTTCGTCAGTCTGGGCCAGGATCAGGTCCTGTACGAACTGCTTGCGCTCACCTAGGAACATGTGCTCAGTGCGGCACAGGCCGATACCCTCGGCGCCACGGTGGATTGCGTGACGGGCGTCGTCGGGGTTGTCAGCGTTGGCGCGTACATGCAGGCGACGGCGCTCGTCGGCGTGACGCATCAGGCGGTGCACGCTGGCAACCAGCTCGCGAGTGTCGGCGTCCTCGGCGCGGTAGAGGGCCTCGTCCAGGCCACGACGCAGGTAGGTCATAACCGGGGAGTCAACTACCGGGACCTCACCTAGGAATACTTCACCGGTGGTGCCGTCTACGGCGATTACGTCGCCGGAGTGCAGCACAACCTGCTTGCCGTCACGGTTAACGGTCAGGGTGCGGGCTTCGGCGTCGACCTCTAGCTCTTCAGCGCCACAGACACAGGTCTTACCCATGCCACGGGCGACGACGGCGGCGTGGGAGGTCTTACCACCACGGGCGGTGAGCACACCGTCAGCGGCAACCATGCCGGGCAGGTCATCGGGGTTGGTTTCGCGGCGAACCAGGATGACGCTTTGGCCTTCAGCGGCGCGTGAGACGGCCTCTTCGTTGTCGAAGACGATGCCACCTACAGCCGCACCCGGGGAGGCGGGCATGGCCTTGGTCAGCAGCTCACGCTCTACATCGGTGGCGAACTGCGGGAACATCAGCTTGGTTAGCTGCTCACCGGTGACGCGGGTGAGGGCCTCGTCCAGGGTGATGAGCTTTTCGTCAACCAGCTGGCTGGCCACACGGAAGGCGGCGGCAGCGGTGCGCTTACCGACACGGGTCTGTAGCAGCCACAGCTTGCCGCGCTCAATAGTGAACTCGATGTCACATAGGTCGCGGTAGTGGGTCTCCAGCTTGCGCATGGCGGCGCGCAGCTCACGGTAGGACTCGGGGTCGATGTCCTTAAGGTCGGCTAGCGCCAGGGTGTTGCGGATACCGGCCACAACGTCCTCACCCTGGGCGTTGACCAGGTAGTCACCGTAGACACCGGAGTGGCCGGTGGAGGGGTCGCGGGTGAAGCACACACCGGTACCGGAGGTCTCGCCCATGTTGCCGAAGACCATGGTGCAAACGTTGACGGCGGTGCCCAGGTCGTGCGGGATCTTCTCACGACGACGGTAGATGTGAGCACGCTCGGTGTTCCAGGAGCGGAACACGGCCTCGGAGGCCATGTCTAGCTGGGTGCGCGGGTCCTGGGGGAAGTCGATACCCGCGTGTTCCTTAACGATCTGCTTGTACTGGTCTACCAGTTCCTTGAGAGCGTCTACGCTCAGTTCGTAGTCCAGCTTGACGCCCTTTTCTAGCTTCTTTGCGTCTAGGGCGGAGGAGAAGAATTCACCTTCAATGTCCAGCACGGTCTTACCGAACATCTGGATTAGGCGGCGGTAGGAGTCCCAGGCGAAACGCTCGTCGCCACTTACCTTGGCCAGGCCCTCAACAGACTGGTCGTTTAGACCAATGTTGAGCACGGTTTCCATCATGCCCGGCATCGAGAACTTGGCTCCCGAACGCACCGACACCAGCAGCGGGTCCTCGGCGTCACCTAGCTGGCGGCCTAGGTCTTCTTCTACGCGACGTAGCGCGGTGGTTACCTGTACAGCTAGCTCCGGGGGAACAGCGCCGTCGTGCAAGTATGCGCGACAAGCGTCAGTAGTGATAGTGAAGCCAGGAGGCACCGGCAGTCCCAGGCGAGTCATCTCAGCCAGGTTTGCACCCTTACCGCCGAGCAGATCCTTCTGGTCCTTGTCACCCTCACTGAACATGTATACGTACTTGGGCATCTTCGCCTTCTTCTTGTCGATGCTTGCCTTACCATTCGGTGCGTGACGGGAAGTCACGCACCGACAAAATCCTAATGTGACTTATGGCCTAAATTCAAATTTTTATGCCTCAAACAGGCCAATATTTGTAAATATGTTAAAGCTTTTTGTGTGTGCAAGACTACAAATGGCGCTACAATCCCCCAACCAAAATAACGAGGGCCGCCCCCGCTAGC
>CAJZDJ010000026.1 GCA_915063485.1 uncultured Actinomyces sp.
GTGGCGGCGCAAGCCCTTAAATACTTGCGCCGCCACCACTCCCCAGGGTTTAGGTACGTGCTGTGGGCGCAGGCGAGGCTGCGCCCACGCCTGCGCCGGCAGGGCTAGTCGCAGCTGCCAGGGCATGGTTACAGCTGAACTAGCCTTAACCTTGCCAGTAGTTATCGCAGTGCTAGCACTAGTGCTGGGCTTGGCTGCTGTAGGTGTCAGGCAGGTGCGGGCAGTAGGCGCAGCCAATGCGGCGGCTAGAGCGCAGCTGGCCGGTGAGGATCCCTATGCGGCAGCGGCTAGGGCTTATGACGCGGCCCAAATCAGTGTCAGTGGAGAGTGTGTGCAGGCAAGTGTGCCACTGCCACCCATCCTAAACATGCTGGGTTGGACCATTCGGGCCACCGCCTGTGCCCCTCGGGATAAGCCATGAATCAGCCTTGTCAAAGTAAAGCCCGCAGCTGGGAGCAGGGCTCGGGCACGGTATTGTCACTGGCTTTAATTGCTTTAGCGCTGCTGCTTTCTGGGGTGATCGCCCTGGTGGCAGCGGCCTATAGTGGCGCCGCTAAAGCTCAAAGCGCGGCTGACCTGGCCGCCCTGGCTGGTGCTCAAGCACTTAATGATCCACTAGCTGCCGGTGGGGCGCAGCCTTGCCAACAAGCCGGCAGGGTTGCTAGCGACAATCAAGCTAGCCTCAAGCAATGCCTAATCGAGGGTCAAGACCTGATAGTGCGGGTATCAAGGCCGCTAAATCTTGGGCCTTGGCAGCTAGTTGCTAACGCTGCTGCTAAGGCCGGCCCAGACCCAAACCAACAGCCCTAACGACATAAACGCTGGCTGTAAGTGGCTACCTAAACATACAGACGTACAGGATGGATATTTATAGGTGATTGAGTGTATGGGTAAAGCTCTGATATGCTGACAAATGCGGGCGTTGCGCAACATTTTTGGGTGCCAATCTCTCTTGATTGATGCCAGATACGAGACTGTGTTTGTTGCGATGTTGATGAGAAATCAAAAGCTTCCGCATAAATAATACGATGGAGTGGAATTTTGATCTGGTCAATTATTGTTGGCGGCTTTATAGGTTTTGTCGCAGGTGCGATTACTAGAAAAGGCGGCTCGATGGGGATAGTCTCCAACGTTGTCGCAGGTTTGATAGGCTCTGTTGTGGGTCAAAAACTGTTGGGCACCTGGGGGCCAACTCTGGCTGGTATGGCTTTAATTCCCTCTATCTTGGGTGCAGTAATTGTTATCGCTATAGTCGCATTATTCTTTGGGGGAAAATCCTAACAATTTTTCTCCAAAAATATTATACTAAAAGCTAACTGCCATCTAAAAAGGAGCATAGTTATGTCGATCAAGGACAGTATCAACCAGGCCAAGGCTGAAGCCAAGGAAGTTGTGGGTAAGGTTACCGGCGACAAGAAGACGGAAGCTGAAGGCACTGCGGAAAAGTTCGCTGACAAGGTTAAGGGCGCTGTTGAGGACGTCAAGGACTCTGTAGAGGGCGCAATCGAAGGCGTTAAGAACGCCGTACACAAGGACGAGAAGTAATTTTCTAGCTCCTTACGCCGCTATAACCATTATTTTTCGGCACAAATGCCTGCCCGGTAAAATACTGGTATAACATAGCAATCAGAAAGCAGTAAGTTGTATAGCTTGCTGCTTTCTATTTTTAGGCATCTGCCAGGTATAAGGCGCGCGCCAAGCCAACCCGTTTAGTTAGCGCGGCAGTATCAATATTGGTGGTTGAAAGCGGGGGTAGGTCGCGCACAAAATCACGTAGATTCTGCGCCGCCTGGGCAGCCGCCAGCTGGGCCTGTTGGGCCTGGCCGGCGCTAGATTTGCGCCATACAGAAGCCAACACGTCAAAACCAAACCGGGAAATTTCCCGCGATAACTCATGCCAGCCCACTAGGCTAGCGGCATCGTCGGCCCTGGCTCCAGCCAAAACCGTACCGGACTGAGACAGTTCAAAAGCTAGGTTGCGGCGGTGCGTAGAGGCCTGCAAAGTATCCACCTCGGCGCGAGCGGCGTCGTCGAGAACAGCCGTAATAGCCCGCAAAACCGCACGATATTGGCGCCGCACCAACAAAACCGGGGCATGGCGGCCTACCAGCCAAATCGCCAGTAGGGCCGTGGTTGCGCCCACCAAAGTCTCTAGTAGGCGATCGGCAAACAGTAGTGAAGTGGAGTAGTGGGCAGTGGGTGGCAGCATCTGCATCGAGTAGGTGGTGATAAAGAAAACCGCCACCGCATAGTTGCGCTGCGCCGTCAGGTTCATTCCCAGCAGGCAGATAAAAATAATTACCAGCTTGGTCCACGGCTCCAGCCCCAGCGTCATTATTGCCAAAGCACTAATCAACCCCAGGCCGGTGCCAACTATGCGATGCAGTGCCCGCACTGACATGTCCATGCGACTAGTGCCGTTTTGTAGCACGATCAGGGCACTAAGCACCGCCCAAGAAGTGTGTGCAGTTGGCGAAAAAAACATGGAGGTGGTGGCCAGTAGTACCGCAATCAGTGCCCGCACGGCCGTTAACCAAGGGCGAGAACCCTTATGGAAAGCCCGGCGTAGCAGGTAGCTTGGGCGAGGTCGGCCCAGGGGGGTGCGTAAAAAATGTGAGCCGGTGGCCTGATTTTGGGCGGGAAAAGACTCGCTTTGCAGCCCCAATACCAGGCGCCGATGCAGGCGACGCAGGCGCGAATGCAGCTGACGTGAGGCGGCAGTGTGGGGGCGCTCGTTGGCGGTGTGGGCACTACGCAGGGTGTACCAGGCCTCATTCACCGCGCTATAGGCGGCTGAGCGTTGCGGCCCGCGCTCGTATTGGGGTTTGTCAAAGCTGGCTTCATATTCGGCGACGGCGGCCTCGGCGGTAGCGATAGCCTCGCGGGCAGGGGAGTTGGGGTGCCAGGCAATCAAGGCAATCGAGGTTAAGGCGGCAAACAAGAACGCCAAGGAGTTAACCGAAACGATTGTTTCTAGTGCGCTTGAATGGGTGGAGGCCATGTAAGTCCCATAGGCCCCGGCGAACACCGTGTTTGTAGGCCCTGGTGGGCCCACCATTAGGGCATGCCACACCCATACAGTCGAAAAAGTCATGGCCGTAATTAACGGGGGCAAAAGCCAAGGGTAAGGGGCTGCGTACCAACCTAAGAAGAAAAACCCTAGGGAGACCAGGGCGTTAATGACCATAGAGACGGTGCGTCGTCGTAGTGGCTCCTCACGCCCAACATTGGCGCACTGGGCCCCGAGCAAACCCAAAGTAGCCTGGGAAGGCCCCAGAATTAGGGCGCAGCCAAGTAGTCCGACGCATACAGTGGCAGTCCAACGCGCAGCACGGTGCCAGCTAGGGCCGGAGTTAATGGCGGTTAGTGAAGACCAAAACCAGTGGTGTCCACGCCTTAGTTTCCGGCATGAGGCTAGCCAGGCAGCTGGCAGTGAGTTTGGTGGTGAGGGGGAGTCTTTGGCTGGGCCCACGAGCTCAGGATAGGACATAAAGTTTAAAGTGTGCCAGCTCACATCAAATAGTGGGAATGATTCACCCCCTAGCAAAGTTGAGCTAGGTGGACTCAAGAAGAGAGTTGACAGGTACTGACTCAACTTGAATACTTGAGTAAAGACATTACAGACAGAACAAACAAGGAGCACAAACTTATGGCACGCGCTGTGGGTATTGACCTAGGAACCACTAACTCTGCTATCTCCGTCCTTGAAGGCGGGGAGCCCACCATCATCCCTAACGCTGAAGGCGGCCGCACTACCCCTTCAGTAGTAGCTTTCTCCAAGGCCACCGGCCCTGACGCCAAGCCCGAGATTCTGGTTGGCAACATTGCCAAGCGTCAGGCAGTCACCAACGTTGACCGCACCATCTCCTCCGTCAAGCGCCACATGGGTACTGACTGGAAGGTAAACATTGACGGCAAGGACTACAACGCCCAGCAGATTTCGGCCTTCATCCTGGCCAAGCTAAAGGCCGACGCCGAAGCTTACCTGGGTGAGCCCGTCACCAACGCGGTTATCACCGTCCCCGCCTACTTCAACGACGCTCAGCGTCAGGCCACCAAGGATGCCGGTACCATTGCCGGCCTCAAGGTTGACCGTATCGTCAACGAGCCCACCGCAGCCGCCCTGGCTTACGGCCTTGAAAAGGGTAAGGAAGACGAACTCATCTTGGTATTCGACCTCGGTGGCGGTACCTTCGACGTCTCCCTGCTTGAGGTTGGTAAGGACGACGACGGCTTCTCCACCATTCAGGTGCGCGCCACTGCCGGTGACAACCGCCTCGGTGGTGACGACTGGGACGACCGTATCGTCAAGTGGCTGATCGACCGTGTAAAGTCCAACACCGGTGTAGACCTGTCCAAGGACAAGATCGCCATGCAGCGTCTACGTGACGCCGCTGAACAGGCCAAGAAGGAACTGTCCAGCGCCATGAGCACCACCATCAACCAGCAGTACCTATCCATGGGCCCCGACGGCACCCCGATCCACCTGGACGAGAAGCTAACCCGCGCCCAGTTCGAGGAAATGACTGCTGACCTGCTAGAGCGCACCAAGCTGCCGTTCCACAAGGTAATCGAGGACGCCGGCGTAAAGCTCAGCGACATTGACCACGTGGTGCTGGTGGGTGGTTCCACCCGTATGCCCGCCGTCAGCGACGTTGTCCGCCAGCTGACCGGTGGCAAGGAGCCCAACAAGGGCGTTAACCCCGACGAGGTTGTGGCCGTTGGTGCCGCACTGCAGGCCGGTGTTATCCAGGGTGACCGCAAGGACGTGCTGCTGATCGACGTGACCCCGCTGTCCCTGGGTATCGAAACCAAGGGTGGCATCATGACCAAGCTGATCGAGCGTAACACCGCCATCCCGGCTCAGCGCAGCGAGATCTTCTCCACCGCTGAAGACAACCAGCCTTCCGTGCTGATCCAGGTCTACCAGGGTGAGCGTGAGTTCGCCCGTGACAACAAGCCGCTGGGCACCTTCGAGCTGACTGGTATCGCCCCGGCCCCGCACGGTGTGCCCCAGATCGAGGTTTCCTTCGACATCGACGCCAACGGCATCGTGCACGTGTCCGCTAAGGACAAGGGCACCGGCAAGGAGCAGTCCATGACCATCTCCGGTGGCAGCGCCCTGCCCAAGGAGGACATCGACCGCATGATCAAGGAAGCCGAAGCTCACGCCGCCGAGGACAAGAAGCGTCGCGAAGAGGCTGAGACCCGCAACGCCGCTGAGCAGCAGGCCTACGCCATCGAGAAGCTACTGCGCGAGAACAAGGACAAGCTGCCCGAGGACGTCCACTCCGAGGTTTCCGCAGCTGTTGACGAGCTGAAGAAGTCCCTTGAGGGCGACGACATCAACGCCGTACGCACCGCTCAGGACAAGCTCAACGAGGTAGGCCAGAAGATCGGTCAGGCCCTGTACGCCTCCGAGCAGGCTGGTCCCGCTGCTGGCAGTGGTTTCCCCGGCGCCTCCGCTGGCTCGCAGCCCAAGGCCGACGACGACATCGTTGACGCCGAAATCGTTGATGACGAGGAAAACAAGTGAGCACTGAGCCCTCAAACGAGGACCTACAGGCCCTAGCTGACCAGGTTAACGAGGCCTTCGCTGAGGCTGACGTAACCGACGCCGTCGACGCCGCCAACCAGGCCGCCCAGGACGCGGCTGACGCGGCCCAAGACGCAGCCGACGCCGCCCAGGAGGCGGCCGAGGCCGGTCAGGTCACTGCCCAGGAGTTACAGGTCAAGCTAGACGAAACCACGGACCAGCTGGCCCGTGCCCACGCTGACCTGTACAACCTGCAGCAGGAGTACAACGCCTATGTGCGTCGCTCTCGCGAACAGGCTGCCTCTCACCGCGAAGCCGGTGCCCAGCAGGTCACTGAAGCACTAATCCCGGTCTTGGATGAGATCGAACTAGCCCGCCAACACGGGGACCTGGTTGGTTCCTTTGAAGCGGTGGGCAGCAAAATTGAGAACATCTTGAAAGACAAGTTCTCACTTACCCGCTTTGGCCAGGCCGGGGACGTATTCGACCCCAACCTGCATGAAGCCCTGATGGCAGTGGATTCTACTGAAGTCACCGAACCTACGGTGAACCTGGTGATCCAGCCCGGTTACATGCTCGGCGAGCGCGTGGTCCGCCATGCTCGCGTGCAGGTCGCCAACCCGGCCTAAGCACCATGCAAATAACGACGGCGCAGGTGAGCTTTTACCTGCGCCGTCGCTATAAAAAATAAAGTCGCTAAAGAAAAAAGCGGAAACCAAAAAAGAAACTATTAATGACTTTCCCCTTATTTAGGAGGTGGGGACCACATTATGGCCAGTCAAGACTGGATGACTAAGGATTTTTACGCGGTACTAGGCGTTGCTAAAGACGCTGACGCCACCGCCATCAAGAAGGCTTACCGCAAGCTAGCCAGGCAGTACCACCCGGATCGTAACGCTGACAATCCCGAGGCTGCGAAGAAGTTCAAAGAGGTCAGCGAGGCCTATGCGGTGCTCTCTAATGAGCAAGACCGCAAGCAATATGATGCTATCCGTTCCATGGCTGGTGGCGGTGCGCGCTTCACCTCCGGTTCAGGTGGGGCCAACGCAGGCTTTAATGACCTGTTTGGCTCCATGTTTGGTGGTGGCGCAGGCTCAGGCGGTTTCGCTGGCGGCACGGCTGGCGCAGACATCAACATTGATGACCTGATGAAAATGTTCGGCGGCTACTCCTCGCCTACGCGTGGTCGCGACGGACGCCCTGGGCCTTTCAACTTCAGCTTCTCACGCCCCAAGCGCGGCCAGGACGTGGTTACCGACGCCACGCTGGAATTCCGTGACGCCGTCAACGGCACCATGGTGGAAATTACTGCTGATGGGCGGGCTGTTAAGGTGCGTATCCCGGCGGGCGTTAAGGACGGGCAAAAGATCCGTCTGCGCGGTAAAGGCCGCCCCGGCACCGACGGCGGCGACGCCGGCGACATGGTGGTTAACATCAAGGTTCGCCCCCACCCGGTGTTTAAGCAGGATGGTAAAGACCTGCGCCTGAGTGTGCCGATCTCCCTGAAGGAAGCTGCCCTGGGCGGCATCGTTGAGGTACCTAACTTTGACGGCACTTTCAGCAAGATTAAGGTAAAGCCTGGCACGTCGTCGGGAAGTGTGGTACGACTGCGCGGAAAGGGTGCCCACACCCCCAAGGGCAACACTGACCTGCTAGCAACCTTGGAAGTTGCGGTACCTAAGCAGCTATCTGCCGAGGCCCGTAAGGCTCTGGAAGAATTCGACGCCGCCATGGGTGACGCCGACCCGCGCGCTAAGCTCAAAGAAGCGGTATCCAAGTGAAACGCCGTGGCCAGGGGATCGGCTCACTAGAGCCTGACGCCTACCACCGGGCCGTATATGTGGTGTCTGCGGCCGCACAAATGGCCGGGATGCACCCACAAACGCTGCGCCAATATGACCGCTTGGGTTTAGTTAGTCCCAAGCGGTCACGCGGGCGTGGACGGCGTTACTCCTATAGCGACGTCGAAAAACTGCGCTATATCCAAACCCTCAGCCAAGCTGGAATTAACTTAGAGGGGATCCGCCGGATTTTGCTGCTCGAAGAGCAAAACGCTGCCCTACAGGCAGAAAATCGCATTTTGCGTTGGCGTATTAACGCAGGTGCGCGCGTTTTTGCGGCGGGTAGTGATGGTGAAGTACAAGTCACTGTGCAACGCGGATCCAGACGAAACTAAGGTTTTCGAGTTAGGCTAAGGGGGAGTCCATCAGGGCTAACCCATAACTGGGTGTTAAAAGCCCTAAGAAAATCTAACTGGAGGCAGACTTTTATGACTGACTACAACCAGGTTCCCCAGCCCCAGCAGCCCTACGGTGCTCCGGCTCCCGCTAATGATATCCCTGCCCCCGCAGGTGCCTACTACGGTGCCCCCTCTGCTCAGACCGCTGCCGGTGGCGTACAGCTAGACGCCTACGGTAACCCGATTGTGGCTGCCAGCGCTCCGGCTGTTGGCTACGACCCCAACGCTTACGCCGCTCAGCAGGGCTACGGCGCTTACCCGCCGGCTGCCCCGGCCCAGCCCAGCCCGATTGGTGCGCTGTTCGACTTTGGTTTCAAGCAGTCCTTTGCCCTAACCGGCGCCAAGCTGGCTAACCTGACCATCACCGTCACCGCCGTCTTCGCCTGGCTGATCTGCGCGGGTGCTGCTGCTAACTCCAAGATCGTGTCGGTGTTCTTCAACAGCTACATTTACGGTGGCTACACCAGCGGCGGCGACTCGAACGGCTTTGTGGCCTTCCTGATCTCTTTGCTGCTGGGTTTCTTGCCCACCGTGACTGCGATTGTGCTGGGCCGCCTGTTCGTGGAGAACGTGGTTGCTAACGTCAAGCAGGAGCAGGTTGCTAGCGAGACCCTAGAGCTGCTGCGTCAGGCCAAGTGAGCGATTACCAAACTGAGGACGGCCAGCCCAAATACGGGGTTCGTTTGAACCCTGAGGAGCTGGCCGTTCTGCGTGAAAAGCAGGCTCGCGAGGCTGAGCGTGAGCGTGAGGCTAAGGCGCGGCGCCTAGCTGAGCGTCGGGCTAAACGCCGCGCCGCTAAACGCGATTTTGCTACCGCTGAGGCGGAGTATGTTAGGCGGGCCCGCGAACGCGAAGCCGAGCGTGAGCGCGAAGCCGAGCATGAGGCTGAGCGTGGCCATGAAGGTCAGGCCGGGCGTGAAGGCCAGGCCGGGCGTGAGGGGCGCTCTGACCACGTTTATGACCGCTATGCCAACATAACCGGAAGCTATAGTTACTGGTCTGACGATAAGGATCGCGCTGACCGTGAGGATCGTAAGTCTTCTGGTGATGAGAGGACGGACGCTCCAGGCCACTCGGCTGCCTGCGAGGGCTATAACGTTACTAACGACGACGACGAACCGGCTGGGCACTACCGCCTGGCTCCCGGGGGTCGTTTTGTCTACCGGGAAGCGCCCCGTAACAAGAAGCAACGCGGCCGCTGGCGCCTGTTTGTTATCGGCGTGTTCATGATGCTGGTGGTGCCCATGGTGACCCTGGCTGGCTTTTTGTTGTACCTGACGGGAGGCCCTGGTTTCTTTAAGGCTGGGCAGGCGGTGCCCGAGTCTGGGCAGGTGGCCCTAGAAGCCAAGACTAACTACATGCTCTACCCTCTGACCACAATGGACGTTGATAGCTGTAGCGTGAGCGATCCAGCTGGCAAAGCGGTGGCCTATAAGGAAGGCAGTTCGCAGTTCCCGCCGGGAAGTTTTACCTCAACCACTGCTGGCACCTATGTGATTAAGTGTCAAAACACTAATGACACCAAGGTGGTGGGGCCGCCTATGCACATAGAGCGCTTAGATACTTTGTCTATTGTGACTAACCTGGGCTTTGGCGTGGCCATAGCTGGCGTCTGGGTGACTATTGTGGGCTGGCGTAGAGCCCGCGCCCAAGGGCGCAAATAGACGCCAATATATACGCCTGCGCCCGCCAAATTTTGGCGGGCGCAGTTTTGTTGGTATTGGCTGCTGCATTAGTACAGGGGCTCTGTGCTAGTGCGGGGCCAATTTGGTTAGGCGGCAGCTAGCTTGGGCTAGCTTTATCAGCGGCCGGGGTCGAAATCGTTGTGGAAACCGATCGTGGCTAGCTCTACGCTCTGGTCTGGTAGCAACCAGTAGTACAAGCGCGGCGCCCCAGGGCTGTTCTGCTTGACGTAAACCTTGTGTGAGGTAGCGCCATCCTGCTGACGGGTTACTGTCGGGCAGTTGTTGTTGGGCCCATCGTGGTTAACACGGTCAACTTCCACAATGCCGGACCAGTTGCTGGATCGAGGGGCGCGTGAAATACCGCAGATAATCTCGGTGCAGATACGTACCAGACGAGCATATTCGTTTGGCAGCGTCTCTTTAGCGTCCTCAAGGAAGCCATCCTTAATGGTGTAATCTTTAAGTGGGTAATTTTCGCGTAGTTTGCTGTCGATAGTGTTCCAGCAAATCTCAATGTCGAGCTTAAACCTAACGTAATCGTTAAGTTTTAGGTCAGGGTGAGTAAACCAATCTTTAGTGAGTTTAGAGTTTGGCTCAGCTACAGGATTACCAGATTTTTTAAGGCGGTTAACTTGTTGCCTTAATTTACGCATCTCGTTTTGTGCGTTCTTGCGTTCTTCTTCCGCATCAAGACGTTCCTGGTCGGCAACACTGACTTGACTCTGGAAGTAGTCCCTCTGACTTACAGTTTTTCCCAGTTCTTTCTGCATTTGGATTACATCGTTTTTGAGGCTATCGATCTGCCCTTGCCTCTGATCTAACTGCTGGGTTAGTTGTTTGTTTTCTTCAACCAAGGCTTCGTCAGATGCCTGGCTGGTGGTTAGCTCTTTAGTAGCAGCTAGCTCCAGTTTCAGTTCTGCTAGTTCCTGTTCAATCTGCCATTTTTGGGCGTCTAGCTCGTCAATGTAGTCCATGTCGAGCTTGTGGGCTTCGGTCTCTTCCTTAAGTTCTGCGATCCGCTGCTCAAGCTCCTGGGCTTGCTGTTCAAGCAGTTGCTCCTGTTGCTCAAGCTCCTGGGCCTGCTGGATCAACTGCGCAGCCTGACCAACAATGGTCTGCTTAGCAATTTCCAGGCTGATATCCGGTTCGCTAGTAACGTTGGAGGGATCCTGACCGAAAGTGGTTGAGGTGTTACTTGTGGCAATGTTTAGCCTAGGCTGCGCCTGCAGCCATTTTGAGAAAGCCTTTTTGTTTAGCACGAATACACCTTCCTTGATGATGTGAGTATGTAAGTACCTCCGCTAGCTAATAATTGGGAAGCTTCTTAGGGGAGGTCTGATCAGTCTATACCTTTAGGTTGCTACGCGAGGCGATTTTGCTCAGGTTTCGCGCACAGTAAACAAACTAATTTAAGGTAAATATTTAAACCCATAACGAAGAACTAATTTAAAAATCTAAAGTTAATCTTGAGGTATAGAATTGTTCTGGTGTGACTGGTGTGAATTAAATAGATTAATGTGTGGTTGTGATAATAATGGGAGGAGTGATGCAAATCTGCACTAATTAAACTGTTGCTGTCTAAAATTGCTGATGGCGGCGTATTTGGTAGATCTTGCAGGTGGTGAGAGTCCCTAAGAGAGACAGTAAGAGGAGAGAGGCCGTAAGTAGGTCGAGAGCGGGCGGCGTCGTCGCTAGAATTTAGCCATGGCTAAGAGCAACAAGAAGCAAGACCTCACCTGGAAGCTGACCGCAGCGGCGGCCACCTTCGCCTCCGGCTACGTGGCTGACAAGGTAGTTTCCCTAAGCTGGCGGGCAGTGACCGGCCGCCCGGCCCCCAACGACCAGACCAAACTAGCTACCTATGCGGTGGCTGAACTGGCTGCATTCGCCATTATTTCTGGCGCAGTGCTAACCCTTACCCGCGAGCTCACCCTGCGTAGCGCCGCCGTCTGGTTCGAGGGGCACAACCAGCCCAAGCAGATCGAAGCCTGACACTCGCCGCTGGCCGGGCTGGCAATAAGGCCTGTTTGGCTGGCCCGGCAGCTGCTTGACCCGGCGCCCGCTTGGCGCACATCTTGGGTGGGCGGTGACGCGGGTAAAGCTGCTGGCGGTTCGGTAAGCCCCGCCTGGCAAGTCTTGCTGGCTCGGCAGCTGCTCGGCCCGGTAAGGGCCGCTTGGCCTGGCAAGCCCTGCCCGTACAGTGAGCCCTTAGGTTGGCAGAGCCTAAGCGCGCGGCCCTTGCCACACCAGGGGGTGGGCTTAGCTAACAGTGCACATAACTAGCTGCCGGTAGGCTATAGACATGAGTGTTTGTGGGCCTGGCATGTTGGCATACCGCCTAACGCAATCCGGCGCAGCAATTGGGCTGCTTTTTACAGCACCCTTAACCGGGCTGCGTTTTCAATACTGGCAGGGACTGGGCGCATGAACCATATTTCTGTAATCCAGTGGATCTGCGGCGCACTAGCCGTCATCGCCACCCTGGTAGGCCTGGGTTTCTTCACTCGCGCCTGCCTAACTATCGCTAACCGCTTCCGCCTGGGCGCCCCGGTAGACCGTCAGCGCCTGCACCCGGTGGGCAAGCGCCTTAAAACTTTGCTGGTGAAAGTCCTGTGCCACCAGGACTTTAAAGGCCGTCCCTGGATCCGCCTAGCCCACTGGCTAGTGATGGTGTCCTTCCCGATCCTGTTCTTTACGCTGGTCACCGGCTATGCGCAGATTTTTAGCCCCGACTGGGCGCTGCCGCTAATCGGGCATTTTCCACCCTGGGAATGGCTTGTTGAATTTATTGCTTTAGCCTCCACGATCGCCATTATTGGCTTGATTGTGGTGCGCAGCGTTAACACCGCCCACGGCCGCAAGTCGCGTTTTACCGGCTCAACCCGCTGGCAGGCGCGGTTTGTGGAGGCCACTATTGTGGCCGTAGTGGGCTGCGTAGATTTGCTGCGCGTGGCCGAATCGGCTTGGCTTAGTGCCGCCCAGCACGAGCAGTCGGCTAGTTGGGTGCATTTCCCGATTTTTGGTTGGTTAGGCCGCCCACTGGGTCAGGGCGCCAATCCGGATACGTTGGCCAATGTCATTGCGGTGTTGGCGCTGGTTAAGATCCTGTGCTCCATGACCTGGTTTGTGATTGTGGGCTTGCAGCCGTCTATGGGCGTGGCCTGGCACCGTTTCCTGGCTTTTATCACCATCTACGCCCGCAAGCACGACGACGGCACCTCCGCTTTGGGTCCGCTTGAGCCCATGATTGTGGACGGCAAACCCTTAACTGTCGATTTACTCGATGAGCTTGAAGAGTCCGACGCCGAACCTAACTTTGGGGTTAGCCGGATCGAGCAGTTCCATTGGAAAGCTCTAGCGGACTTTTCTGCCTGCACGGAATGCGGCCGCTGCCAGGATCTATGCCCAGCCTGGAACACCGGCAAGCCACTTTCACCCAAGCTTTTCACCCTAGCTTTGCGTGACCACCACGCCGCCGTGGCCCCCTTCATTGCCGCCGCCCAGCAGCTAGGGGTGGAACCTGAAGAGGTCAGCGATGAGCAGCTCGCGCAGCGCCCAGTGCACCTGGGGGTGCGTGACGGTTTGAGCGTAAACACCTCCCTGGGCCTGGCCGAAAACAGTGCCCACACCCAAGATATTTTGGGGGCATTGCTGCAGGCCAAGGCGGCGCCGTCGGAAACTGGCGTGGCCACCAAACCCGCCCCACTGGTTGGCGAAGTCATCGGCGAGGCTGCGCTGTGGGCCTGCACCACCTGTGGGGCTTGCGTGGATCAGTGCCCGGTGGACATTGAGCATATTGACCGCGTGATTGACCTGCGCCGCAACCAGGTGCTGATGGAGTCGGCTTTCCCCAAGGAACTTGGGCAAATGTTCCGCAAGCTTGAATCTAAAGGCAACCCCTGGGGTCTGCCCCCACGCAAGCGCCTAGAGTGGGCTAAGGGCCTGGAATTTGATGTGCCCGTGGTGGGCGTGGATGTGGAAGACGCCAGCGAAGTGGACTACCTGTTCTGGGTGGGTTGCGCTGGTGCCTATGAGGATCGTGCCAAGAAAACTACCCGCGCGGTAGCTGAGCTGCTGCATATTGCTGGGGTTTCTTTCGCGGTTTTGGGCGACGGCGAATCCTGCACTGGTGACCCCGCCCGCCGTGCCGGTAATGAGATCCTGTTCCAAACTTTGGCTGCGCAAAACGTTGAAACCTTAAACGAGGTTGCCGTCAAGCGTATTGTGGTTACCTGCGCTCACTGCTTCAACACTATTTCGCGTGAATACCCGCAGGTGGGCGGCAATTATCAGGTGCTGCACCACACCCAGCTGCTAAATCAGTTGGTGCGTGAAGGTCGTCTAAAGCCGGTGGCCCCCACAGCGGCGACGGCGTCCGTGCAGCAGGCAGCGACGGCGTCGGTAGCGGCGTCGGAAACTGTCCCGGAGCAGCAGGAACCATCCGCAGCGGCAAGCACCCAGGCGGACTCTGCGGCGTCGTCGGCAAAACCCACTGCAGTGCAGGGCCTGCAACTAACCCCCAAAGTCACCTACCACGACGCCTGCTACCTGGGACGACACAACCGGATCTACTCTCCGCCGCGTGAACTCCTGGCCGCAACCGGCGCCGAACAGGTGGAAATGCCACGTAACCACGAACGTGCCTTCTGCTGTGGTGGCGGTGGCGCGCGCGCCTTCATGGAAGAAACCATCGGCACCCGCATTGCAGCCACTCGCGCCCGCGAAGCCCTAGACACTGGGGCCAAAATCGTGGCCACTGCCTGCCCCTTCTGCACCACCATGCTTTCCGACGGCGTGGCCAGCCAAGGCGCTGAAGACGTGCGGGTTATGGACGTGGCCCAGCTGATGCTAGAGGCCGTAAAACGCGGCAATAACTAGTACCATGTAAATGCAAACCCCAGGGGAGCACCACAGCGGTGCTGAGAGTGCGCTTGGCGCAGACCCTCGAACCTGATCCGGGTAATACCGGCGTAAGGGAGTCGGGCTCTCTTCCCCTCCAGCTCAAGCAGGAGGAAGTAATGCTAACTGGTCACGTGCTAACTCGTCGTGGAGTAATTGGTGGCGCCCTCGCCCTGGCCAGCGCGGCCACACTGGCGGCATGTGGGCAAGACACCAAGGCTGACGCCAAAAAAGTCACGGTGGTAACCCACAGCTCTTTCCAGGTTTCTGACAACCTCAAGAAAGAATTTGAGAAAACTAGCGGTTTCAAGCTGGAAATTGTGGACGGCGGTGACGGCGGCGAGCTGGTCAACAAGCTGATCCTGTCCAAGGACGCCCCCCAAGGTGACGTGTGCTTCGGCGTGGACAACACCTACGCCTCCCGCCTGCTATCTCAAGGTGTGATCGACAAAGACCGCACCGTGGACACCATTCCGGAAAGCGCCGAAAAATACCTGGTAGACAACAACCGTGCGCTGGTGCCCATCGACATGGGTGACGTGGCCATCAACATCGACAAAACCTACTTCACCAGCCACAACCTGGCTGCGCCCAAGACCTTTGAGGATCTGGCTAAGCCTGAATACGCCAAGCTGCTGGTGGCCATCAACCCCACCACCTCCACCCCTGGCCTGGGCTGGATGTTGGCAACGGTAGGCCACTTCGGCGCCGACAAGTTCAGCGACTACTGGAAGGTCCTAGTTAAGGGCGGCGCTAAGATCGCCTCGGGCTGGACCGAAGCCTACAACACCGATTTCAGTGCCGGTGAGGGTAAGGGCGCCTATCCGATCGTGGTTTCCTACGCCTCCTCGCCCTCCTACACGGTCAGCAAGGACGGCGCCTCCACCACCACCGCAGCCCTGTTAGACACCGCTTTCCGCCAGGTGGAATACGCTGGTGTGCTTAAAGGCGCCGCCAACCCGGCAGGTGGTCAGGCCTTCATTAACTGGATGCTGTCTAAAAATGTGCAGGCAGACATTCCCAAGAAGATGTACATGTACCCGGTGGACTCATCCGTGCAGCTGCCCGAGGCGCTGGCCAAGTTCGGCCCGCTGGCTGAAAAGCCGGTAGAGGTTGCCCCTGCCAAGATCGCGGCGGAGCGTGAACAGTGGCTCAAGCTATGGGCCAGCGCTGTCGGCAAGTGAGCGCCGGGCCGCGCATAACCTTAGGCCAAAAACTGGCCTGGAGCCTGGCGATAGCTTTGCCACTAGGTTTCCTGGGACTGTTTTTTGCCTGGCCAGTGGCCAGTTTGGTGATGCGCGGCCTGCTCAATAACGGCCACCTTGACCTGGCCGGGGTGGGCGAAGTGTTCCTGCGTGAACGCACCAGCCGGGTGGTGGGCCAAACCCTGTACCAGGCCGCCTGGGCTACAGGAATTAGTGCACTCGCCGCCCTGCCCGGTGCGCACCTGCTTTACCGCCGTCGTTTTGTGGGGGTGGGGCTGCTAAAAGCGCTGGTGATTGTGCCTTTCGTGCTGCCTAGTGTGGCCGTGGGTGTGGCTTTCCATTCGCTGCTAACCAAGGGTGGCTGGTTAGAATCACTGGCTTTGGATGGCACCTCGCAGGCAGTTATTGCCGCCATGGTGTTTTTCAACTATGGCTTTATGCTGCGCCAGGTGGGTAGTTTCTGGGCCCAACTCGACCCGCGTCCTGCCCAGGCGGCAGCCAGTTTGGGAGCCGGGCCTGCACGAGTGTTTTTCACTATCACCTTGCCGCGCCTTGCGCCCATGATCGCGGCGGCCGCCTCAGTGACTTTCCTGTACTGCTGCACCGCTTACGGTGTGGTGCTGGTGCTGGGCGGGCGCGGGGTGAGCACGATTGAAACTGAAATCTATGTGCTCACCGCCCAGTTCCTTGATTTGCGTGGCGCTGCGGTGCTTTCGGTTGCGCAGATTGTGCTGGTGGCAGCTTGTTTGCTGGTTGCTGAGCGGGCCCGACGCCGTTTTGGGGCACGCAGCGACTGGGTGGGCCAGGTTCCCGCTAGCGCCCTTAGCTGGCGTGACCTTCCGGCTATTGCAGTCACGACGGCGCTCATTGGTGGCCTGCTGGTGGCCCCGATAGCCTCGCTGCTGGTGCGCTCATTTAAACGTAGCGGCGAGTGGACCCTAGCCAACTACCTGGAGCTGTTTAACCCACAAGCCACCCCAGCTTTGCTGGTGAGTGTGGAGCAAGCTGCCTGGTTCTCGCTGCGCACGGCCCTAACCGCCGGGGCTATCGCCCTGGTTGTGGGGGTGTGTATTGCCGTAGTGGTTTCACGCCAACCCCGCTCCACCTGGGCTAAACGTGGCCTGGTGTGGCTAGATGGATTCTTCATGCTGCCACTGGGGGTTAGCGCGGTAACTGTGGGTTTTGGTTTCCTAATCACCCTGGCGCGCCCGCCGCTGGCCTTAACTAAATCTTGGTGGATTGTGCCGCTAGCCCAAGCTGTGGTGGCAGTGCCGCTGGTGGTGCGCACTTTGGTGCCGGCGCTGCGGGGAATTGATCCACGCCAACGCGAGGCTGCTGCCTCCCTGGGGGCCGGGCCGGGCCGGGTGATCCGCAGCGTGGATGGGCCAGTGCTGTGGCGTAGTGGCGGTTTAGCCGCAGGTTTTGCCCTGGCCACAAGCCTGGGCGAGTTTGGGGCCACCTCATTCCTGGCTCGCCCGCAAAGCCCCACCCTGCCGGTGGTGGTGGCCCAGCTAATTAGCCGTCCGGGCGCTGTAAACCAGGGCATGGCGATTGCGGGCGCAGTGGTATTGGCTCTAGGAAGCGCCTCAATCATGTTGATCTGCGAGTATCTGCAAAACCGCGCCACTACCCGCAGGCCAGGCAGTCGCAAGCCAGGCACCCGCAAGCCAGGCGTGGGCGCAAAGAATTGCGCCAGCGTCAAGGGGTTGGTCGGCCAAAAGACTGCCAGCAGCCACAGGCCAGGCGTGGGCAGGAAGCGCACCACCAGCGCAATTAATAAGGATTGATTATGAATCTAAAAGGTATTTTTTCGCGGCGCAGCTCTGGCCAGCTAGAGTCCGACCAGCCCGACGCTCCACAGGGCCGCCAACAAGCCTTACCGCGCGCATCCCAAGACCCGGTATCTGGGTCCTCAACTGCGGCTTTGGTGCCTGCGGCCTCGGCGCCGTCGGCCTCTAACAGTTTTGCGCCCACTTCCACTAGCGCGCAGCTAGAAATAAAAAACCTACGGGTGCGCTACCCCGGACGCGACGTCGACGCCGTCGCCAATGTGAGCCTAAACCTAGCCCCCGGACAAACCCTGGCCCTGCTGGGAGACAGTGGCAGTGGCAAATCCACGCTGCTGCGCGCGGTGGGTGGGCTGGTGGACGTCAGTGGTGGCGATATCTGCTACGCGGGTGAATCAGTGTTGCAAGTGCCGGTGCATCAGCGCGGATTCGTGTTGATGTTCCAAGACGGCCAGCTGTTCAATAACCTGAGCGTGGCCGAAAACGTGGCCTACGGGGTGGGGCGCCACTCTGAAAAGGTAGTGGCCCAAATGCTTGAGCTGGTGGGCATGAGTGCTTACGCAAACTCGCCGGTAACCGAGCTTTCAGGTGGTCAAGCCCAGCGTGTGGCCCTGGCGCGCGCCCTGGCTCCCAATCCGCGCCTGCTGCTGCTAGATGAGCCGCTCTCGGCGCTTGACCGCTCGCTGCGTGAAGGCCTGGCGCGCGACATCCGCAGTATTTTGCGCGAGCGTGGCACCAGCGCCATTTACGTCACCCACGATCAAGACGAAGCCATGCGAGTAGCTGACGTGGTGGGCATTATGGCTGGTGGGCGCCTGCTTCGCCTGGACACTCCTGAGGGGTTGTGGGCTGATCCTGGCGGCGTGCAGGTGGCTCGCTTTTTGGGTTTTGGTCCCTTCTTGGATGCCGACGCCGTCGCAGCACTGGAACTGCCGCTAAAGCTAGAGTACGGGCAGATCCTCGCCCCCGCACCAGGGGCCTGGTCGCTAGCCCCCGCTGACGCAAGCCTAGGGGATGGGGTTGCGCAGGCCGGCGTCGAATCAGTGACTATGAGCCAAGGCAGCTACCTGGTACAAGCCAGCTTGGAGGCGGCCGCAGCTGACCCGCTCACGCTACGCACTAGTCAGCGTCTAGAAGTAGAACAGTGGATCAATGTGCGCCTAGATTTAAGCCGCTGCCCACTCATTGACATGCGCAAACGGGCCTGATCGCGGGAAAACTAGCCTAAATACGGGAACGCGCCGGAGCGGACAAATATGAAAGGGGTGAGGCACAGTCCGCTCCGACGCAAGTCGGGGATGGCCTGCAATTTAATGGATGGCAAGCCTCATCCAGTTGAAGGCCGCAGAGCAGCTTTGCTTGACCTGGATACGCACCTGGGGAAAGATGCGCAGCCGCGAATCAAAGCCTGTCGCCATCGTAAGGGCACGATGTTGACAACCTAAGCTGATCTGATGTCTTAACTCCTATCAACACCAAGAACTATAACTGAGCCAAAGAAAACCGGCAAAACTTGTATGATCTCTATAAAAGTCTTGAAATCTCGCGTAAAAATGACCGTTCCTTAAAATAACCTGAGAAAACTGTGCACATACTCTCAAAGTAAGATTTGGTCAGCTTTACATATGTAAATGACGCAGGCAATACCCAAGAAAATCTTGAGGCATTGCCTGCGTCGTCGTAGAGAGGAAGAAGGTGTCTTTTAGAAGATACCGTCAGCGTTCTGGCCGCGAACTACGCCGATGGGGCGCATCTCCGAGCAGAAGTTACCTACTTCGGTGCTCCAGAAGGACTCTCCTTCACTCCAGCGCAAAGTGCCGCCGGGTAGGTTGAAGGAGTCGCCGTTGTTGCGCCACACGGCCTTACCAGCCTGAGCGTGGTGGTCGTAGAGGTGGAAGTAGGACTTGGGCTGAGACTTGATGGCGTTGGCGTAGTAAGCGCTTTCGCCAGCCAGGGACACGCCCTTAACAGCCTCGATCTCCTGCAGGCTCGGGTAGAGCACCGGCGCCTGGCTTAGGGTGGCGCGGATCTTGATGCCGCCCCAGGTGGTGCCGGTAGAGAAGGCCATGTCTGCGATGTTGTCGCCACCGCGACGACGAGCTGCGGGCACGTAACCCTTGCCGTTTAGCCCCTTGGCGGTCCAAGTCCAGGTGCGGGCGGCCTGTTCGTCGACGGCGTCGTTACGGTTTACGCGGCTGGTCTTACCCCAGGAGGTGGACGCTAGTAGCGGGCCATTGGGGCGAGCGGCAGTACCGTCAGCGCGCACCGCAGAGAAAGTGATCATCCAGGGACTGGCTACGGTCAGGGCGTAGTCGCTGAGGTTGATCAGGTTGAAGCTGGGTACCTTGCTAAAGCCGTTGGCCAGGCCGTCGCTCGGCTCGGTCCAGTAGGCGGTCAGGCCGTCCCAGGCGACAGCAGAGAGAACCTCGTCAATAACCTTGCGGGCTTCGGTAGAGGAAACCTTCTTTTTGTCGGGGGAAGGGGCCGCAAAAGCACCGGCCGACAGTGACACAGCCGCCGTAGCGGTGGCGGTGCCAATGATTAGTTCGCGACGCGAAACCATAATTCGTCCTTAAAGTATGGGGGCTTCTAGGATCAGAAACGACCGTCGGTGGACTCGTAGCCACGGCTACCGCGCGGAGGCAGGGTGTCAGAGACCCAGTTACCAACCGAGCAGCTCCACCAAGACTCGCCCACGTTCCAAGAGTGGGTGCCGCCGGGAATTGTGTAGCTGTGCCCGTTGGTCTTCCACAGAACACCGGTAGAGCTGCTCAGCAGCGGGCCGCCGTAAATCATCTTTACGGTAGCGGTCTCGTTCTTGATCTTGATGTATTCCTCGCAGCGCTTGAGGTCGATGTGGTGAATCTCTTCGATCGACTCACGCTTGATGGTCACCTTAGGCAGGGACATCAGGGTGGCCTGAACGATAATGCCGCCGCCCTCGGTTATACCGGTGCTGAAGGAGAAGTCAGCCTGGTTGTCACGGTCAACAGCCCACTCGGCAGAGCGAATGGGGGTGCCGGCGTGACCGCCCTGAACCTGGTTGAAGGTCCAGTTCCAGGAGATGCCCTTCTGGTTACCCTTGTCGCCGGTGTAAACATCGACGTTGCGGGTGTAGTTGTCAATGTAACCCCAGCTGGTGGTGGGCTTGGCCGGGCCGTTGGGTACGTAGCCAGAGCGAGAGGTACGGATAGCCTCGAAGTGAATCTTCAGAGGGTTCTTGATGCTGGCGTTAACCTCGTAACGGCTGAGGTTGATCACGTTGAAGCTAGGCACCTTGTTGCAGCCGTTACCAAGGCCCCAGCAGGGCTCGGTCCAATAGGCCATCAGGCAAATGCAGTTGAATGCCTCGTCAATGATGCGCTTCTTTTGGGGGGTGCAAGCACTGGTTGCAGCCGCAACCGCAGGGCTAGCGATCGCAATGGCTGGTACTGACCAGGCAGCACCCTTGGCGATGTTACGCCGTGAAATTTCCTGTGCCACGTCTACTACTCCGATAACTCTTCTTGGGAACTCAAGTGGTGTCAGAATAGGTCTTAATTTGGCCAGAATTAAAGCCCAGTGACAGGCGTTATAAAAGCTTAATTTTATTAGTTGTTATCTTTTATCTTACCTGGGAATATGCTGAAAGTGCAGGTCAGAGGCACTTTTGAGGGTAGGGTCTGGGGTTGGTGTGACAATAAGTTAACTAAGCGTGATCATTCCTTAAGTGAGGCCCAAGAATACTCTCAGGAAACTTTAAGGAAAAAACCTCGAATTTAAGTTAACAAGTTATATTAAAACCGTATTAGTTGTTAACCTAAAGTGTGATAGCGGCGCCCCTGTGGCCTCATTTGTGCGCATGACTGCACGTCACAATCAGTTTGTCAGGCGTTGTTTCAAAGTGATTGGTTAAGCCTTGTCAAGAGGGTGGTGTTGCAGCTTATTTAACAAGGCTGGATGGCTGAAAATATGTGCATATTCGCAGGTAGGGGCTGGTTTGTAAACTGGTTGATGCCGATCGGCTTTGGTGTTTTGTGAGTGTGAGCAGTGGCTTTTGGGTTTGAAGTTTAGAGCTGGGATGGCTTGAAAGGGAGGGCTGGCGAGCTGTGCCCTACCATTAAAACGTGTTAAACCCGAATTCTCTCTGGTTGCTTCCTTGAAGGTCTGATGACTTGCGTTGCTGATATTTGGGCTCGACGGCGCCCATAGGGTCTACCTGCCCGATGCTGGGTTGTGGGGGTTGGCAGGCAAGATAGGGAGACGCTGGCGAGTGGAAGATACTGGGGCGCGGCGTCGAGGAAGGCTGGCGAACGGCGTCGAGAAAGGCTAACGAGCGGCGTCGTCGTTGTTGCACCTATATATAAGGAGGCGTGACACAAAAAGGGGTTGGTGCGAAAGGAGACTCGGGGCTGTGCAGGCAAGAGAAATAGAAAAAGGGGCCGACGCACCACGAACGTCGACCCCAAATGCGCGGCAAATAGGCGTTAGCGTTGAGCGCGGCGCGTCAGCCAGCGGTCAAAACCGGCGAAAATCAAGATGCACACCAGCGCAAAAACCAGCGTGAAACCAATAGCCATCAGTGAGACCGCGTAACCAAGCACCTCCACGTTCAAAAATCCATAAGGATAAGTGTGGGTAATGGCGCCGCGAATCAGAATGAAAGGCACCCACGCCACCGGAATCACTAGGGAGCGCAAAATCACGCCTCGATCAATGCCTCCGCGCGGGCCGGTGATAAACCAGGCCAGCACCATGGCCAGGGGAACTATGATGTGCTGAATTGGGTTAGTTAGGTAATCCCAACCCGAAAGCTGCTTGTAAGGGCCAATAAAACCAGCGTAAACAATGCCGGTCACGGTGATCATCATGGTGGCGCATAGTTGCAAAGCTCGCCACCAGTTACTGGCCGGGCCCTGATGGCGTGCCAGGTACGTGGCCACCACTGCCACCAGGATGTTTGACCATTCCGTGAAGTAGCTAAAGGTTTCAAATAGTCGGGTAGGGGCGCCGGACCAGCCTGGGGCGCTGGTGCCAAACATGCCGGGGTCCACATTGCCGCGCGTGTAGCCGTCGCAGGCAGTAATAATTACAGTGGCACCGAAACCGAACCAAGTTATTGCTGCAATCGCACCATAAATCAGACGTGCATTCCGACCCAGCGCTGAGGTGGAGGTGTAAGCCGGGGCTGGGGTATAAGTCTTACTCACGCACTTCAGGGTATACAAACCCAAACACAGGCAAAATCATCCCTTCCCTATAAAAATTCCATGGGGTTTTATAGGG
>CAJZDJ010000027.1 GCA_915063485.1 uncultured Actinomyces sp.
CCCTATAAAACCCCATGAATTTTTTATAGGGAAGGGATGATTTTGCCTGTATTTGCCTGTGTTTGCCTGTGTTTGTCTGTGCCTGTATTTACTTGGAGTCTAGGACGCCAAGGAGAGGCTGGTAGTGGGTAACCACGGCCTCACAGTAAGCATCGGCGTCGCCAGCAACCGCAGCCTCATACATGAAACGGTGTGCCTGGGCGGTTACATGAATATCCTCCGGCGTGGGCACACCCAAAGACGGTGAAGTAATCATGTGCACCTCCCAAAAAGCATCGGTTAGTTGCTGGAACAGGTGGTTATTAAGTGGCGCCAGCAAAGCATTGTGGAAAGTGCGGTCTTGCTGGGGGAAAAGCTGGCCCGCCTGAGATAGCTGCTCCATTTCCAACAAAATCTGTTCCATAAGCGCTGAAGGCTTATCCTGCCAAGCATCAATAACCGGCTGCGCTAAAGCCAAATCCAAGGCTTGGCGCACCTGCACAATATCCTTTAAAGCACGCCAATCATCGCCCGGGTTTAGCAGGCCCCTAAAAGCCAGTAGCTCCACCATGGGGCGCATAGAAACTGAACCCACAAACATGCCGCGCCCATGGCGCACCTCAACAATGTCCAAAGCCGCTAAAGTGCGCACCGCCTCACGCACAGATGAGCGCGAAACATTTAAATCGTTGCACATTTGCGTCTCGGTGGGGAGTGGATCGCCGCGCTGTAAGTTGTGGCTAATGATGTGATGCTTAATAGCTTCAATAGCCACGCGCGCCTGACCCAGGCTGGCATTGCTGCGTGAAACGCCGCCTGACGTGCTAGAAAGATCTATAGGTGTTTGCCCAAAAGGTGTGGAGTTATTAGACACGTGCCCCTCCGCGAATGGTTCGTCATTGAATTGTGTCCTTTAACCGTACACTCAAAACGCAACTTCGTGGTACAGTTCATTTCACCAACGTCAGACATAAGACGTCAGGCATCCAGGAGGATCTTCAATGTCGAATCCCATTCGTTCAACCAGTCGCCGTGACTTCCTCAAGGTCACCGGTACCCTAAGCCTCGCCGCCGGTATTGCTGCTTCCCTAGCAGCTTGTGGTGGTGGTGGCACCACTAAGAAGAAGGCCGGTGGCGCCACAGGTGACACCAGTAAGGCTAACAAAGATGGTGCCATTATTGCAGGTATCTCTTATGAGCTAGGCACCAACGGTTACGACCCGGCCACCACCAGCTCGGCCCTAACCATTGCCGCCAACTGGCACACCCTAGAGGGCCTAACCGAGCTAGACCCGGCTGACCGCACCGTTTACAACGCCCTAGCTAAGGAAACCCCCAAGAAGGTAGATGACACCACCTGGGAGGTCACCCTGCGTGACGGCGCCAAGTTCTCCGACGGCGCTGCTGTAACCGTTGAAGACGTTATCTTCTCCTACACTCGCGTACTCGACCCCGAGCTTAAGAGCCTGTACCGTTCGATGATCGGCTTCATCGACAAGGTAGAGAAGAAGGATGACAAGACCATCACCTTCAAGCTAAAGCAGGCTTTCTCCCTAGTTCCCGAGCGCCTAAGCATCGTCAAGATTGTTCCCAAGGCCGCCGTCGAGAAGGACGCCAAGACCTTCGACCTCAACCCCATCGGTTCTGGCCCCTACAAGATGACCGACAACGGCTCCGCCAGCCAGAAGGTTGTCTTCGAGCGCAACGAAAACTACAACGGCCCGCGCCCGGCCCTGGCCAAGACCATGACCTGGCAGATTCTGCCCGACCCGGCTACCCGCACCAACGCTCTGACCTCGGCCACCGTACAGGCCATCGACTCTGTGCCCGCAGCTGACCTGGCTAACCTCAAGGCCCCCAACAAGGTCTCCACCGTGCAGGGCTTTGGTCTGCTGTTCGCCATGTTCAACCAGAACGGCAAGTTCAAGGACGTCAAGGCCCGCCAGGCCATCATGTACGCCATGGACTACAACAAGATCTGCGACAACGGCATGGCCAAGCTGGCCACCCCGGCCACCTGCTTCGTGCAAAAAGCCCACGCCGACTACAAGCAGGCCAAGGTGGTCTACAAGTACGACGCCGCCAAAGCCAAGAGCCTGCTATCTGAAGCTGGCGTAACCGAGATCAAGGTGCTGGCCTCCAACCACGACTGGTTCTCCTCCGTGCGCGCCATCCTCAAGGAAAACTTTGAGGCCCTGGGTGTAAAGATCAGCTATGACGAGAAGAAGTCTTCCGACGTCTACAGCACCATCGATGGTGACCCCAACGCCTACGACGTACTGATCGCCCCCGGTGACCCCTCGGTCTTCGGTAACGATGCTGACCTGCTCATGCGCTGGTGGTACTCCACCGACGTGTGGACCGACAAGCGTATGCACTGGAAGGGCGCTGACAGCTACACCAAGGTTCAGGAAAAGCTCGACGCCGCGCTCAAGCTCACTGGCAACGACCAGAAGAAGGCTTGGGGCGAGATCTTCGACCTGCTCAGCGAGCAGGTGCCGCTGTACCCGATCTTCCACCGCAAGACTCCTACCGCTTACAACGGCGAGTCCCTGGTTAACTTCCGTCCGATCGCGATCACCGGTCTGTCCTTCGAGAACGTAGGTTCCACCAAGTAAAAGCTTTACTAGCTAAGTTAGCCACTGTTGCTAGCTTAGCTAGTAAGTTTTAGCGGCCAGGGTAGCGCTTAAGTAGGCATCACCTCTTAAAGTGCACCCTGGCCGCGCCCGCTAAGGGAGTTGTGGTCCTGTGGGGCGGTTTGCTTGGGTTCCTGTGTGGTTCCTGTGTGGCGGGCTGGCGGCCCGGCCAGGTGGTTTGCGTGGTTTCGCATGGTGCAGCTAGCGGCCCGGCTGGGACGTTGCTGGTTGGGGGAGTGGGGCGACGGCGTCGTCGGCCCCGCGCGCAAAGCCAGCAAATCTCTTAGTAGTCTTTGCCACTGTAGGCAAACAATCAATAGCACTTGCTATTAGACATCAGATGTCCGACAATAGACACAACGGCGGACTACAAACCTGCCGGGCGCACACGTGTCATAGAAGACGTGAACGCAAAAGCAAAGGAGCAAACTCGTGTCTAACCTGATCCGCCTAATTGGCCGGCGCCTAATCGCGCTGCCATTCATGGTGGTTGGTGTGACCTTGCTGGTGTTCTTGGTAATGTCGCTTTCTCCCGCAGACCCGGCCGTTTTGGCCCTGGGAGAATCAGCCAGCCCAGAAGCACTAGCGCAGTATCGCACCGCTCATCACCTAGATGACCCCCTATTTCAACGATTCTGGGATTACCTAGTTAACCTCTGCCAGGGAGACCTAGGCCAGTCATTCACCGGTAACGACATTACCGACCTAGTTAAAAGCGCTTTCCCCATCACCTTGCAGCTAACCTTCATCGGTATGTTCCTGGCGGTAATCATCGCCCTGGTGCTGGGTATCATCGCCGCCCTCTACCGTGACCGCTGGCCCGACCAGGTCATCCGCGTCATCTCTATCGCCTTCCTGGCCACCCCCTCCTTCTGGCTGGCACTGCTCATGATCCAGTGGTGGTCGGACGTGCCCGGAGGCACCGGCACCTTCCCCTCAGTAATCACTGAGTGGATCCCCTTCGGAGACGAAGGCTATCTACGCCAAATCGCCCTGCCCGCTATCGCCGTCGCCCTACCCAACTCCGGGTCACTAACCCGTGTAGTGCGTACCGCCATGGTTGAAGAACTCGATAAAGACTACGTACGCACCGCCATTGGCGCCGGCATCCCCAAAAGCATTGTGGTAGCCCGCAACGTGCTACGTAACGCCCTAATCACCCCGCTCACCGTGCTGGGTCTGCGCATCGGCTACGCCATGGGTGGAGCCGTGGTTATCGAAATGATCTTCAACATCCAAGGTATGGGCCAGTTGATCTTCCAGGGCATCACCCGTAACGACGTAAACATCGTTCAGGGCGTGTCCATCACCGTGGCCGCCGCCTTCATCATCATCAACATCATCGTTGACATGCTTTACGTACTGGTCAACCCGCGCATTAGGAGCGTGTGAGTGATGCGCCACCAAAAGAAACTAGACAAGGTAACTGCCCCTGCGGCGCGCTTCCAAGGATGGAAAGCCATGCCGCTGGGAAGCAAAATCGCGGTAGTGGTTCTGGTAGCGCTCGCGCTCATGGCCATACTCGCCCCCGAACTTGCTCCCTTCAAACCCGGCCAAAGCGGCCTGGCCAGCGTAGAGGAAGTAGTAACCCTCGACGACGGCACCGAAACCAACATCACCAGCCAGGCTGCCCCGCCTGGAGGAGACTTCATCTTCGGAACCGACGGCTCAGGTCGTGACGTGCTCTCCCGCATCATTTATGGTGCGCGAGTATCACTGGTAGTAGGTATCTCCGCTACCGCCCTGGCCCTGGCTGTGGCTGTAGTGCTTGGCGCTATCGCCGCCACCGGCCGCAAATGGATCGCCGAAGCCCTGATGCGCACCCTGGACGTAGTCATGTCCTTCCCCGGTATTGCGCTGGCGGCTGTGCTGGTGCTGGCGCTGAGTGCCACGCTACCTACGCTGCCAGTGGTGGTGGTCTCCATTGCGGTTTTGTATGTGCCACAGTTAACCCGTGTGGTGCGAGCCAATATCATCTCCCAGTTCGGAGAAGACTATGTGGCTGCCTCCAAGGTAATGGGTGCCTCGGTACCCTGGATCTTGTTCAAGCATGTAGCTCGCAACTGCATTGCCCCGATCATGGTTTTCGCCACGGTTTTGGTGGCAGACGCGATCGTATTTGAGGCCTCACTAAGCTTCGTGGGCGCAGGCATCAAGGCCACCAACACACCTACCTGGGGCAACATGCTCTCTGAAGGTAAGGCCCTGCTGCTAAGTGGTCACTGGTGGGTGACTTTCTTCCCCGGCCTGTTCATCCTGATCACCACCTTGTGCCTAAACGTCTTGTCTGAAGGCCTAACTGACGCTATGGCTTCGCCGCGCATCCGTTCGCGCGCCGACGTCGAAGCTGACGAAGCCGCCCTGGAAGAAGTTGCTGGCGAAGGCCACGGCAAGGATGGCGAGCTGGTGACCGAAAAGAGCATTTTCGAGTCCTCCTACCCCGAGATTCGTCGTCCTGAGGTGCAAGAGCACGTATCTCTAAGCGAGCGCCTAGACCAGCTGCGCGTCTCTGAGCTCAAGCGTCGCGACCGTCTGGTTTACCCCACCCCGAAGCAGGCACCGGTGCTGGAGGTTAAAAACCTGTCCATTGCCTTCCCCGCCCAGCACGGTGACGTCAACATTGTTGACAACGTCTCCTTCTCGGTGCGCCCGGGTGAAACCATGGGTCTGGTGGGTGAATCCGGTTGCGGTAAGTCCATCTCCTCCATGGCGGTTATGGGCCTGCTCCCGCCCAGCGCCCGCATCAGTGGTGAAATCCTGTTCAAGGGTAAGAACATCTTGGAGATGACCCCGCAGCAGCACAATGACCTGCGTGGCCACGAAATGAGCATGATCTACCAGGACGCGCTCAGCTCGCTTAACCCCTCCATGCTGATCAAGGCCCAGATGAAGCAGCTAACTCGACGCGGGGGCACCCGCAGCGCTGAAGAACTGCTGGAACTGGTGGGTCTAGACCCAGTGCGTACCCTGCAAAGCTACCCGCACGAGCTCTCCGGCGGTCAGCGTCAGCGCGTACTGATCGCTATGGCCCTGACCCGCGACCCCTCGCTGGTGATCGCTGACGAGCCCACCACCGCCTTGGATGTAACCGTGCAAAAGCAGGTGGTTGACCTGCTCAACAAGCTGCGTGAAGAGCTCGGCTTCGCGATGGTCTTCGTCTCTCACGACCTGGCGCTGGTGGCCAAGCTGGCCCACCGCATCACGGTTATGTACGCCGGCCAGGTGGTTGAGCAGGCTGAAACCATGGAGCTGCTAACCAACCCCACCCACGAATACACCCGTGGCCTGCTAGGTGCGGTGCTCTCCATTGAGGCTGGTTCCAACCGTCTGCACCAGGTGCGCGGCACCGTGCCCTCGCCGCGTGAGTTTGTCGACGGCGACCGTTTCGCCCCGCGCTCTAGCCACCCCGAGGTTGGGCTACACACCCGCCCTGTACTCAAGCCGGTTGATGGCAACCCCAACCACGTGTTTGCTATCACCCCTGAGCTTGAGGCGCTGCTGAAGAAAGAGGCAAAGTGATGAGCCAGGCATGGGACCCCAAAGATCCGGTAGTTGAACTACGCAACGTCAACGTCATCCACAAGTCACGCACCGGCGGGCTTTTCCACCCTGACACGGTGCACGCGGTTAACGATGTTTCGCTAACCATCAGCCGTGGCCAAACCCTGGGAATCGTGGGTGAATCTGGTTGTGGTAAATCCACCACCGCCCGCGTAATGGTGGGTTTGCAGCCCATCACCAGTGGTGAGGTGCTGTTCAAGGGCCGCAAGCTCACCCACTCCAAGGCTGACCGACGCGATCTGGGCCGCTCCATTTCGGTAGTGTTCCAGGATCCGGCCACCGCCTTGAACCCGCGCATGATCGTGCACGACACCCTAATTGACCCGCTTAACGTACACGGCATTGGTTCACCCAAGGAACGCGAGGCGCGCGTACGTGAGCTGCTGGCACTGGTTGGTTTGCCGCTAAGTGCCCTGGATGTGTTGCCGCGCCAAATCTCCGGCGGTCAGCGTCAGCGTGTGGCTATTGCCCGTGCGCTGGCTTTGGACCCCGACATTATCGTGGCCGATGAGCCCACCAGTGCTTTGGACGTGTCGGTGCGCGCCCAGGTGCTCAACCTACTACAGGATCTAAAAGCCTCGCTGGGTTTGGGCCTGGTTTTCATCTCTCACGACATCAACACGGTGCGCTATGTATCTGACCGTATTGCAGTTATGTACTACGGCAAGATCATTGAAGAAAACACCACCCAGGAAATCTTTGCTCACCCCAAAGATGCCTACACCCGCAAGCTGCTTTCAGCTGTGCCTTCGCTTTTGAACGACGCGGGGCCTAAGGCGTCCCCGGCGGCCTAAGCACAGCTAAAAGATCAGATAATTTCCACTAAAAAAGAATCGCAGGAACAATTATGGATAAGCGTTTCACCGGTATGATTCCGCCGGTCGTAACCCCCTTCACCGCTGAGGGTGAAGTTGACCTAGAAGCCCTAGACCGCGTCATTGAGCACCTGATCGAGGGAGGCATGAACGGCCTGTTCATCCTCGGCTCTTCAGGTGAGGTGGCCTACCTAAACGACGCCCAACGTGACGCCGTCACTGCTCGTACCGTAGCCACCGCTGCCGGGCGCGTGCCGGTGCTGGTGGGTGCCATTGAAACCACCGCCAAGCGCGTCATTGACCGGGCCCTGCGCGCCCAGGAGCTAGGCGCCGACGCGATTGTGGCCGCCGGCCCCTTCTACGCCCTGCCCAGCGCCGCTGAAGTAGCTGACCACTTCCGCGCCATCCACGCCGCCATCGACCTGCCCCTGTTCGCCTACGACGTGCCCGTGCGTCTAGGTGGCCTAAAGCTTGGCCGCGACATGCTGGTTGAGCTGGGTAAGGAAGGCGTAATCGTAGGTGTTAAGGACTCCTCTGGCGACGACGTCGGCTTCCGTCGCTTGGTGGCTGCCAACGAGGCCGCCGGTCACCCCTTAAGCCTGCTAACCGGCCACGAGTGCGTGGTTGACGGCATGTTGCTGCTAGGTGCCGACGGCGCCGTGCCCGGCTACGGCAACGTAGACCCCCGTTCCTACGCGCAGCTGCTTGAAGCCGCGCGTGCCCACGAGTGGGACAAGGCCCGCGAGATTCAGGACCGTATCTGCGCAGGCTTCGAGATCGTGTTCGCGGTTAAGGGCCAGGGTGCTGACGGCACCGGTATCCCCGCGTTCAAGACCGCCATGGAGGCTGTAGGCGTACTAGACAATTCCTACATGGCTCCGCCGGTTAAGGCGCTAGAAGGCGAAAACCGTCAGCGCGTAATCGACATTGTGCACGCCGTGGGTCTGGCCTAGTTAATGCCTGCGTATGGCCGGACCTGATTTATTTGGGTCCGGCCATTTGCGTAACTGCCGGTAGCTGCGCCGGATAGAAGGAAAATCATGCAAAAACTTGTTGTGGGAATTGACTTAGGCGGCACCAAAATGGCTGGCGCCCTGGTTGATAGTGAGGGCAACCTAGTTGGCCCCATCCTTAAAGTACCTACCCCCGCCCATGACGGGCGCGCGGCCATGCTTGACGCTATCGCTGAGCTGGTGGGCAAAGTTATTGCTGCGGGCACCACCAACACTGGCGAATGGACCATTGCCGGGGTGGGGATCGGCACGGCTGGGGTAGTGGATGTAACCACCGGCTCTATCGTGGCCTCCACCGACGCCATCAGCGAATGGGCCGGCACCCAGGTGCGTGAAGGGGTAGGTCAGCGCCTTAAAGAAGCTGGCTATGACGTGCCCATTCACGTTGAAAACGATGTGGATGCTCACGCCGGCGGGGAAGCTTGGCTGGGAGCTGGACGCGGGGCCCGCTGCGCCATTGTGGTGGCTGTGGGCACGGGCGTGGGCGGCGCCGTCGTAATTGACGGCCAAACCTGGCGCGGCACCCACCACCTAGCCGGGGACCTGGGCCACTTCCCAGCCGTTGGGGCGCAAGGCGAGCCGTGTACCTGCGGGCGCTTTGGTCACCTCGAAGCGATCAGCGCCGGCCCCCAAATTTACCGGCGCTACCTGGCGCTGGGGGGAGACGCGCAGGTCAGCGGCACCCGTGAGCTAGAAACTCGGGCTGAAGCCGGCGATGAACTAGCCGCGCAGGTTTACCGCGACTCGGCCCAGGCGCTAGCAAACGTGCTGGTGGGGCTGGCTTACACGCTTGACCCTGACTGCATCATTATTTCGGGCGGCCTCGCTAACGCCGGCAAATGCTGGTGGGGCCCGCTGCAGGAAACCTTTAAGGCCCAGCTCAGTGGGCCACTGGAAAATCTAGAACTCGTAAGCGCCCAGCTGGGCTCCACCGCACCCATTGTGGGAGCCGCGCGCGGAGCCTGGCAGTTAATTCACTAGGAGAAAATTGTGACTAACGTAATTGAGCAGATCAAAGGCGGTTTGATCGCCTCGGCGCAGGCTTACCCGGGTGAGCCTATGCGTGACCCGCGCACTATGGATCAGATCGCCCAGGCTTGTGTACTGGGTGGGGCCGTGGCTATCCGCGCCCAGGGGTTAGCTGACCTGGCTCTTATCAACCAGCATGTGGATGTGCCCGTGATTGGTTTGTGGAAAGACGGTCACGACGGCGTCTTTATCACTCCCACGCTCACTCACGCTGTGGCTGTGGCCGCCACCGGCAGCCAGATTGTGGCTATTGACGGCACCCGCCGCCCGCGCCCTGATGGACGTAGCTTTGCCCAGACGGTAAGCGAACTAAAGGCTGCTTTCCCGCAGGTGCTGGTGATGGCTGACTGCGGCAGCGTGGATGACGCTAAGGCCTCCCAGGATGGGGGAGCGGACCTAGTGGGCACCACCTTGGCGGGTTACACCGGTGAGCGGCCCAAGACTGAAGGGCCCGACTGGGAGGTGATTGAGCAGGTGCTAAACATTGCGCAGGTGCCTGTTATCGCCGAAGGACGCATTCACACTCCCGCTCACGCCGCCCAGGCGATTCAAATGGGGGTCCACGCAGTGGTGGTTGGCACCGCCATTACCCACCCCACCAGCATCACTTCATGGTTTGTGGGTGCTGTAAAAAACGTGCAATAAGCCTGCAATCGTGTTCTAATAAGGACATATAAGCGTATATTCTCAATCGCATGGCGTGTAGAAGGTGACAGATTAGCGCAATGTGCGTACCGTTTGTCATACGAGACGCCGCCGGCGAATCCCTACCATTCCGGATGGAGAACACTATGTCCGTCAACCGCACTGAGCTGATTGCTGCAATTGCCGAGCGCGCTAACCTGACCAAGACCGAGGCCGAGGCTTTCCTGTCTGCTTTCCAGGACGTCTTGGTTGAGAACGTTGCTAAGGGTGAAGCCGTCAAGATCACCGGCCTAATGGGTATCGAGCGCGTTGAGCGTGCGGCCCGCACTGGTCGTAACCCCCGTACCGGTGAGGAAATCCAGATTCCCGCTGGTTACGGCGTTAAGCTAACCGTCGGCTCCACCTTGAAGAAGGCTGTAGCCAACAACTGATTGCGCCCAGGCGCAGTTAACACAGGGCAGCACCCGAGCGGTGCTGTCCTGTTTTGCTTTTATGGGCCGGCTACTTTGGTTTGGGGCTGTCTGGATGAGGAGACGGCGCCTGGAGCGCTGCGTGGCGATGGGCTTTGGTATGTGGTTGGGGACAGCTGCGCTGCGGTAGATGGCATCGGCTTTAAAGGGGCGACGGCGCACTTTGTTAGCCCCTATGACGCGCGCTAACACTGTCCTAGTCATGTGTTAGCACCTGTTAAAACCCCTGCCTGTCCGGCCTGCTTTTGGCCCGGTAAATGCCCTCCAGTAGGCTTTAGCAGGCCTATGAGGGACCTAGATTCATCCCAACGAATGAGGCCCGGCCAGCCTAAACGTGTGCAAAATTGCTTTATGAGCATAGCCACCCCTCCCAGTAAACCCACCCAGAGCCCAAACGCCCTGGATATGGTGGGTTTGGTTAAAGTTTTTGGTACTAAGGTAGCGGTCGATAACCTTTACTTATCAATCCCTGCGGGATCTATTTACGGCGTCGTCGGCCCTAACGGGGCGGGCAAAACCACCACCTTGTCAATGACCACGGGCCTACTAACCCCAGATCGTGGCAACGCCTACGTTTTAGGCGTAGACGTGTGGGGCCAGCCCCAGCGAGCCAAACAGTTACTAGGGGTGCTGCCAGATGGATTACGCACTTTTGACCGCCTCAGCGGCGCAGAACTACTGACCTATTGCGGCCTGCTGCGCGGCATGGAGCGTGAACAGGTGCTCAAACGCACGCAGCAGCTTCTATTAGCCCTGGGCCTAGCCGACACCGGCAACAAGCTGGTGGCCGACTACAGCGCGGGTATGCGCAAAAAAATTAACCTAGCCTGCGCCCTCATCCACGCCCCCAGCGTGCTGGTGCTAGATGAGCCTTTTGAGGCGGTAGACCCGGTTTCAGCCCAAGCCATTATCCAGATCCTGCACGAGTTTGTCTCGCGCGGGGGCACTGTGGTGCTCTCTAGTCACGTGATGGATACGGTGGCCAAGCTGTGCACACATGTGGCCGTAATCAATGCCGGGCGAGTAGTAGCCTGCGGGACGGTGGCGCAGGTGGCTGACGGCATGGACCTCAATGAGCGTTTCGTGCAGCTAGTGGGTGGACCCATGCAACACGAGGAGATGACATGGTTGCAACCCTCGTCAAATTAAGGTGGCGCCTAACCATTAATAGCCTGCGCGGCGTCTGGTGGAAAATCCTGCTTGAAGCCTGGCTATTTTTAAACCTATTCGCATTTTTAGCTTTTGCTATTGGTGGCCTAATTGCTTTAGGGATGCTCAGTTGGCGCTACACCCCGCAGGTTTTAAGTGTACTAGTAACCCTAACTGTTACCGGTTGGCTTATTTTCCCGCTACTAATAACCGGTGCAGATAACTCTTTAGAGCCGCGCCAATTACGCCTCTGGGTAGTGCCTTCACGTAAATTAGCGGCCGGGTTAATTGTGGCCGCCGGGGCGGGTGCGCCAGGAATTATTACCGCCCTGGTGCTACTAACCATGGTTATTACCTGGCTGCTACACGGCAGCGTAGCGGCAGCAGCATTTGCCCTAGTCAATATGGTGCTGGCTTGGCTAACTGCAGTGATCGGCTCTAGATGGCTGGTTACTGCGGCCGCGCTTAGCTATCGACGCCGCAGCCGGGAACTGGCTACCAGCCTTGGTATATTGCTGATTATTGGTTTAGCGCAGATACCCAACCTAATTTTTAGTCTGCATTTAGATAGCAGCCTTAGCGGCTGGCTGAAGCTGGCACGCTACAGTCAATACCTGCCTACCGCTTGGGCGGGCGCTGCGCCAGCTCAAGCAGCTAGTGGAAACTACCTGCTAGCAAGTGCCTTTACAGTGTCTAGTGTGCTGCTGGTAGGGGGCCTGTACTGGCTCTGGCAGCGCGCGCTTAATAAAGCCATGACCGCTAATGTGACCACTAATGATAAGGGTGCAGGTAAAAACAGCGAACTTAGTAAAGTGTTTACGGTGCAAGAATTCTTTACTAAATTCATGCCCTCTCCGGCGGCTACGGTTTGTGCGCGCAGCCTGCGCTATTTAGTGCGCGATTTTAGATTACTGCTATCGTTTGTGACCTGCATTTTTATGATAGTGCTGTTTATGGTGGTGTTTATTGGCCAAGCGCATCGCTCTGGTAGCGTAGTTATGGTCTATTTTGCGGCACTGATGATATCCATAACTATGGGTTTAACTGTGTCAGATGATTTAGCCACTGACTCCACCGCCATTCATACCTCCTTGCTAAGCGGCATTAGCGGCCTACATGAGCGCCTAGGGCGCCTAGTGGCAATGGTGATCTGGCAGCTGCCGCTGGTATTGGTGGTTAGTCTGATCGCGCCGCTGCTTGCCGATCAGGCTAAACACTTACCCGTTTTGCTGGGGCTAAACCTGGCCGTGTGGGGAGTAGTGGTAGGCGTGGCCCAAGTTCTGGCAGTGGTTTTCCCCTACCAAACCAACCCGCCTGAAGCTAGCCCGTTTAGTGCCAAGGGCAGTGGGGCTGATGCGCTGCTGGCTTCACTAGCTCAGATGGGTTCAATGCTGGCTTCTATGCTTTTGGTGACTCCCACCATTGCCCTGAGCGTTTACTGCATTGTTAGTGAAAACTTCCAGCTGGCCTGGCTTTGCGTGGTTTTAGGGGTAGTTAATGCGGTGGTTGTGATGGTTGTGGGTGTGCGCCTGGGCGGCAAGCTGCTAGATAGGCGCTGGGCGCGACTGCTGTTCACTATTTCGCAGTGGCCTGGTCACACTCAAAGCTAGGGTTTGACGACGGCGCTGGCTAATGCGGGCTGTGAGCGAAGGCTCACAGCCCGCACCGTATATGGCGCTGTTCACTTTAGTGATAGATGTTGATTGATTGGGCTATAATTTAGTCGAAGTTAATCATCTGATTTCATTCGTTACATCATTGGAGATGGACATGGAAGTTGTTGTTCTACCTGATGCCCAAGCTATCGCTGAGCGCGCCGCAGACGCCATCGAAGCCGTCCTAGTTGCTAAGCCCAACGCGGTTTTGGGTACTGCCACTGGTTCTAGCCCGCTACCGCTCTATGACGAGCTAGTGCGCCGCAACCAAGCAGGCAAGCTATCTTTCAAGGACGTCACCGGCTACATGCTGGACGAATATGTAGGCCTGCCCGTTGACCACTACGAGCGCTACGCCAACTTCATGGAACGCAACCTGCGCTCGCGCACAGACATGGCCCCCGGCGCCCTACACGGCCCTGACGCCCTAAACCCTGACCCGCAGGCTGCTTGCGACGACTATGAGCGCGCCCTGGCTGAGGCTGGTTACGCCGACGTGCAGATTCTAGGTATTGGCTCTGATGGTCACATTGGCTTCAATGAGCCTGGCGGCCCGCTAGACTCGCGCACCCACCTCGATACGCTCACCGAGCAGACTCGCCGCGACAACTCGCGTTTCTTCGATAACGACATCAACAAGGTGCCCACCATGTGCATCACCCAGGGCCTGGCCACCATCATGGAGGCCCGCAAACTGGTGCTGATCGCCACCGGCGAGAACAAGGCTGAGGCCATCAAGCACCTAGTTGAGGGTGAAGTAAGTGAGCAGTGGCCGGCCACAGTAATGCAGCGTCACCCTGACGCCCTGGTACTGCTAGATGCCGCCGCCGCCTCCAAGCTGAGCAAGTAACGCCGCCACAAGCTACTGAGGGGCGGCACAGCCCGCTTCAGATGTCGTTCCCCAGTTATAAAGACAGCCGCTGCCCGTATTTGTTGGCAGCGGCTGCGGCGTTATTGGGCTAGGTGGCGCCAGGATCTGCGATCAGCTTGGCAAGCAGTTGTGGCAATGCCATGAGCGGGGCGGTGGGTTTGAGTGTTGTGCCAGGGGAGCGGGGCGGTGCGTTTGAGCGTTGCGCCAGGGGCGACGTCGTAAGTGGGCAAAGCCACTGGTGAGGTTAAGGCGGGCTAGACCCCAGGAAATCTAGCGGTTTTGGGGCGTCAGTCAGCCCTAAAAACAGCTTAACCACCCCTTAAGTCAGGGCCCCTGTAATGACGCCTACACCGCTGAGAGCGTGATGACAAAGGTTAAAGCCCCCAAGGAGACATAAAATTACAGCTATGAGTGAGCCTTTGGACCCCATGGAACCCGGCGGTAGCCCCAGCCAGTCAGCTGGGACCGCAGTTTTGGAGCGTGAAGAGCTCCGCTCCACTGACGACGGCGACGCAGACCGCTTCGCCCACTATGTACGTAAAGACAAGATCGCTGCTGCCGCCGCCTCCGGGCGTCCCGTGGTGGCCCTATGCGGCAAGGTGTGGCGCCCCCAGCGTGACCCTGCCGCCTACCCGGTGTGCCCCACCTGCAAATCAATCTACGAGCAGATGAGCCAGTCCCCAAAAGGTAACGGCCCCAGGCGCCCGCGTTTCCCGTTCGGCGGCCGGGGCTAAAAGCTGAGGTTAAGGCCGGGGCTGAAAGCCGAGGCTGAGGCTAAAAGCCAAGGCTGGGGCCAAAACCTGGCCTTAAAGCGTCTTCAACTAGAAGCTGCGACTGTCTCAAAACTGTAAATCTGCGCGCCGGGAGACCCCCGGGCGTTAGATTTTTGGGCCCAAAATCAGGGGGCGGTGTGCAAAGCCCGCTGCAATTGGGGGCGCAGTGCGCCTTAGTGGGCTCGGGCCGCCAGCGCGCCAAGACCACAGATACGCGGCGCCGACAGCGCCCCAAAACACAGGACGCGCCGAGAAAAGCACTAGCCTCACCCTTGTTGGGGGTAGCCTTGTGCGGGCGTCAACCGCGCTAAGCGTGGCTAAATCTACTGGCTTAATTCATTTATGTGGCTTGATTTATGAGAGGGATCTGTAAAAATTGGTTCAATTGCGCCGTTGGCAGCGTGAAGCTTTCGCCACATACATGTCTAGCCAGCCCCAAGACTTCCTGGCGGTAGCCACCCCTGGCGCAGGTAAAACCACTTTTGCGCTAACCCTGGCTAGCGAGCTCATACGCGCCGGTGAGGTACACAAGCTAACCATCGTGGCCCCCACCGAGCACCTCAAATACCAGTGGGCCGCTTCAGCCGCCCGCTGGGGGCTACGCATAGACCCCACCTACTCCAACTCCGGCGGGGGAGCAGGCAGCAACTTCGACGGCGTCGCCCTAACCTACGCACAGGTAGCCTCCAACCCCAACCTGCACCGCGCCCGCACCGGTGCCAGCCGCACCCTGGTGATCCTAGACGAGGTACACCACGCCGGAGACGCCCTAAGCTGGGGAGACGCAATCTATGAAGCATTTAGTGGGGCTCGCCGTCGCCTGAGCCTAACCGGTACCCCCTTCCGCAGTGACACCGCCGCCATCCCCTTCGTCACCTACGCCCCCGACAGCAATGGCATCAGGCGCTCACAAGCCGACTACACCTACGGCTACGCTGACGCGCTAGCCGAAAACGTGGTGCGCCCAGTTATTTTCATGTCCTACTCAGGCCAAATGCGTTGGCGCACCAAAGCCGGTGACGAAGTCTCAGCCCGCCTAGGGGAGCCGCTAACCAAAGACCTAGAATCCCAAGCCTGGCGCACCGCCCTAGACCCCGCTGGGGAGTGGATCCCCGCCGTCCTGGCCGCAGCTGACCAGCGCCTTAGCGAAATTCGCCGGCAAATCCCTGACGCCGGCGGCCTAGTGATCGCCACCGACCGCGAAAAAGCCCGCGCCTACGCACGCCAACTAGCCGCCATCACCGGCGAAAAACCCACGGTGGTGCTCAGTGACGACAATGGCGCCTCAGAAAAAATCGAGCAGTTCTCCGCCAGTAACCAGCGTTGGATGGTGGCCGTACGCATGGTTTCCGAAGGCGTGGACGTGCCTCGCCTAGCGGTAGGGGTGTACGCCACCTCAACCTCAACCCCGCTGTTTTTCGCCCAGGCTATCGGGCGTTTTGTGCGTGCACGCCGGCCTGGAGAAACCGCCAGCGTGTTCCTGCCTTCAGTCACCCCGCTGCTGGCGCTCGCGGCAGAGCTGGAAACTGAGCGCGACCACGCCCTGGATCGGCCCGCTAAAGAAGATGAGGGCCAGGATCTGTTCGCTAATCCTGAAGATAGGCTAATTGCCGCCGCTAACCGGGAAGAAAAAGCCTCTGACGCGCTACTGCCCGGCTTTGAGGCCATGGATTCCACCGCTGAATTTGACCGGGTACTTTTCGACGGCGGCGAGTTTGGTACCGGCGCCATGGTCGGTAGCGTGGAGGAGCAAGAATTTTTAGGCATCCCAGGTTTGCTCGACGCCGACCAGGTGAGCCAGATTTTAAAGGCCCGCCAGGCTGAGCAGGTTAAAACCCAAAAACGTTCACAGGCCGCCGCCGCCCAGCGGGCAGCCAACGCCGGCATTGAGGATGCCCGCCAGCGTGACGCGGCCCGTAAAGAGCTCAGCCAGCTGGTTTCTAGCTGGGCGCGCCGCTCAGGGCAAAGCCATGGGGCGGTGCATGCTGAGCTGCGTAGAGTCTGCGGGGGTCCGGAGGTGGCGCAGGCGACGACGACGCAGATCCGCACCCGGGTCGATACCTTGCGTAAGTGGTTTGTGGGCCGGCGCTAAAACCACGCGCAGCCAGGTCGCGCGGGCTGCGCCAGATACGCGCTTGTGGCGCGCTTTGGGGGCGCAAACACCTGGCCGCGCCGGCTGCGGGCTGTGTGGGCTATACCGGCCGCGCCGGCTGTGGCGGCTGCGCCGCGAGCGCCTAAAACAGCAAGTGGCGGTGGATTTGCATCCACCGCCACTATTTATGCGGGAGCTCAGCTTTAGTGCTCAGCCCTACCCATGGTTTTGCTCAGCGTTGGCCTTAGCCCTGCTACTGGCCTTAACCCAGGCCAGCCCAGGGGTGTAGGCGGCCAGCCCAGGGGTGGCTTTGCTCAGCCTTGCTTGGTTTCACGTGAATCAAGATCCACGCGGCGGGTAGGAATAGCGATTTCACCTTCACTCAGGCGCCATGCCTGGTAGGGCAGCTGGGCGCGGGCGGCACGGTGACGCTCAGCTGCGCGGGTGAGGGCGCCGTCGTCGTAGTGCTCAGGCAGGATGTGACCCTTTTCCACCAGCTGTACCTGTAGCGGGCGGGCCTGGTTGCGTTCCAGCTCAGCCTCAGCGGCCTCGGGATCAATTGAGCTGATCAGTAGCTCTTCGGTGGCGGAGCCGTCAATGATCACGCGGCCAGCGGTCTTGCGGCCACCCACGCTGGACTTACCGCCGCTAGACTTCTTAGCTACCTTTTCCATCTCGCCGGCGCTGTTTTCACGCTCAACCATCTTGTACACCAGCGCAGCCGTGGGCACGCCCGAGCCGGTAACCAGCTTGGTACCCACACCGTAGATGTCTACCGGGGCCGCACCCAGCGCAGCGATAGCGTATTCATCCAGGTCAGAGGTGACCACAATCTTGGTGTCGGGGCAGCCTAGGGAGTCTAGCTGGGCGCGCACCTTGAAGGCCTCGGCCACCAGGTCACCAGAGTCTAGGCGCACGGCACCTAAAGTGCCCCCAGCCGCCTTGGCGGCGTCAACAGCGCGCTGCACGCCGCGCGCAATATCGTAGGTGTCAACCAGGATGGTGGTGCCCACGCCCAGGGAGGCGATTTGGGAATCAAAAGCGGTGCGTTCGTCGTCGTGTAGCAGCGTGAAAGCGTGGGCGGAAGTACCTACGCAACGGATGCCGTAACGCATACCCGCTTCTAGGTCACTGGTGGAGGTGAAGCCGGAAACCACGGCGGCGCGGGCGGCGGAAACGGCGGCGTCCTCGTGAGTACGCCGGGCCCCAAAGTCCATGCAGGGACGGCCGTGGGCGGCGATAGTCATACGTGAGGCGGCGGAGGCCACGGCGCAGTCGTGGTTGAAAATGCTCAGCGCCATGGTCTCAATGATGCAGGCCTGGGCGAAGTCAGATTCAACGGTTAGCAGGGGAGAACCCGGGAAGTAGCATTCACCCTCGCCGTAGCCGTAAATGTTGCCGTCAAAGTGGAAGTTTTCCAGGTAGTTGATCGTGGCCTTGTCAACAATGCGCTGATCGGATAGGAAACGTAGCTGCTCTGGCTCAAAATGGAAGTTTTCCAGAGCTTCAAGAAAACGCCCGGTGCCGGCAACCACGCCAAAGCGACGTGAAGGGGGCATCGAGCGTCCAAAGATCTCAAACACACTGCGGCGTTTGGCGGTACCATCTGCCAGCGCAGCTTGCAGCATGGTCAGTTCATACATGTCGGTCAGAAGTGCCGTACTCATGGCTTAACTTTAGCCACACCTTAAAGGTTTTGCAGTGTCTTGGGGATAACTCCCGATTCCCTAAAGTGCTTTGTGCGGGTGGGTAAAGTGCAAGCTCACAGCGTTTTTGGTGACGTTAGTAAGGTTTAGCTATGTTGGCGCACGCTTTCATTCAAGTTTCAACGCGCCCGGCGGTGTCTGTTATCACTGATAAGAAAAGTGCTTATTAAAGCCAGAATCGACTAGGGTCTAATGACGTGAATGACGCACCGATTGGTATTTTTGATTCAGGAGTTGGAGGACTGACGGTAGCGCGTGCAATCCTCGATCAGCTGCCTGGTGAGCGTTTGCTTTACATCGGTGACACCGCGAACAGCCCGTATGGGCCTAAGCCTTTGGAACAAGTGCGTTCTATGGCTTTGAACGTGATGGATGAGCTGGTTGACTCGGGCGTAAAAATGCTGGTTATTGCCTGTAATACCGCCACGGCGGCAGCTTTGGATGAGGCGCGTGAGCGGTACACCAAAGGGATGGGCATTCCGGTTATTGAGGTGATTTCTCCGGCGGCGCGCACAGCGGCAGCTTTGACTCGTTCAGGGCGTGTTGGTGTGATTGCCACGGCGGGAACGGTTAACTCTGGGGCCTACGCGCGGGCTTTGCAAGGTATCCCGGGCTTGAACTTAACTCAGCAGGCTTGTCCGCGTTTTGTGCAGTTGGCTGAGGCTGGGATTACTACCGGCCCGCAGGTGCTGGATGTGGCTAAGGAGTATCTGGAGCCATTGCAGGCGGCAGCGGTGGACACTTTGGTGTTGGGCTGTACGCATTATCCGTTGCTGGCTGGGCCGATTAGTTACGTTATGGGGCGTAATGTGGCTTTGGTTTCTTCTAGCGAGGAGACTGCAAAGGATGTTTATCGTGAGCTAGCTGCCCGCGATTTGCTGCATTCTGACACTCAGGCTGCGGTGGGCTCTGGTGACGACGACGGCGCGGCTGGCACGGGTGTGGCTGGCTCTGCTGCTTTTGGGGCCGACGGCGCTGCTCAAGGCGCTGCGGGTGCTGCGGCTGCGGGCGGCTCTGGCCTGGCCGGTGGCGCGGGCGGCGCTAACGCGGTCAAGCAGGTGTCTAGGCAGGGCGGCACGCAGGGCGCCTCCAGCGGCACGGCAACTAGCAGTGCGGCAGCTAGCGGCAAGGGGGCTAGCGGCGCTACCTCTAGCGGTGAGGCGGCCAGCGGGCACGAGTTTAGGGCTACTGGCGATCCGGTAGCTTTCCAGGTGCTTGCCAAGCGTTTCTTAGGACCAGTGGTGGGTCAGGTACGTCAAGCTCGTGCCGCCGGTGGCGCGGGCGTGAAGAATTTAGATAGGGAGATTCGCGAGTGAAGCTCACGATTGTAGGTTGCTCAGGCTCGATGTCTGGACGTAAGTCCAGCGCATCAAGCTACCTGGTGCAGGCATGGGGGCCTAACACCAAGTTGCAGTTGCCGGGCACCGAAAAAATGCGGTTAGTGGTTGAAGATGAGTTAGCAGCCATAAATTGTGCTGTGGCCCCCGAGGTCACGAACGCACAGCCTGATGCGGGCAATGACCAGCGACTTTGGTCTTTAGTATTTGATTTTGGGCCGGGCTCTATGGGCCAGCTGCTTAACTACCTGGACCCAGCTGATCTGGATGCAATCTGTATTTCGCACTGCCACGCCGACCACATGGTGGATCTGGTGGGTATGCATGTTTATCGCCGCTGGCGCCCTGAGGGTGCGCTAGGGCCAGTGCTGTGTATTGGCCCCAGCACCACCTGTGAGCGTCTGCGTGGGGTCGACGGCGCCGCTAGCTACGAGGATTACCGCACAGAGTTCTCTTTTGTTACTGCTGTACCTGGCCGCTCCACCCAGATTGGCCCGTTCACGGTGACGCCATTTGCAGCCCTGCACCCGGTTGAGGCATACGGCTACTTGGTGCAAGGCCCCAGTGAGGATGACCCCACCAAGCAGGTGACTTTAGCTTTTACCGGCGACACTGACTTGTGTGAAGGCATGAGCCAAATGGTTAGCGGGGGAGTGGACCTACTACTAGCTGAGGCGGCCTTCGTAGAGGGACGCGACGTGCTACGCGGCATGCACCTAACCGGCTACCGCGCCGGCCAGCTGGCTAGCGAGGCTAATGCCGGGCAGCTGGTGCTGACCCACATTCAGCCCTGGACCTGCCATGATGTGCCTCTAGCTGAAGCGCGCCAGTCCTTCACTGGCCCAGTTTACGACGCCCAGCCTGGACGCAGCTGGAGCCTATAGACGGCGGCTATAAGCAGCGCTTATAAGCGCTGTTAAACCTGGCAAATAAACGTAGGCGCTGGGGCGGTTGCCGCCCCAG
>CAJZDJ010000028.1 GCA_915063485.1 uncultured Actinomyces sp.
GCTGGGCACAACGTCGTCGGCGTTTTCCATACTCAAATACTGCGTACCTGACGGAATTACGCTGTTGCCGGTAGGGCTACCGGCGGTAGCTGTAGCCACAATATTGAAACGTGCCCGCACCTGCGCATTAGCGGTTAGGTTCGTGGCCACAATCCCACCTTGGGAGTGGCCGTAAATGCATACCGGATCAGTGCTTTTAATACCGGCCTTAGTCATGGCGGCAACCACCAGCTGCGAGTAGTCGTCACTGGCGCCGGCATTAGCCTGCAAGTTAGTTAGTAGATCCTGAGGGTTCGACTTGCCTGCAGTCCACTGTTGTGTGCCCGGCAAAATCACCTGGTAGGAGCAGGTTCCATCAGAATAGGTGGTTTTAATGATAGAAAAAGCTCCAGCTTGCGGATCAGAAGAATTTATGTGATCGCAGTAATTAATAGTGTCGGCCACCGAGCCGTCATATTTACTGACTAACGGCTTGAATTTGACCTGACTGGCCTGGCCTACCCCGGCAGTAGTTTTTGCTATACCTGCAAACACGGCAGCAGCTAGTTCAGCGCCCAAGCTAGAGCTAAAAGAGAAACTGAGCGGCCCCATAGCGGGGGAGGGCATGTCCATGCGCAGGCCGTCGCTGATCAGGGTGAGTCGGTAATTCTTTTTCCCGCCAGCTAGATAAGCCAAGTAGTAGTTGGTGGCCTCAACATCGCTAAGCTCTCTGGGGTCAACCCATTTACCACGCCAATAAATCTTATTGCCACCTGCAAGTCCATAGGTTAGCTGCGCCTTTGCTCCGGATAGGCAGAGCTTAGCTTCAGGCCCCAAAAAAGCTCCAGCATAAACCATAGCTGCCTGCAGAAATACACCAAGACTGGGGCTAGCTTTATAAATAGTAATTAGAGCAGGTACTTCACTAATTAACCAGCCCCCATAGCCACTACGAACCAGCAATACCACTATCTGATAAATAGCTTTAGCGTCCTCTAAATCAATATCTATTCCCAACGCTTTAAGCTTTTTCTGCAGAGCTTGGGGGTTATCGAGGCCGTACTTATGCAGCTCGGCGCGCACGGCAGCCTCACTTAGAAAATTGTTCCTCCTATGCTTAGCCATAGAGACAGGATTGGCGCGCTTGAGTCCCTCTAATTTCCACGATGCCTGGGCTTTAATCTCGGCATTGGTGTAGAGGTTATAGCCCACCTGTAGGGCGTCAGCGTTAGTTTCACACTGACTGATGCAGGTTTTTAAAGCCTTGGTTGTGGCCGCATCCAGCTCAGGGGGCAGCCGCTTGGGCGGAGGCTGAGGAAATAATGGCGGGGGCTGTAGCGGCATACGCGGTAGTTCCAGCACCCCAGGATTGGGCTCTGTGCGAGCCACCTTATAGGCATTGTTGGCTTGTTCCAGCAGTGAGTGGACTTTCATAACCTGCCGTTTAAGCCTCATCAGCACCTGCGGATCCACATGCAGATTCTTATCGGGCCCAGAAACGTAGACAATGTCGCCCATGACTAGACCTAGCTTGGGCTGCTTAGTGCCTGAATATCATTGTCGACGGCGCCGATCAGCACGTTTATGGCGGCGCTTAGTTGCGCTAAAGACTGACCAGCGGCTTGCGCCGCGCTCCCACGCCACTGGTTGGGAATGGCTGGCACCTGGCTTTTAGCGCTTAGGACCAGCTGCCTAACGTAATGCAAGTTACTCATGGCTAAACGCTAAGACGCCGAGTCAAGGCTTCGCCTTTGAGCTGTGGATAAGGCTGTTGGGGTAAAAAAGTTCCCCACCGGTGCATTAATTCGTGAGTAGAACTCGTAAAGGTAACTCGCACAAAGCGAGCGCAGTGGCGCCAGTATGGCTGTAGATGCAGTTTTAGGGAATCTGGCAGATTACTACTGGCCCGAGCAGATTAGCCTCAGCAGCTCGTCGTCGTAGTCGGGGGAGAAGTCAAAACGCACCCCTTCAGCCATACGCTGCTTAACCAGTTGTCGGTACACAATCCGTATAGAACGCGGCAAAAGCTGATAACTCTCATGGCGGTGAATCAAAATCAGATCTGCCTCTTGGCTCAGCGCCCACACCAATAACACCAGTTCGCGCTCGCTAAAGGTACATTCGTCAATAAATTTATTGGGTGGGGGTAAAAGAGTTTTACACGCTTGCAGCATCTGCTCGCGGTGGGGCGGCGGCTCAGTGAAACCACGCAGGCCATCAAGGGTTTCAAAGGTTTGCGCCACGGTCAGCTGCGGCCATAGCTGCGCCTCCTGGGTTAGGGCCACAGCCCCCGGCCCGGCCCAGCGCGGCCCGGTGATCTCCATGGCTTGGCGCAGGGCTGCCGAAGGGTTATTCCAGGCGGCACTTTTACGCAGCATATATAGGGCCACATAGGAGATGCCTTCAGCCATAAAGCCGTAAATGACTACTGGCCAGGTGGGATCATCAGAAAAGAAACTGTACTGGTTAAGCCAGCCCAGCAGCATGTCAGGTTTGTGGTGCATGAGTGCAGCCAGCGGCCCAGACCACCACATCACGCAAATCCAAGTGCCGATAAGTGCGTTAACTATCTGCATCCAGCGGCGCGGCGCATGCGGCCAAATCACTGCCCACAGTAACGCGAGTGAAGAGGTCAGTGAACCCATCACCACCACGCCCACAGCCAGCCAACTGGCTTTTTGAAATTGCATGTGAGGTAGTGTGCCCAGCATTACGCCCGCAAACAGCACCCCGGAAATTAGCATTTGCGAAATTTCCATGGCGGTTTGGGCGGCGGCAGCTGAGGCGGTGGGGGTTAGAGCGTCGGTGCGCACCAGGGCGTCAGTGCCGTTGTCGTAGGCCACGCGCGTGTGCTGAGTAATGATTTTGCCGCCCCAATAGGCGCTGATCAGGCATAACGCTAGGGAGCAAAATGGCCCAACCCGGAAGGGTAAAAGTGAGTGGTTGTTAATGCCCAGGGTTATGGCCAGTAAAAAAGTCAGCGTTAGTAGGACGGTGGCCCGCGCCGCCTCCAAACGCGCAATTAAGCGAATTAGGTTGGCGATAGCCACAGTCTCACTGATGCGGGTGGCCACCTTAGGTGGCAGGTGCTCAAGCAGCGCCCGCGCAGAAGAAGGTATAGCTACAGCCACGCCTATATTTTGCCAAGCTGCTTTTAGGCCTAACAAGCTTGTGCGCTTTTGGCGCGGTGCACGCGCTCAGCTAAGGGTGGGTTGTGCGTGCTTTGGTGTGGTTTGGGCTCGACGGCGCTGCCTCGCTTTATGGCCATGATGACGACGGCGCCGTCGCCCCAAGAAAAAAGCCACCGTCACCGCCACTCAAGAGCGAAACTGACGCAAAAGCTAACAAAAAAATCACATTATGTAACAATTTCGCGCAGTTAAGCTTACAATCACAACAACGATGTGCGCAGACCCGCACTAGCTCCCCTGAGCGCCATTGAAGGAGTTCCCGTGTCCCCAAAGGGTGTCCACGCTAAAACCGCAGCCGCACTGGCTGCACTGACCTTATCGTTTACCGGTGTAGTTTTAACCCCTGGCGTAACTGCCACCGAGTCTGGCCAGGATTTCACCTCGCAAGCAGTTGCCAATGGCGATGACGGTAAATTCCCGGTTTACCGCATCCCCTCAATCGTGCAGCTAAACAACGGTGATCTAGTAGTTTCCTATGACGGGCGCCCCAGCCTGATGGACGCCCCCAACCCCAACTCCATTTTGCAGCGCCGCTCCACCGACGGCGGGCGTACTTGGGGTGAACAAACCGTCATCCACGCGGGCGTTCCCGGCACCCAAAAGCAGGGCTATTCAGACCCCTCATATGTGTATGACGCGGAAAAGAATATTTTGTTCAACTTCCACGTCTACTCTAAGGATGCGGGTTTCTTCCAGTCCGTTGACTCTGACGACGACGCCGACCGCAACGTTATGAGCGCCGAGGTTTCCACCTCCACCGACAACGGCAAAACCTGGAGCCACCGCCTAATCACCAATGTGGTTAAGCCCAAGGGCATCACCGGCACCTTTGCCACCTCCGGTAACGGCATTCAAGTTAAGCACGGCAAATATGCTGGGCGCCTGGTGCAGCAATACATCGGCACTGACTCAGCCCACAACGGTTACGCCTACTCGGTTTACTCTGACGACCACGGCGCCACCTGGCATGCCGGTAACCGGATCGGCAACAGCTTCAACGAAAACAAGGTGGTTGAGTTAAGCGATGGCCGCCTCATGCTCAACTCACGCAGCTGGGGTGACGGGGTGGGGCGCCTGGTCGCTATTTCTGACGACGGCGGCGTCAACTGGAAGAACCAGTACCTAGACACTGCCCTGGTAGACCCGGAAGTAAACGCCGGCATCACCCGCATGAACCCCCAGGCCACCAGCGGCAAGGCCGCCAAGGAGCTGCTGTTCACCAACGCCAACAACAGCCCCTACAACTGGCAGATAGATGTTGACCGTAAAGGCCACTTGATCAACCGCATCACCGGTAACGTGCGCTACTCCTGCGACAACGGCGCCACCTGGCCCGTTAGCCGCGTCTACCACTACGGCCCGCACGCCTACTCCTCGGTGACCGCCCTCAAGGACGGCACTTTCGCCGTCGCCTATGAAACCAAAACCGACAAGGAAATCCGCGTAGGCACCTTCGGGCGCGAGTGGCTAAAGCCGTTCTGCGCCAACTTCGCTCCCGCTAGCGTCAGCTTGGGGGCCGGGGAAAGTACCAGCGTAAGCGTCACTATCCGCAATGACGACGACGTCGCCCTACCGGCTGGGTCCATGCGCCTAACCGGCCTGCCCGAAAACGTCAGCAGCGAGCTGGTAGCCACCCCGGCGCTAAAGCCTGGCGAGTCTGCCACCGTAAACGTCAAGGTCACCGCCACCAAGGACATTGTGGCTGGCACCTACAATGTGGATGCCACCTTGGAGGCAGGCCAGTACACCCTGCGCGGCTCGGTGGAGCTCAAACTCGCCACCCCTGAGCTGATTGCACTGACCGTGGTCGGCGAGCGCAGCGACTACACCCGCGACATCGTAGCCAAGCCCTACCAGGCTGGCGAAAAGCTGCCCTTCCACTGGAGCATCGTCAACAACACCAGTGAGACCCTGTACATCGATAGCCTCAAGGGCCCCAAGGGCACCGAAATTGAATCTTGCATCGGCGGCATTGCGCCCGGCACGACCATGTGGTGCTCAACCAGCGGCTATGTGGTAAGCGAACAGGAAGCCAAGCAGGGCTACCTGGATGCCAAGCTGACGCTGACCTACACCCAGGGCGACAACCAGGTCACCTACCCGGTAACCCGCTTCGACCAGAACCTAGGTAAGCGCCGGATGCTGCCGGCCGTTCCCACCCCGCAGCCCACCGAGCAGCCCACGCAAAGCCCCACCCCGGCCCCGACGGCGTCGCCCACTGCCACGCCGACCGCTGCGCCTACTGCTGTGCCCACCACTGCACCCAGCCCCACCGCCGCGCCTACGGCTAGCGCTGTGCCCAGCGCCAGCCCCATGCCTACCGGCAGGGCGGCGCTGAAGCCCTCACCGCTACCCTCCTCAAAGGGATCAGGGAAGGTAGCTTTTGCTGGTAACAGTGGCGGCTCGCGCCACGGCTCGCTGGCGGTTACCGGTGTGGCCGGAGGATTAGTGCTGGTAGCTGGGGGCCTGGTGGCTGCCGGTGGGGCGCTGCGCTCTGGCAAACTACGCGACTACCTGCACCGTCACTAAAACCGACGGCGCACCCGCGCCTAAGCCGCCAGCCCGGCGAAAAAGTGGCCTAAAACCACGTTAAACCGGGCCTCTGGTGTTGGGGGCAGGTCAGCTGAGACAATTAGCGCATGAGTTGTGCTGAGACTGCTGACCTGCCCCTATCCCGTGTAAACCTAGCTGAGGTAGACCCGCCACTGGCTCTGGGGGTGTTGGACGGACGCTACCGCGCCGCCGCCTCGCCGCTGGTAGACCACCTGTCTGAAGCTGCTTTGAACCGCGCTCGCGTGCATGTGGAAGTTGAATGGCTGATTTACCTCACTGATAACGAGGTTTTGCCGGGCGCCCCTAAGTTCTCTGCCGCTGAGAAGCAGTACCTGCGCGGTATTGTTTCCAGCTTTGGCCGCGCCGAAATTGATGAACTAGCTGAAATTGAGGCAGTCACCCGCCACGACGTGAAAGCTGTGGAGTACCTGCTCAAGCGTCGCCTAGATGCTGCCCCCCAGGTGCTGGGCCAAGACACGGTGCTGCCCCAGGTGCACGAGATTGTGCACATTTTCTGCACCAGTGAAGACATCAACAACCTGGCCTACGCCCTAACCATCCGCTCAGCTATCAAGCAGGTGTGGCTGCCGGCAGCCCAGGGCCTGGTGGATGATCTTAGTGAAATGGCTCGCCAGTACAAGGCGGTGCCCATGCTGTGCCGCACCCACGGTCAGCCGGCCACCCCCTCCACGTTCGGTAAGGAACTGGCTGTGTTGGCTTGGCGCCTGAGCCGCCAGCTGCGCCGCATTGAGGGCACCGAATACCTGGGTAAGATCAACGGCGCCACCGGCACCTACGGCGCTCACGTGGTTTCCGTGCCGGGAGCTGACTGGGAGGCTGTTTCACGCGGTTTCGTGGAGCACCTGGGCCTGATCTGGAACCCGCTAACCACCCAGATTGAATCCCACGACTGGCAGGCTGAGCTGTACAGCGACGTGGCCCGCTACAACCGTATTGCCCACAACCTGGCCACCGACGTGTGGACCTACATTTCTTTGGGCTACTTCCACCAGCGTCTAAGCGCCCAGGGCTCTACCGGCTCCTCCACCATGCCGCACAAGGTCAACCCGATTCGTTTTGAAAACGGTGAAGCCAACTTTGAGATTTCCTGTGCGCTACTAGATTCCCTAGCGGCCACCCTGGTAACCAGCCGCCTACAGCGCGACCTGACTGACTCCACTACCCAGCGCAATGTGGGCGTGGCCCTGGGCCACTCGTTGCTGGCTATCTCTAATGTGCGCGGGGGGCTGGGCGGCCTGGATGTGGATGAGCGTCGCCTGGCTGAAGACCTAGACGCCACCTGGGAGGTGCTGGGTGAGCCGGTGCAGCAGGCTATGCGTGCAGCTGCCGTCGCTGGCGCCACCGGCATGGCTGACCCCTACGAGCGCCTCAAGGAGCTGACCCGTGGCAAGCGGGTTACCGGCCAGGCTATGCGCGACTTTATTGCTGAGCTGGGTATGCCTGGCGACGTCGAAGCTCGCCTGCTGGCGCTAACCCCGGGCACCTACGTGGGCTTGGCTGAAAGTTTGGTGCGCCACCTAGAGGATTAACTAGGAATAATTCGGGGCATATCCCGGTTGGGCTAGTCGTGCTTGGGGGGACAGTTTTAAAGCTGTCTCCTGGCCGGCTAGCCCATATTTATAGCTGCCAGCTGCGTTGTGGCTGGTTAGGCAACACATTTAGGAGAAGAAAATGGCTGAAAACATCGACCGCACCACCGTCCTCAAGGTTTCGGGCCTGACCTGCTCTAACTGCGTGCGTCACGTGAGTGAAGAGCTAGAAGAGGTTGAGGGTGTCAAGAACGTTTCAGTAATCCTGAACAAGGGTGGCGTCTCTGACGTAATGGTGGTTTCTGACGTGCACCTAGACGACCAGGCCCTGGCCGACGCCGTCGACGAAGCCGGCAACTACACCCTGGAAGCCATCGAGCGCGACGAGTAAGGCGGCGCCTTAATGACTGATATCCAAGAAACCACCTCAACTAACGCCAGTCATGGCAGCGTAGATTTGAGCGTGGGTGGGATGACGTGTGCCTCCTGCGTGGCGCGCGTGGAGAAAAAACTGAACAAAGTGGCTGGCGTTAACGCCTCAGTTAACCTAGCTACCGAATCAGCCCACGTTGAGCTAAGCGCGCCGGTAGATCCCCAGCAGCTGGTGGCCGTGGTGGAAAAAGCTGGTTACAGCGCCACCGTGACTAAGGTGGAGGACGGCGCCGTCGAGGCTATGCGCAAGCAGGAAGCCCGCCACCTGGCCCACGCCGCTGACCTGCGCCGTCGCCTGATCGTGGCGGCCACGCTATCAGTGCCACTGATGGTGATCTCTATGGTGAGCGCCGCCCAGTTCTATGGCTGGCAGTGGGTTGTGGCCGCGCTGGCCCTGCCGGTGGTGACTTGGTGTGCTTGGCCTTTCCACAAGGCCGCTTTCACTAACCTGCGTCACGGCTCCACCACCATGGACACCCTGGTTTCCCTGGGGGTTATTACCGCTACCTTGTGGAGCCTGTGGGCGCTGATTTTTGGGGGCGCCGGCATGCTGGGTATGCGCATGAGCATGGAGTTCATTCCGCGCGCCCAAAGCGAGCACGCCCATATGTATTTTGAGTCTGCCGCCTGGATCGTGACTTTCCTGCTCACAGGGCGTTTAGCGGAGGCGCGGGTGCGTCACCGCTCAGGTGACTCGCTGCGTAAGCTTTTGCAGCTGGGTGCCAAAACTGCTGCGCGGGTTAACGCTGATGGCTCGGTTACGGAAATTCCGATTGACCGCCTGCAGGTGGGCGATCGTTTCCGGGTGCGTCCGGGTGAAAAAATTGCCACCGACGGCGTGGTGGTTGAGGGGCACAGCGCCATTGATGCTTCCTTGCTGACCGGTGAATCTTTGCCGGTGGATGTAAGTGCAGGTGACGAGGTTACCGGCGCCACCGTGAACACTTCGGGCACGTTGGTTGTGCGCGCCACCCGGGTGGGTGCGGGCACCACATTGTCGCGTATTGCCCAGGTGGTTACTGCCGCCCAGGCGGAAAAGGCGCCGGTGCAGCGCCTGGCTGACCGGGTCAGTTCGGTGTTTGTGCCCACGGTTTTAGCTCTGGCTGCTTTAACTTTCCTAGGTTGGCTGGCTACCGGCCATAACGCCCAGGCCGCGATTACGGCAGCGGTGGCGGTGCTGGTAATTGCCTGCCCCTGCGCCTTGGGTTTGGCTACGCCTACCGCCCTGCTGGTGGGTACTGGCCGCGCCGCCCAGTTGGGTGTGGTTATTCGTGGCCCGGAGGTGCTTGAATCTACCCGCCGCATTGACACAGTGGTGCTGGATAAGACCGGTACGGTCACCACGGGGGTAATGCACCTGGCTCAGGCGGTATTTTTCGACGACGCCGTAAGTGGCGCTGGTGGCGCTGGTGCTGAGGCCGGCGCTGAGGCCGGTGCTGCTAGCGACGGCGCCACGGTAGTGGACTTAGGGGAGGGTGCTGTCCTAAGCCCAGCCCAGCTGCAAACCTTGGCCCTAGCCCAGGCACTGGAGCTTCCCTCTGAGCACCCAGTAGCCCGCGCTATTGTGGCGGGCACACAACTAGACGGCGTCCAGGTACCCCAGATCAGCGAGTTCACCAACCATGCCGGTCGTGGGGTCAGCGCCACAGTAGCCCACGCAGCGGGCCAGAGCTACGCCGTCGTCGGTAAAGCCACCTGGCTGAGCCAGCAGGGCGTAAGCCTTGAGCAGGCCGAAACCCAGGTACGAGCCCTAGAAGACACCGGCGCTACCGTGGTGCTAGTGGCCTCGGGGCCGGATGCAAAATCGCTGCACCTGCGCGCCGCCCTAGCTGTGCGTGACGAACCCAAACCCACTACCGCCAAAGCCATCAGTGAGCTCAAGGCTATGGGCCTGCGTCCCATCCTGCTCACCGGTGACAATGAGCGCGCCGCCAAGTTCATTGCCAGCCAGGTGGGTATTGATGACGTAATCGCCCAGGTGTTGCCGGAGGATAAACGCGACGTGGTGGCTCGCCTGCAAGGTGAGGGGGCTAATGTGGCCATGGTGGGTGACGGTGTTAACGACGCCGCCGCTCTAGCCCAGGCAGGCGCTGCCGGTTTGGGCATGGCCATGGGTACCGGTTCAGATGTGGCCATTGAGGCCGCCGACATCACGCTAGTGCGCGCCGACCTGGAGGCAGTTGTGGCTGCTATCAAGGTTTCGCGCGCTACCTTGCGCATCATTAAGCAGAACCTGTTCTGGGCTTTCGCCTATAACGTGGCCGCAATTCCGCTGGCCATGGCGGGTTTGCTCAACCCCATGATCGCCGGGGCCACTATGGCTATGAGCAGCGTGATCGTAGTGTCTAACTCGCTGCGACTACGCCGCGTGAAGTGATCTGACAGTGTGAAGTGACATAGAATAGTCTGGCTACTTCGAATTAAAGCGCACACTTTGGGCTGCTAGCCCGGGTGTGCGCTTTGTTATGCACACTAGATAGTGTCTTGGAAGGTGCAGCGGACAAAATAAAATATCCCTAATGAGCTATCCCCATTTAGTGGGGATATAAGGCCTAGTTTCATAGACTAGCCCTATGACCCAAGCGCCAGATCAATCTGCGGCCGGTAGCCCCACCGCCACCCCGGATAGCCGGGTAGCTACCGCCGTCGAAAAACCCAGCGCCCCGGCTGAGTCCGCCAACTCGGCCCGCCCAGTTGGTTTTCCCCGAGTAGGCATCACCTCCCAGGCGGAACCGCAACCAACTTTGGTGGAAACCAGCACCCTAACCTTGGTTGACACCCTAGAGCGGCGCGAACATCGCACCCGCGACCTACTATTTGCCGGTGTCTGCGCGCTAGGTCTAGTAACGGTTTTTCTACTGGCTGTGTTCGCCCAGGAAACCACCACCGCTGTCATTTATGACGTACAGACCGTCTTTTCCCAGCTGCTGCGCCGGGTGCTGGTGTTCCCGCTGCAAGCCTTTGAAGGTATCGTCACTTTAGCTCTGCCCCTAGCGTTGATGGGGCGCGCTTTGCTGCATAAGGACTGGTGGCGCTCAGGCCAAGCCCTGATCGCCCTAATCAGTGCTTATCTGCTGTCTGCACTGTTCACATACCTGTTGCAGCTGCCGGTGTTTAACCAGGTACACAACGGCATGATCTCCTACCGCAACCTAAACACCTACGAGATTCTCTCACCCACCTATGCTGCCTTGGCTGCAGTTATTTTGGCTTCCGGTAAACACCAATCCAAGCTGGTAAAAACTTCCTGGTGGCTGCTGGGAATTGTGGTGGGTGTTTCGGTGCTGCGCTCAGCTATTACCCTGCTGGCAGCGGTGGCCTCAGTGCTGTTGGGTCTTATCGCCAGCTACTTAGTGCTTTACATTATGGGTGTGGCCAGCGAAAACGCCACTGGGGTGGCTCTGGCGCGCGGCCTGCGCCGCTGCGGTGTGGACGCTGTCAAGGTGGTGCGTCTAAACCCGTGCCAAGCCCCCCTGCAAGCCTGGCAGGTACGTACCGACTCCCAGCTTGGTTACACCGAGAAAGTACGTGAAAACCCGATCGTTTCCACCCAAGACGACGGCGCCGTCGTCGAAACTGAAACCCCCCAAACCCTGGCCCCGGCGGGCAATGACGAAAAACTCACCCCTTTACCTGACTACAACTGCGCCCACGAGCTGGAGCTAGCTGAAGAACTGTGGCAGTGTCAAAGCGAAAACATTCACCGCATCTACGCAGTGTGGGACCAAGACGGCAAACGCTATGACTTGACCGTGATGGACACTGACACGCACGTGGTGGGTTTTCTATCCACTGCTTGGGACACCCTACGCACGCGTGGCCTGGCCCCAGCGAAAAACTATTCGGTGCGCGCCAGTGCAGAAAACACGGTGATGATGAACCAGATGGCGCGCAGCCGGGCGGTGCGGGCCCCGCAAATTCTGGGCGTGGCTGAGGCAGAAGAATCAATGCTGCTGGTCACCGAGCATATTGTTTCCCCGCGCGCATTTGGGCAGTTAGGCGACCAAATCTCTGACGACACTTTGCTGGATTTGTGGACTCAGCTGCGCCGCGCCCACACGGTTGGCCTAGCCCACCGCGCCATCAGCGATCAAAGTGTGCTGGTGGACGCCAGCGAGCATATTTGGCTAACCGATTGGGATGACGGCGAACTGGCTTCCTCTGAGCTCTCGCGCCGCATGGACCTAGCCCAAACCCTGGCCCTGGTGGCTCTAAATGTGGGGGTGGAGCGGGCCATTGCCTCCGCCTCACGGGTGTTGGATCAAGATCAGGTGGCTTCTATCGCGCCGATGCTGCAAAAGGTGGTACTGCCGCGCTCTACCCGCGCTGCCATGGGCCGACGCGGCAAGATTTTGCAGGAGCTGCGTGACGCACTGGTAGCGCTGGTGCCCACGGCCCAGGCTGAACCCACCAAGATTAACCGCTTCTCTGCGCGCACTATTTTCATGGCGATTGTGGGTGTGGTGGCGCTGTGGACGGTGCTGGGCCAGATGAACTTCGCCCAGATTTCTGCAGCGGTTGAGCAAGCTAATTTCTGGTGGTTCTTGGCGGCGCTGGTGTTCTCGCTGGCCACCTATGTGGGCGCCGGCATGACGCTGGTGGCTTTCACCCCTAACAAGCTGGGTTTGATTCGGGCTACTGAGGTGCATTTTGCCTCTTCTGTGGTGGCGCTGGTGGCCCCGGCTGGTGTGGGTGGGGCGGCTATGAACCTGCGTTTCCTTAACCGCAAGGGGGTGCCGACGGCGGTGGGTGTGGCCACCGTGGCGTTGGTGCAGGTTTCCCAGTTTGTGGTGACTGTGGTGCTGCTGGGTATTTTGGCGGCTACCACCGGTACTTCTTCGGGCTTGTCGTTGCCTTCTGGCTGGGTGCTGGTGGCGGTAGTGGTGGCGGTAGTGGTGGCTGCGGCGGCTTTGGCGGTGCCGCAGCTGCGCAACTGGATTTGGGTGCATATTGAGCCCACTGTTAAGCAGGTGTGGCCGCGTCTGGTGTGGTTGGCTTCCAACCCCACTCGTATGGGTGTGGGCGTGTTGGGTACCGTGATTTTGTCGTTGGCCTACATTTTGTCTTTCGGGGCGTCGCTGTGGGCCTTTGGCTATTCGCTGCCTTTCGCGGTGCTGGCGATTACTTACCTGGCTTCTAACACGGTTGGTTCTGTGGTGCCTTCGCCTGGTGGTTTGGGGCCGGTGGAATTGGCACTTACTGGTGGTCTGGTTACTGCCGGGGTGCCTAGCGGTGTGGCCGTGTCTGCGGTGTTGGTTTACCGTCTGGTTACCTTCTGGATCCCGATCCCGCTGGGTTACCTGTCCTTGCAGCGTCTGCAAAAGCGTGGGGATCTATAAGGCCTGCTGGTTGCGTTTTTCGACAGTGTCCCCGGGGGTCCTCGACGGTGCCGTTTGCGTTAGACGACGGTGCTTGGAGCTTATGTGGCTAGCGTGCGCTGGCGGGTTAGCTGTGCCGCCCACTGGCTTGCAAAGTGGCGCTACTTATAGACTTACCAGGAGGTAAATGGCAAAAACCAGGCAGGAAATAATAGTGGAGATCCAGGAGATTACCCAGCCGCGATAGCCAGCCCGCTTAGATTCGACGATCGCAAAAATCCCCAAAGCCATGGTTATGAGAACTACCCCGGGAATTGGGGATAGCAGTAGTGATGCCAGGGCGATGAAGCAGATTGCTGGAGTTTTTTGTCGCGGAGCGTTGTAGCCCGCAAAAGCAAATACTTCACGCGGATTTACTTCTTGCGTACCTGGAAACACAAAATCATCTGGAACAATCTGGCCCGGGTGGCTGATTTGATTAGCGCCGGCATTACTATTGGGGGGCTGGTGTGCAAATACGCCGGATACGCTCATGTCTTAAGTGTGCCCAGCTGGGCTGCAGGGCGCAACATTAACTCAGCCGTCAACTATCAAGGTAGATCTGCCAGCCCTCGAAGCTAGGCGTGCCGACACTCAAAACTAGGTGTGCCCGCGCTCAAGGCAGTCCTAGGCGGCCACAGTAGTTTAGGTATCCCAGATAAGGGTCACTTATGTTTCACGTGAAACATAAGTGACCCTAGTGCTATTAGGTGACGGTCAGTTACTCCTGCTAGTCAGCCTTAGGAGCCTGCTTGTGGCGCTTGGAGTAGGCCGGGCCTTCCAGTTCCACACCGGCAGGTGCTGAGGCGGGGGAGGGGCTTTCCAGGTTGGTGCCACGCAGCTTCGAGATCGCGCGCATCAGGTGGTAGATGATGATGGCGCCGAAGGAGCCCAGGGCAATACCGGAGAAGGACATGTCGCCCACTACCCAGGTGTAGTCAGCGATAGCCACAACCATCGCCACAGCCGCAGTGTTGAGGTTTACCGGGTCAGAGAAGTCAACCTTGTTCTGCACCCAAATACGCACACCCAGCATACCGATCATGCCGTACAGGACCGTGGCGGCGCCGCCCAGCACACCGGCGGGGATGGTAGCGATAACCGCGCCGAACTTAGGTAGCAGGCTCAGCGCCAGGGCAGAAACGCCGGCCACCACATAGGCGGCGCTGGAGTAGACACGGGTAGCAGCCATAACACCGATGTTTTCGGCGTAAGTGGTGGTACCAGAACCGCCACCGCTACCAGCCAACATGGTGGAAACGCCGTCGGCAAACAGGGCGCGGCCGGTGATGTTGTCCAGGTTTTCGCCGGTCATAGCGGACACGGACTTAACGTGACCCACGTTCTCAGCCACCAGCACCAGCACCACGGGCACAAACACCCCCAGGTACTTAAAGTCAAAGCTGGGAGCGTGGAAGGCGGGTAGGCCCACGACGGCAGCCTTGTTGATAGCGGAGAAGTCCACTTCACCCAGGGCCACGGCGGTGGCGTAACCAATCAGCACACCAATCAAAATGGACAGACGCCCAATGATGCCCTTAAACAGCACCGTGATCAGCAGGATAGACACAATGGTGACGGTGGCGGTGATAGGAGCCTGCTTAACGTTGTTCCAAGCCGAAGGGGCCAGGTTGAAACCGATCAGGGACACAATCGCACCGGTAACCACCGGAGGCATCAGCTTGTCGATCCAGCCGGCACCCACAAAGTGCACCAGCAGACCAATAACCGCCAGGGTTAGACCCACCGCAATAATGCCTCCCTGAGCTAGGGAGGCCTTGTGTGGGTCAATCAAACCGCCATTAGAAGCGTTGTAGCCAGTGACTGCGCCAATAGGGGCAATCAGGGCAAAAGAACTACCTAGATAGGAAGGCAAACGTCCGGCAGTAATTCCTAGGAACAGCAAGGTACCCAGGCCGGAGAAGAACAAAGTAGTAGTAGGGGAGAAGCCGGTGAGCAGCGGCACCAGGAAGGTAGCGCCGAACATAGCTACCACGTGCTGCACACCAATCCCGATGGTGCGCGGCCAGGTTAGACGTTCGTGGGGGGCGACGACGTCTCCCGGCTTTACCGAGCGGCCGTCACCGTGCAGGGTCCAAAAACCTGCCTTAGACATTTACTGTCTCCTGTCGCAATGGAAAAAGGGGTCCATGCGGCAGAGCCCGTGCGTCTGGCGCGTTCGAGCGTCGTCGTCCGAGCGCTGCCAGACCACCAGTCTAGACCTAATTTCGCCGCAAGCTAATGCTGTGGCAGTAGTAGTTAGGACACACTCAGCGCCAGGGCCGCTGCGGCCCCCGCCATCAACCAAGGCCCAAAAGCGATACGTCCCTTAAGTTTCAACCTGCCGCTAAGTAGCAAAGTCAGCGCCACCAGACCACCAAAGAAAAAACCCAAATACAAGCCCATTAGCAGGGTACTCCAGCCATGCAAAGCCAGTAGCGGCCCTAGCACCACATACAAATTCGCGTCGCCCATACCAATCCCCGGGGCTCGCCCCCACAGCTGCGGCAGCAAACTCAATGCAGCCAGGGCAATATACACCAGGGCGCCCCCACCCAAAGCCCGCAGTAAGTCGCCAGCGCGTAGGGGAGTGGCGACGTCGTCGATACTAGCAGGCGCTACTTGCGGGCCTAGCCAGGCTAAAGTCATCCCAAAAAGTAGTACTGCGCCGGCAACCGAAAGCAGGCGGGTGGGTAGGTGTTGCACGCGCCAGTCCACCAGGGCGGCAGGGATCAGGGCGCCTAGTACCGGCACGGACAGGGATAGTGACCGCGTCGCAGCCGTGCCAGTTAGCGCCTGAGGTAGTGACAGCACCCCCGCCAAAAGTGCGCCACCTAGTAGCACGCTAACCGCCATGCCTCGATTGGTTAAAGCGGCTACTAACAGTGGGTCTTTACAAGCTTCGCCGGGGGCGTCACCCACAGCCTTTATATAAGCGCGAGCCCAGGGGGCCAGCTTGAAGTAGGTTAATGCGCTAACAATTCCTAGCTGTAAAAAGGTGAATACGAGCGCAAGCAAAAGGTCACTTCTTGCCCTCGGATGCGGCTGCAGTGGGCTGAGAACAACCGGCAGGAGCGGTGATGGGGGAGCCAGACTTAATGGCAGCCATTTCCGCAGCAGACTTGATGCCGTGGTTGTACTGGGCGCCCAAAACTACGTTAACAGTGGTGTCAGAAGAAGAGGCGCGCGGGTCCTGCTGGACCACTACCGTGCCGCTAAATACCTGGGCCACGGTGTAAGCATTGGTGATACCCGCTGGTCCGGCGGTGAGCAGCACATTGCCGTCATAGGCACCCTCGGCCCAGTCACCGGTGCTAAGCACAGTTAAACCAGTGTCTTTCAGGTTAGTTTCGGCGCTACCTGCCAAACCGGCCTTCTTGGTGCCGTTGTAGATATTGACGCTAATGTCAGTGATTTCGCCAGTAACCGCTTGGGCGGCAGGGCATACCGGGATGCGTTTAACTAGCGTGGGGGTGGGGACGGCTTGGAAGCCAGGGTCTGGTACTTTGACTAGCCCAGTGCCTACGACCAAACCGAGGGCCGTAGCAATAACCATTAGAACTAGACAGGTACCGATAATGACGCTTTGGCGCTGAGCCATGCGGGCGCGGTAGTTTGCTTTTGTTTCAACCTGAGGCACCCTTCCAGGGTAGCCGATTAGGGCAGGTTGAGGGGGGCTAGTCATTACAATTTCACCAGGTAAATGCTTGGTGTCTTAAACCTGAGGAAGCCTGAAAATTAGCTGGGCGCAGGGAGTGTAAACGAGCCAAAAAACGGTACCTAAAGTGCGGTTTAGGGTAGCTGGCGCAAAATAGTATTAACGGGCCATAGGTCTGACAACTTCATGTCAAACTGTCACGAAAACTGGGGCAAAATCAGTGAAAACGACACTGATCTGCGCAAACGCTATCACCCTCAACTTTGGCAAAACTGAGTATAAATGCCCAAAATCTCTAGTGGATCACGTCACAGGTGTGGTAAATTAGTCAATAATCAGCCCTTTGACGGCTACCTGATCCCCAAACGAGGAGACGCAATATGGAAGACAGCATCATTGCGCGCATCCCACTCTTTGAGCGTATGTCGCCTGAGGAGCGAGAAGAGCTACGTGGCATGATGTCGCAGACAACTCTGCGCCGTGGTGAGGTTCTATTCAATGAAGGTGACTCCGGCGACCGCCTATACATCCTGCTCACCGGTAAGGTGAAGCTAGGTCACACCTCTGTTGACGGCCGTGAGAACCTACTAGCGGTCCTAGGTCCCGGCGAAGTAGTCGGCGAGCTAACTCTATTTGACCCGGGCCCGCGCTCTACCACTGCTACCGCCGTGGCCACCACTGAGTTGCTGGCTCTAGAGCACAACCAGCTAATGGGTTTCATTGACTCTCACCCCACGCTGGCCAAGGATATGCTGCGCGCCCTCGCGGTGCGTTTGCGTCGCACCAACATCGCCCTAGCTGACCTGGTCTTCTCCGATGTTCCTGGGCGTGTAGCCAAGGCCCTGCTGGACCTGGCTGAGCGCTTTGGTGCACCCACTGAAGACGGCATCCATGTCCCCCACGACCTAACCCAGGAAGAGCTAGCTCAGCTAGTTGGAGCTTCGCGCGAGACCATTAACAAGTCTCTGGCCGAGTTCGTTTCCCGTGGCTGGATCCGCCTGGAGGGGCGCGCTGTAACCCTTATCGACGTCGAGCGTCTCAAGCGCCGCGCCCGCTGATAAACGCGTATAAATAGCGCTCACAAGTTTTAGTGCCCGGTCGTATTAAACGGCCGGGCACTGATTTATGTAGTGACGCTAGCGCTTAAGGAGGCCACTAGTTGGTGGGGCGCTTGAGATAGGCGATTAGGTTTTCGGTACCTGCCGGGCCGGGAACGATTTGGACTAGTTCCCAACCGTCGGCACCCCACTGATCCAAGATTTGCTTAGTTGCGTGCGTGATTAGCGGCACGGTTGCGTATTCCCAAGTAGTCATGATTACACCCTACCTGTTAGCTGGGTGAAAAGGGTGGAGTTAGGGATGCTTTGAAGTGGTCTGATCTTAAGCTGCGGCGCGCGTGGTGGCGGCGTGAGAGGTAGCCTCGCTCAGGCTGGGCTTGCGCCGTAGTAGGGAGGTGCGGGCAGGCTTGCGTAGTTGGCGGATTTCCTGAGCCAGGGCGTCGTCGCTGGAAAGCCAGGCAGTCCAGTCAGTGATGTGGGGCATATTGCGGATCAAGGCGCGGCGTTCGCGTTCAGTTAAGCCGCCCCAAACTCCAAAGCTAGAGTCGCCATTGAGGGCTTCGGCCAGGCACTGCAAACGCACCGGGCAGGAGTAGCACAATTCGCGCGCTTCCCGCTGCTCGGCCCCCTTTCCAAACAGCAGGGTGGTGTCTGTGCCGGCACACGCTGCCAATTGGGTCCAGGAATGAATTTCATTATTCATTTTGGAACTACTTTCATTTGTCCAGGCGAGCACTTCTTTGTTACTCAGCTCACCCCCAGACTCTACGCCTGTTTGTCCGTGGATTCAAATTCTCGCTGCACGTTATTTCAAAATTTTCCAAATTGGCACAAAAATAGAGTGAAACCAGGTATTGGTCCTAACAAAAATTTCGGCCTGCGTATCCAGAAGTGTTACCAAGCCGCTCTGTCTCATTGCTTGCGTTATGACGTAGGCTAGGGACTATGTCGAAGTCTGCTAGCTCGAGAGTCTCCCTCTCCTCTCCCCGGGAGCTACTTGCCGCATTGCTCTCATTCTTTATGTTGGCCGTTGGTGGCGGCGTGTTCGCTGCCGGTTTCGCGCTGCCCTTTGTAGGGGCTGCTTCGGTTCTTACAGATGCCTCAGTGCAGCTGTTTGACGAGCTACCTAGCGACTTCAACGTGCTTCAGCCCTCCCAGATCTCCTATCTAAAGGGCTCTGCTGGGCAAACTATCGCTCAGTTCTACGCGGAAAACCGCATTGTTGTGCCGCTAGCCAAGATTTCCAAGAACGCCCAAAACGCTATCGTGTCCGTTGAGGATAAGCGTTTCTACAAGCACAAGGGTGTAGACCTGTCGGGTATGTTGCGTGCGGTAGCTACCAACGCAGCCGGAGGTTCCACCCAGGGTGCCTCTACCTTGACTCAGCAATACGTTAAAAACGTGCTTATTGAGGCGGGTTTGCAGGCTAGCGACCCGGAGGCTGTGGAGGCTGCCCGCGCTGCCACTCCGGCCCGTAAACTGCGTGAAGCTAAATACGCTTTGACACTGGAAAAGCGCTACACCAAAGCGCAGATCCTGGAGGGTTACCTCAACATTGCAGCCTTCGGTCCTTCTACCTACGGTATTGAGGCTGCCAGCCGCCACTACTTCTCTCACGGTGCCGACAGTCTGAGCGTAGGTGAAGCTGCGCTGCTGGCTGGTATGACCAACTGGCCTACCCGCTACGACCCCATCACCAACCCTGATGCGGCTAAGACCCGCCGTGACTGGGTGCTCCAGAAGATGCTTGAGGAAAAGTTCATCACTCAGGAGCAGTACAAGGAAGCCACCAGTCAGAGCATCGACTCCATGCTGAAGGTAACCAACGCCGTCGGCGGCTGTGGCTCAGGCTCTAGCGGCGTAACCAAGAGTGCCGCCTACTTCTGTGAATACGTGGTGCGTGAGATCCTCACTAACGACGCCTACGGTAAGGATGAGGCTACTCGCCGTCAGCTGCTGCTGCGTGGTGGCCTGCAGATCACCACCACCTTGGACATGGCTAAGCAGCAGGCCGCTTACGACACTATGGCTAACTGGCTGCCCACTGGGGATGAGTCCAACGTTAAGGGTGCTCTGGTATCTATTGAGCCGGGCACCGGCAAGATCATTACCATGGTGCAAAACACCAACTATGGTGAGCCCAGCAATGATGACCCCACCGCCACTAAGCTGTCCTACGCGGCCGACTCTAAGCACGGCGGCTCTAACACTGGTGGTTTCCAGCCTGGTTCATCCTTCAAGCCGATTGTTTTGGCCCAGTGGTACCAACGGGGCATGTCTGGCTACACGGTGCTAGGCGGTGCCCCCCACACCTTCACTACCGGTGACTTCCACGCCAGTTGTGACCCTGGTTTCGCCATTGAAAACTGGACCGTGGCCAACGCTAATGCTTCCGAAAACGTTAACCACACGGTTATTAACGCTACCGCCCTGTCGGTAAACGTTAGCTACGTATACATGCTTAGCCGTATGGACCTGTGCGCGGTCACCGCTATGGCTAAGGATCTGGGTATAACCACGGTTGATGGCGGGGAAATCGACCACAACCCCTCCATGGTGCTGGGCACCATGAACGTAGCTCCGATCACCATGGCCAATGTTTACGCCACCTTCGCGGCTCACGGCACCTACTGCCCGCCCACCGCCATCACCAAGGTAACCAAGGATGACGGCACTGAGATCAAGGTCCCCTCAACTGCCTGCCGTCAGGTTATGGACCCCACTCACGCAGATCAGGTGGCATTGACCCTGACTTATGTAATGAAGGGGAACGGTACTGGCGCAGCGGCTGCCCTTAACCGGCCTAGCGCAGGTAAGACCGGTACTACCGAAGAAATGGATAACGCCTGGTTTGTGGGCTTTGTGCCGCAGCTGTCCACCGCCGTGTGGGTAGGCCACTCTGAGGGTAACT
>CAJZDJ010000029.1 GCA_915063485.1 uncultured Actinomyces sp.
TATACTAATAGAGATCAATCTGATCACAAGGAGGACCAACTCATGGCCAACGATTCTGAATACTGGGAACCAGAAAATTCACACATAGAAGATTGGCAGCCAGGGCAGGAACACTGGAAGCCCGGCGACAAGCGGCCTAAATTTTCTAGAAAAGAAATGAAGAAGGCTATTAAGAAGCGCGTGGAAGAGCTCGCAGCGGAATCCGAAGAGAGGGTTAATCGGCGCTACTCTTCCCACTGATGGGGTAGATGCACGTCGACAACAACCCAATACTAGGAACTTCCTAGCAAGCTCACTCATCAGGGTTATTTTGCACAATACCCCTGATGTTGGCAGATCCAATCTGCCTGATACACCCAAGTTAAGCGGGTGGCCACCAATTACGGTAGCCACCCGCTTACTTGCTACTCTGGGATTAGAAATGTCAGGGTGACACATAGAACATATGGGGATACCAGCAACGTGACATCCCCACAAACTAACAGACAAGCTGTTTTAACAGGAGTAACAGTTAACCGCTGTTTATAGTCTTGGGCTTACGAGGAGCTTAAACTAATCATAGACGAAAGCGAAGTATAAGCCTTAACCCTATAATTTAGGGCCAGTTTTTCTTTCAATAGAATGTGACCGTGGTTGCCGCGCTTTTTTGTCACCGATCTCATGCGCTTTATTCTTTATCCCAGCAATCACGTCCGCTTTAGTATGTAACTGCTTACCGTCGCCCCTAGCTAAAACATCCGCATGTTTAATACCATCTTGCACAATACCGGGCACACCCAACCTGACAGCACGCTCTTGAAGTAAACCAATTCGCTCAATAACCGCAGCCCTATTAGCCACATTCCCACGCAAATTCTCAAGAACACCCACAGCCCCAACAGGCTTTAACCACTGACCACCAACACCACGTTCATTGTCATAATGAACCACTCCAGCCCTATCAACAATACTAATACGCTTAACCGATAAATCAGCCTCAGCAGCACGTAAAGTTTTCGGCGTTCCTTCCAACCCAGCATTATGAGCCTCTAACGGAGTCCAACGTGCAGCTTGCCCCTCTTCTAAAGCATTAATATAACGCTCTAAACATCCACTCCACGACTCTGCCGGACTAACCCCCAACACAATTAAATGAGTAGAAGCACCCGCCTCAGCAAACTGCCTAGTCGTATCTAAAGTTGTTTCCGGATTACGCAGCGTACCTTCAACCACACAAGAATAACCATTCTCAGAGGCATAATCTAACGATTGCCTCACCAACCAGCCAGACAACTCAGCCGTCTCGCGCGGCATAACTTCCGGATCAGGCAACGCATATAACTTTTTATAATCCGGGTGAAATTTACGAAAATCATCACCAACAATCGACACAAAAGTTTGCCCCGAATAAAACGTCTTTAAAGACGCATCTAAAGCCCTAGTTTTACCCGCCCCAGGCTGGGCGCCAATCGAAACTAAAACCGGCGACACAGAAGGCGCCACACCACCAAAAAGGTCAGCTTTAGTGTATTTCCAGGCTTCCTGAGCAGTAACTGCATCAACCATGGTTTACTCCCCTAGCACGTAGTTGATGTAACGCAACTCGTGCTTGAAAGCCTCCATCATGGAAACTATCGCCGCACGATCATTAGAATCAACCGACTGACGCGCATCCCTCACTCTGCGCACTTCACCAGTCCAAAACTCAACCTGCTCTTCATCACCCACATCATGCGCCGCATACCTCAACGCAACAAACTCACCCATAAGCCGCGTACCAGTTTCATAAAAAATGTCATACAAAACACTCAAATCAGTATCAGTCCAACGGCCCAAACTAACGTCAGCCACGAAAACCACACCTTTCACTACATGATGACATCATCATATCCCTACACGTCGACCTCTACAGGTTCACCTTCCCTGACGTTCTTATTAGGGGGCTATCGCTAACCCCAACAAGCGGGTGGCCACCAATTACGGTAGCCACCCGCTCATGCAGCTCTGACTTGTAGCTCTGCGCTTGCAGCTGTGCCACTGACGGCCGGCTGCTATTTTGCTGCTCTGCTCTAGCAGCCGCCGTCGCCTAGTAGATGCCGGCCCACTGCTAGTTGACTGCCGCTGCTACTACTTGGCGGCTTCAATCCATTCCAGCGGGATACGCGTGAAGTAAAGGCCTTGCATCTCACGCTCCCACAGCAGGCCCAGCGTGCCGTCAGGCAGGATAGTCATGCACTGGTAGACACCTAAAATTAATCCCAAATTTTCATCATAGTTGTATGATGTCTGTTGACACCAATGTTCTGCCACACAAACTGGTCGATGTCGACTATGTGCGTCCTGAAGACGGCAATGACGAGCTAATTAAGGAAGGCTAAATATGGCTACCCCTTTTGTTCTTGGAGCTTATGCTTCGCTTCCCGCCCCGGAGCTGGAGGCTGACTACTATCAGCTGCTAGCCGCTCAGCCTTGGGTTAGCGGCGTGGAGATTCCTTACCCCGGACAGTTGGCCACGCAGGCCCCGCTGCTGGCTAGCCGCCTGGCTAAGCACTGGGATTTCAACACTATTACCGCGATTCCGGGCACAATGCAGCACGTTTGGAAGGACGCTAACTTTGGTTTGGCTTCTCCCGACGACGCCGGCCGTCAGGCTGCTTTGGAATTCACCCGCTTACTGCACCGCGACTTGGGTCAGCTATGCGAGCTTTCTGGCCGCGCCCTGGTGGCGCGGGTGCAGCTACACTCGGCTCCTACTGGTTTAGCTGATGGCGATGCTTTTAAGCGTTCGCTTGAGCAGCTGCTGGGTTGGGACTGGTTTGGTGCCAAACTGGTGATTGAGCACTGCGATAAGTTCATTGAGCAGCGCAAACCTGAAAAGGGTTTCCTCTCGCTGGAAACTGAGATTGAGGTGGTCAGCCAGTTCGGTATTGGTTTGCACATTAACTGGGGCCGCTCTGTGGTGGAGGGGCGTCAGGCCGAAACCGCCTACCAGCATGTGCTTGCAGCCGGTGAGAGCGGGGTTTTGGATGGCTTGCTGTTCTCTGGCGCTGGCCCGGAAGAAACCCAGTATGGCTATGGCTGGATTGATGGTCACCTGCCGGCCCAGGTGGATGAGCCGACGTCGCTGATGAGTGAGGCGGAAATCAAACGTTGCGCTCACTTGGCCCTAAACCAGGGCTGCCACTATCTGGGGGCTAAGGTATGCGTACCCAAGCAGGCCAGCCTGGAGCAGCGCCTGGCGATGCTAACTAACATTTACCAGGCCTGCGAAATCACCAACTAGGTTTACTTGATTAAAGCTGGCCTTTAACGCCCTAGGTTAAAGGCCAGCACCTTAATCAATTCCTAAATAGGTTAATACCTAAACCTTTAGGCAATTCTCCAGAAGCCAAAAAGCTGGTGTAAAACCGCCCAATTCTGCGTGTGTGGGGCGAGTCTTTTCGACTCGCCCCACACACGCAGTTGACAAAGATTTATCTGCTATACAGAATTGGGAAACCACAAGAATACTTGTGTGACACAGCTGTTATTACTTGTTGACCGTGATTATCCAAGAAAAAGAGCGTTTTTATGTCTGCCGATAACGACTCCGCCGCACAGCTAGTACGCCAAGGTGAGCAGGCCCGCGAACAAGGCGATTTTGACGAAGCTTTTGACTTGTTTAATCAAGCATTAAAGCTTTACTGGGATATTGAAGATTCACAAAAAGAACAGATCGACTGCATTTACAACCTAGCTGATATTCTGCGCGATTATGGTGTACCGAAAAAAGCTAAGGTTTTCTATGATCTAGCCAAATCACTGGAGGATTTTGGACCTGATCACATTGAAACCCTTAAGGCGCGTAACGAATTTGCGCATTTTTACCTAGATAGCAGGAATCTTTCGACATACGTTGACATAGAAGAGCGACTAGTTGCTGACAGTTTACGAGTTTTAGGGGCAGATAACATTGACACTATTACTTACTGCAGTAACCTTGCAATTGCCTACATATCTTTTGATAGGGCTCAAGAGGCTGTCAGTTTGTTAGAACAGGTGGTTGCTACCAGTACTAAGATTCGAGGTGCAGACCACAAAGATACCGTTTTCTTCCGCACTAACCTTGTTACCGCTTACGAAGCAGTTGAGCGATATGAAGAAGCTGAAGCTCTGCGCAAACAGGGGATTATTGAAAACAATTCAGATATAGCTGATGACGATCCTGTTAGGGTTAGTCTCCTCAACCAGTTGGCTGAAAAATTCGCGGCAAACAAGGATTTTGACTACGCTATTTCTGCATATGAAACGGCTATTTCGGAAAGTACCCGGATTTTTGGTGCAGAGCGCAAAACTACCTTTATTGCGCGCTATAACCATGCAGTCACTTACGCTGAAATAGAACAGATCGACAAGTCTATTTCTCTGTTGAAGCAGTTAATTGCGGACATGAAGCAAACTTTAGAACCCGATGATCCTATTTTTGACAGGATGTACAAAGGCATCTGCGTCCTTTACGAAAACTTTGGAGGCGGCGAGGAAGTAGCCGCTCTGTTAGAGCAGCTAAAACACTCGTAGTCTGCTGGCTTGCGCCCTCTACTTTAGGTAGCTGCGCACCAGCTGGGTTACTACTGCGGCGCTGCGCGCGGCGGCTTCGTCAACCCCAATGTGGAAGTCTTCGCCAGCCTCGGGTCCACACAGGTCGGAGACGCCTCGCACGGAAATAAATGGCAGCGAGTAGGCTTCACACACCTGCGCTAGCGGGGTGGATTCCATATCGGTGCTGATGGCCTCGGGGAAGGCTGTGCGGGTGTCACCCACATTCGCGGCGGTCACAAAACTGTTGCCGGCCAGCATTTGGCCACTGTAGATTTTGGCGTTCGCGCTGGTGGGGGTGGCCGCGTTGAGTGCCGGGCTGGCTGCTAGGGCCATGTCGCGGGCGACGTCGTCGCTGGAGTAAGTGGCGGGCATACCCGGCAGCTGGCCGCGTACGTAACCAAAAGCGGTGGCGTCGGCGTCGGTGTAGGCCAGAGTGGTGGAGACGCAGACGTCGCCCACGGCGATGCCGGATTTGAGGCCACCTGCGGTGCCGGCGCTGACAACTAGCTGGGGCTGCTTGGAAACTAGGCTGATTACGCTGGTGAGGGCGGCTGTGGCGTTAGTGCCGCCGATCTTGGAGCGCACCAGCAGCACCGGGTAGCCTTCTGCGTCCGGGGTCTGGCTTGGCGCGCTTTCAGCGCCCGCCGCCTCAACAGAGCTTTCAGCGCCTGCCGCCTCAGCAGAGCCTTCAGTCGCGCTGACCGCCGGGCTTAACACGCGCGCGTAGACTGCCGCGTGGCCTAGCTGTAGCTGTTCCATGCCCACCTGGTCGATTTTGGCGGGCTCGGTTGCCGCCAGGAAGGGGGCCAGTTCCTCGTCCATGGCCACCTGAATGATCGGCGCAGTGTTGAAATTACAAGTTTTCACGGCTCTGACCTCTCCTGGTTTCAGTTGGCGGGCTCGGTTGCCGCAGCTTGGGTTTCACTCACCGGCGTCTGGGCTTCACTTGCCTGTGCCTGGGCTTTGGCTGCCGGCGCCTCAGGTTCCCCCACAGCCTCAGGTTCACTCGCTGCCTCAGGTTCACCCACAGCTTGGGCCATGACCTGCCCCCACACTGCGCGCTGCGCCAAGAATTGGCTTACTGCCTGCTGAGCGGCCTCTAGCGAATGGTTGGCGCCCCAACCACACTGAACTTCATTAGCTGCGGGCACCTGCTCAGCAGCCAGGATGTCGAGGAAAGTGGCCTCCAGGATCTGCATGAACTGTGGCGGCTCTAAACCTAGCGTGAGCGCATAGAAACCGGTCTGGCAGCCCATGGGTGAGAAGTCGATCAGTTTGTTGGTGTGGTTACGCATCAGCTCGGCGGTGAGATGCTCAATTGAGTGCACAGCCGGCATTTCTAGGTGTGCCTGGTTGGGCTGGGTAAAGCGAACATCGTATTTGACTAGCTCATCGCCACCGGGCAGGCGTTTGCGGTCGGCTACGCGCACGTAGGGGGCGCTGACTAGGCGGTGGTCAAGGTTAAATGACTCCACGTTCATGCGCGGTTTAGCGACGCCGGGTTCCAATTCACTCATGTCTTAAGTCTATTTCAGAAATAATTAGTGGGTGCTTACCTCTATCCAAGCTGGGCCTGTGGGCGCCCCCCAACTGGTTTTACTGCACGGAATTACTTCCTCGGCGGCGGCTAACTGGCCGTCTATCGCGCACTGGTCGCAGCGCGGTTGGCGAGTTATTGCCCTGGACGCGCGCGGTCACGGCCTCTCCCCCAGGTGGCAGCCCCAGCAGCTGTTACGTGCCGGGCAGCAGTTGGTTGACGACGTCGTCGAGGTGCTTGAGTACCTACAGGTCACCCCCGCCCCGGACCAAAATGCCGCACCCGCCGCTAGGCCCAGCGCCCCTAACGACCAGAGCGGCCTAGGCGCTGCCAGCGAGACTAGCACGGCCAGTGAGCCCACCCCCGCAGCGGGTCTTAAACCGATCCTGATTGGGCACTCGATGGGCGCGGCCACAGCCGCCGTGGTGGCCGCCCAGCGCCCAGACCTGGTTAGCGCTCTGGTACTTGAGGACCCGGCCTGCTACGGCACCCGCAGCCACTCTGAGCTGCTGCGACGGGGCCAGGCCCGGGCTAACCATGTCAATCGCACCCTGGCGGATCTGCCCGCCTCACTGGCGGCCTTGCTGGAAAACGCGGGCACGCCCGGTCAGCCCAGCGCCCAGGAGGCTTTGCCGTCCCTGTGGGCCTCGCAGCAGCTGGATCAGTCCCTGCTAGGCACTGGCGTGGTGGCGCCCGAGGTTGAATTTACCCAGCTCATGCAGTCCATTAGCCTGCCCACCTTGCTGCTTACCGGCGATCGGCGCGGCGAGGCGCGGGTGGGGGCGCAGCTGTTGGCGCAGCTTATGGAGCAAAACCCCCATATTTGCGGCCAGGTTATGCCTGGGGCTGGCCACCAGGTTAGGCGCGCTAACCCGCAGGCTTACTACGACGTCGTCGACGCTTTTTTACAGGCACAAGTACCCGCGAGCGCAACGCCATAGTGCCAGCATGGGCAACACCATAGTGCCCGCGAACGCAATGCAAGTGCCCACACGCTCAATGCCATAATGCATGGGCGGGCTTGGTCATGATTGGATAAACACATGTCCAAGCGATCATTAGCAATGCAAACCCGCAAATCGCAACTAGCTGCCGCTAACCGCTCGCAGGCTGCCATAGCGAAGCTACGCCCGAAAGTGACCCGCACCGGTGACACGCGTACACAGGGCGAAGTGGTTTTAACTGTGTTGACCATGGCCACTGCGGCAACCTTGGGACTGTACTTTATTCGCTCAATTGTGGGCCCAGTGTTTTTGTCCTTAACCCTGGTGATCACGGTGCGCCCGGGCGTGCAGTGGCTGGCAAAAAAGGGCCTGCCGCGTTGGCTTGCGGCCACCACCGGCATCCTTGCGATTTATGTGTTTATTGCCGCCATGGTGGTGGCTATGGGGGTGGCCATCAGCCGGTTCGCCATGATTTTGCCTGATTACGCCTCTAAGTTCACGGGGCTTTTTGATCAGGCGATGCGCAGCGTGAAACGTTTCGGGGTGGATGAAGATTGGCTGCTGCAGCAGGCGCGCGCTTTTGACAGCTCTAAGCTGCTTAACTTGGCCCAGTCAGTGGTTGACTCAGTCACTTCCACTGGTTCGCTGATGCTGCTGATGCTGCTGACTGTGTTTTTTTTGGCTTTCGACACCTCCTCGGTGGCGGTGCGGGCTCGCTCTTTGCGGGTGCTTAAGCCGGGTATTTACGACGCCGTCGCTCACTTTTGCCGGGCCGTGCGCTCTTACTGGATGGTTTCGACTATTTTCGGTTTGCTTGTTGCCGTCTTTGACGTAATTGCGCTGTGGATTTTGGGTGTGCCCCTGGCTATTACCTGGGGTGTGCTGTCTTTTATCACTAACTATGTGCCCAACATTGGTTTTGTTTTGGGGGTTATCCCCCCGGCCCTGTTGGCGCTGGTGGCTGATGGGCCGTGGACTGCAGTGTGGGTGGTTGTGGCCTACTCGCTACTTAATTTTGTAATTCAGTCCCTGGTACAGCCTAAGTTCACTGGCGACGCAGTGGGGCTAAACACCACCACTTCGTTCCTGTCACTGGCTTTTTGGACCGTGGTTATTGGCGGCCTGGGATCTATCTTGGCGGTGCCACTAACCCTGTTTGCCAAGTGCGTCCTGATTGACTCTGACCCGCGTTCACGCTGGCTAAGCGTGTTTTTGACGGCGGGCGATGAGCCCTTTAGCGAGCCTGACCGGGTAGAGCAAGATCTATTGTCGGCCACCAAGTAAAACTCCCGCGCTTTGCCGCGTGCTCGCGCTTGCACGGATGCGGCACATGGCCTCGCCGCCCGGCGCTGTGCGCGGCCCTGGGGCACGCTCCCGTGCTTGCGCGGCCCGCTTGGGTGCCGCGCCTAGAGCGCTACCAGCACCTGCACCATCACGATTTTGACGATAATGGCCAAAGCAAACAAGGTGGCGTAACCAGCTTCGATGCGTTCGTCATCGGCTTTAGACAGGGCGAAAGCTAAAATTGCCGGCTGCCCCACCAAACCGGCCAAACCGCCGGCGCTGCGCTGGGCGCTATAGCCAAACACTCGCCCACCAGCCAACACCACGCCGCCACTGATAGCCACAATCAGGGCCGCCAGTACCCCCACCTTCACGCCGGTGGCCGAGAAAGCTGCGGCCGCAAATGCCTGGCCTGAGTCAAGCCCAATTGCCGCCAAGAACAGCAGCAAACCCAACTGACGAATAGTTGAGTTGGCGGCGTGTGGCAGGCCCCAAATGAAGGGGCCGGTGCGCCCCACCCAGCCCAACACCATGCCCACCACCAGCGGACCTGCGGCCACACCTAGCTTCAGGGTGATTCCGCCCGGCAATGGCACCTCGATCAGCCCCACCAGTACACCTAGGGCCATACCTAAGCCCACGGTGAAGGCGTCGATTTGGGCTACGCGCCGCTCAGAGTCACCAAACCAGTTGGCGGCCTCCTCCAGTTTCTCGCTGGGCACCACCGCCATGACCCGGTCACCTAGTTCCAGCACCATTTCGGGGCTGGCTAGTAGATCCAGGTCGCCGCGCCGCACCCGGGTGATCACCCCGTTAAAACGCCCAGGGAAGTCCAGCTCGCCAATGGTACGCCCAGCCACGGCGGTAGAAGACACTGTCAGGCGACGATAATCCACGCGGGAACGATCATGGGCCAGGCAGTAGTCCAGGCTGCTTCCCAGCATCTCAACTGCTGCGCTTAACGACGACGGCGTACCCACTACCACCACGCGGTCACCGGGTAGCAGCTGTTCAGTGGGGTTAATTACGCGGGTTTGGCCCTCACGCTCTAAATAGGACAGGCGGAACTGGGCGCTTTGAAACTCCGGCAGGGTAGCTAAATCAATGCGCTGTTTAACCTCCACACTGGTGGCCACAATCCCATCCGCGCTGGCTGGGCGGGGGTCTTTGCTGGAGGGCCAGTTACGGCGCACCACCAGTGCCACCATGATGATCGCTACGGCCACACCCACCGGATAGCTCAACGCATAACCCACCGCCGGATCTTGGTTTCCTGCCGCCTCAATTGCCGAGTCCAGCACCGGTGAGGTTAATGCACCAGCGAAAGCACCGGCGTCGTAGGCGCCCGAAACCCCCACCAGATGGCAGTAGCCAGCCCCCGCTACCCCGGCTAAAACCAGGCCCACCACACACAGCACCATCAGCGGCAGTTGGCGGCGCAGATCCCTAAAAAAGGTGTTACCAGCGGCAATACCAACCGTGTAGCAAAACAGCCCCAAGCCCAGGGCACGCAGCAAGGTCAGGTCATGGCCCAGGCCAGGAACTATTGCTGACAGGGCCAGGCCCGCAAATAGGGCGCCAGCCGCCCCAAAGCGGATGGGCCCGAAAGGAATTTGCCCAACCGCCGTTCCCAAACCGATTACTAGGAACACTGTCAAAATCGGGGCCTGGCTAAGAATCTGCGAGATCGCGTGCATCACCCTTACAGGCTAGCCGACACCGCCCCTAGTGCTAAGGTGCCGGGCCGGAGCTCTGGTACCGGGCCGGGGCTCCGGTGCCGGGCCACAGTAGGCTGCGCGGGCGCGGCTACGCGGCAGAGCAGGCCGACCACAGGGCCGCCGCCGGCGCGCAGGCCGGGCAAACGTGCCCGGCAGCCACACACTGGCCCGAAAACGTGAAATTACAAATCACGCGCCCGCTAAGAGTGAGTATCAATACTCAACCTCTAGACTGCCTATATGTCCCAAACTCCCCTTACATCCTCAAAATTTGCCTCCCCGGGCGTCCCAGAAGCCTCCCCAGAAACTCCAACCTCATCTGTGAGCGTCTCTAACTCCTCCCTGAACACCACAAATGCCTCCCCGAACCGCTCTATGAGCGTCCAAAACGCCCCTGCGAGCACCCAAAACGCCGCGCAAGCATTGCAAATTGATAACAAAAAATCTGCTTCCGCTCGGTTAAAAACCACCCTACCCAGCCGCCTGACCTGGGATGACCAGGGTGCCATGTCGCGCCTGGCCCGATTTTTAACCCCACCCATGCTGCTGGCGGTGATTGTGGCCGTAACCTGGCCCAGCGGCGCACAAGTGGCTGAACTAAAGGAAAATGTGGGCCCCTGGTTCCTAAACGCGATCGGCAAAGACGTGGTTTTGAACCTGATTATGCTGCTACCCCTGGGCTGCCTGGTGATGGGCGGCTGGCCCAAAGTCAGCCCCTGGAAGTGGTGTTTAGGCGGCTTCACCCTAGGCGCCCTAGCCGAAACCATCCAGTGGCTTTTCCCCGCCCTGCACCGGCGCGCACTGATAGACAATGTCTTTCAAAACGGCATTGGGGCCTGCCTGGGCGTGGGCTTAGCGCTGCTAATTATGTGGGCATTGCAGCGTAAATCCCGCTAATTTAAACGACGACGTCGCCCGCCCCTCACGCTTTCACGTTGCGCCCCAACAGGGCCGGGCAGCATCAGCCAAACCCCGGCGGCGTCGTCGAAAACAAAGCAAACACAGGCAAAACCAGCCCAAGCAGCCCGGGCAAGGCAACAAAAACCTTGGCGAGGCAACAAAAACCTTGGCGAGGCAACAAAAAACCGGGCCAGTTTCCTGACCCGGTCTTACCGGTGCGCGAGGGGGGACTCGAACCCCCATGATCGTTAGATCACACGGACCTGAACCGTGCGCGTCTACCAATTCCGCCACCCGCGCGGCGCTCTGAAAGATTAGCACGAACCCACCCCTAAAAATCCAATTGAAAGCAGCAAATTAGACTATGATCTCTGCCACATGGGGATATGTCCTTCCAGATGCAACACAGCATTAACCGGTATCATGACCCTTGTATTGGACGTACCACTGCTCTCACAGTCCACAAAGGCCACGCCAGTAGCTAGACTTATGAGCTACCGGTTTAACCTGGATAGTTGAGAGCGCGTTAAGTTTAATAGGCCAGCCCGGCCTGAATACTGTAGGAGGTGTGGCAAATGGGGCTGTTCGACCGTATCGAAAGAAGCGGGGAAGCTGTTGCTAACCGTCTAGTTCACAAAGATGCCCAGCCTTTAGACACGATCGAGATCACCTCCAAGCTGATTGAAACCATGGATAAGAAGGCCACGGCCTTCTCACGTGACCGCACTGTTGCCCCCAACGTGTTCCAGGTTTCTTTAGCGCCGATCAACTTTGACCAGATCAACGCTTGGGGTTCAAGCGTGCTGGCTTCCGAGATGAGCCAGGAGCTCATCCGCCACGCCCACACCCAGGGCTATTCCTTCATTGGCCAGATCGCCATCAGTTTTGCTGCGGAACCCTCCCTTAATCCGCACGCTATCCACGTAAACGCTTTTACACGTAAGGACGCTTCGGCACCCGTGACTCGCCCAACTATTACCTCTCCCATCCTGGACATTAACGGCCAGCGCTATATGCTCACCGGCCCCGTCACCATCATTGGTCGTGGCAGTGAATCAGACATTATCGTTGATGACTCCGGGGTTTCCCGTCGTCACCTAGAAATTCGCCTAACCGCAGGACATACGGTCGCCACTGACCTAGGCTCCACCAACGGCACCTTCGTTGAGGGGGTGCGTATGGATGCGGCCACCCTCGTCAACGGCAACACCATCACCATTGGTCACACCACCATTATGTTCTGGGACGGTAGTGACGAGGTTTCCGGGTGAACGAATTAGCTTTCACTCTCCTACGGCTTTCCTACCTGGTCTTACTGTGGGTATTTATTTGGGCTTCGCTGCGCATTTTGCGCCGCGACGTCTTGGTGACGGCTGCGTCGTCGTCAACCACTGACCGACGCCGCCGCATGGCCCGCACCCGCCAGGCAGACGGCATGGTGGAAGGCCGCCAACGCGGAGCCACCCGGCTAGTAATCACAGAAGGGCCGCTAGCAGGCTCAACTGTGCCGCTAACCCCTAGTTCAATCATTATCGGCCGCTCCCCTGCGGCCACCTTAGTGCTTGACGACGACTATGCTTCGGGCCGTCACGCCCGTATTTTCCCGCAGGACGGTATTTGGTGGTTGGAGGATCTAGGATCCACCAATGGCACTTTGCTAGGGGGTAATCCCGTCACCGGCACCGTCCAACTTCCCATGAACACCCCGGTCCGTATCGGCCAGACCACCCTGGAGCTGAGGCCGTGATCTCTCTACGCTACGCAGCGCGCTCTGATGTTGGCCTAGTGCGCTCTTCCAACCAAGACTCCGGCTACGCCGGCCCACACCTGTGCGTCCTATGTGACGGCATGGGTGGTCCAGCTGGTGGCGACATCGCCTCTGCAGTTGCCGTCAGCCACCTAGCCCCCCTAGACAATGACACGCACGGCGCTGAAGACCTGCTAGCCCTACTACGTGGGGCCGTGGCAGACACTCACGCTGAGCTGGCTGCCCTGTCTGCCGCCGACCCAGCCCTATCGGGCCTGGGCACCACCTGTATTGCCGTTATGCGTAGCGGCAACAAGCTGGCCATGGTGCACGTGGGTGACTCACGCGCCTACCAGCTACGCGACGGCAACCTGGAGCAAGTCACCCGCGACCACACTTTCGTGGAGTACCTGGTTGAAACCGGCCGGCTAACCCGCGAGGAAGCCTCACACCACCCCCAGCGTTCAGTGCTGCTGCGTGTGCTTGGCGACGCCCAAGGCGACGTCATGCTGGATGAATCTATCCGTGAAGCCAAGGTAGGAGACCGCTGGCTGCTATGTTCAGATGGTCTATCCGGACTGGTCAGCAAGGAAACCATTGAATCCATCTTGAACAAGGTGGAAGACCCGGGTGAGGCTGCTGAAGAGCTGATCGCCCTGGCCCGCAAGGCTGGCGGCCCTGACAACATCACCGCCGTCATCTTTGACATCGTTGACTCCACCAATGTGCAAACTGAACCGCAGGTAGTGGGCTCTGCCGCCTCCGAAACTGTGGTGCAGCCGCGCACTGTCGCCTCCCCGCCGGCCCCTGAACCAGACTCTCCGGCCGCTAAGGCCGCTGCTTTGCTGCCTAACTTCCCCGCTGAGGAAGAAGAAGACGAAGAACTCGTTGACACCACCCCGCATGTAACCAAACGCTGGAGTTGGCCGCGTCGCATCCTGACCGTGCTGCTGACACTGGCCCTGCTAGGTGGCTTGGGCGCAATCGCCTGGCGCTGGACCCAAAACCAGTACTACGTGACTATCAGTGGCGATTCCATCGTCATTTACCAGGGCATTCCGCAAACCCTGGGCCCAGTTAAGCTTTCCAAACCCGTAGAAAAGGTTGCCTCTCCCAAACCCAGCCAGTTGGACCAGCAGATGCGGGCCCGCCTGAGCGAAAATGTGCTGCTGCCATCCCTAAGTTCAGCGCGCAACTATGTCTCTAAGACAGTCACTTCCCACATGAACGACCCCACGCCGACGTCGTCGTCCACCCTGCCGCCTGCAGGTTCGGCCCCCTCCCCGGCCCCCCCTAAACCCGGCACCAGCTCGGACACAACGCCTACAGCGGGGTCAAAACGGTGAATTTAATTAAACCGAGTTCTGGACGCTGGTCTGAGGTTCTGCTACTAGTAATCGCCCTGGTCATTGGCCTGGGCGGCTTCTTGCTGACCATCCTCAACCGCACCGGCTCAGCCCCCACCTCGATCTGGCAGTTAGCCGGCTCGCTGCTGGGTATTTCCATTGCCGTGCACCTATGGGTGCGTTGGCGCGCCCCCTACGCTGACCCGGTGCTACTGCCCACTGCTGTGGCCCTGAACGGCCTGGGACTGGCCATGATCAGCCGCCTAGACATTGCCTACCGCAAGCTTGAGCAGACCGAATACATTGTGGGTTTCAAGCAGGTGGCTTGGACTTCCATTGGCGTAATTTTGTGCTGCGCGGCGCTGTTCTTTATCCGCGACTACCGCCAACTGCGCCGTTGGGACACCTGGTGCATGTGGCTGGGTATTGTCTGCCTAGTTTTGCCTTTTGTGCCCGGCTTGGGGCGTGAAATCAACGGTTCCCAGATTTGGATTGTGGTTCCCGGTCTGGGCATGAGCTTCCAGCCGGCAGAGCTAACCAAGGTGCTGCTGTCGATTTTCTTCGCTTCCTACCTGGTGGCTAACCGCGACAACCTGGCACTGTCTGGACGGCGTATCCTGGGCATCCACTTCCCGCGTTGGCGTCACCTGATGCCAATGATGGTGGTGTGGGCAGCCAGCATTGGGGTGCTGGTAATGCAGAAGGACCTGGGCACATCAGTAATGATCTTCGGGATGTTCGTGGTGGTGCTGTATGTGGCCACCAACCGCCCTTCCTGGCTGATTATTGGCGCCACCCTGGCCATTGTGGGTTTGGCCTTGCTATGGCTGCTGTTTGAGCCAATTTTGTCCACACACCTGACCCACGTAACTGGCCGTGTTAACGCTTGGCGTTTCGCCATGGACGACAAGGTCTACAGCTCCATTGGCGGCTCCTGGCAGCTGGTTATGGGCCTGTTTGGGATGGCTTCTGGCGGCCTGTTTGGTACCGGCTGGGGTAAGGGCTACCCCAACCTGGTTACTTTCGCTAACTCTGACTTCATTACCTCCTCTTTTGGTGAGGAGCTGGGCCTGACCGGTCTAACCGCAATCTTGCTGATGTACCTTATTTTCATTGAACGCGGCCTGCGTACTGCGGTGGCGCTACGTGATGGCTTTGGCAAGCTGCTGGCTACGGCCCTGTCTTTCACCATGGCCCTACAGGTGTTTGTGGTGGTTGGTGGCGTCACCCGTCTGATTCCGCTAACCGGTTTGACTATGCCGTTCTTGGCTTACGGTGGTTCGTCTTTGGTGGCTAACTGGGTGATTTTGGCTTTGCTGCTGCGTCTTTCCGACGCCGCCCGCCGCCCCACTGTGCGCGCCCCGCAGATCATTGATACTACTGAGCTGCCTGAGTCGCTGCGGCGCCAGATTGCCCAGGAAAACGCGGAGGCTGATAAGGCTGCCACTGCTAGCGCGGGTACTCCCGACGCCGCCGCTGCTGGCTACGGCCCCGCCGGACCCCAGGTTGGTGGCGTCCCGCAGGGTCCTGGCCCTCAGGGTGGACCTGCTCCACAGGCTGGCCCTCAGGGTGGTAACGTGAGTGCACCTCAGGGCCCCGGCGGCCCAGTTCCGGCAGGTTATCAGGGCGCTGGTAGCCCAGTTGCACAGCCGGCCCCAGCAGCCGCCCCTGGCCGCGTTCACGGCCGCCGCGCCGCCCAGCCGGTGCAGCAGCCCGTACAACCAGTGCAGCCCGTACAGCCAGGCAGGCCCAAGCCGCCGTCGGCCCAAGACCACCAAAACACGGAAGTAATCAGAGGAGCTTTTGAATGAACCCTCAGATTCGCCACGTTTCTTTGCTTGTCACGGGCATGTTTTTGGCCCTGCTTGTGTCCCTGACTTCACTGCAGGGATTTGCGCGTCCCGCCCTGTGGGAATCTAGTTCGCAGTACGGCTCACTAACTGAGGACTCGCGTAACGCGCGCACTATCTACCAGGAGTACGGTAAGGCGCGCGGAGCCATTATGGTTGATGGTACGGCTGTGGCCTCCTCAGTTAAATCCTCCGACTCCCTGGGCTACCAGCGCGTTTACTCTAACGGTCCGCTGTATGCGCCAGTGACCGGCTACTACTCCACTATTTTCTCCAACATGACCGGCATTGAGAATGCCGAGAACACGGTGCTAAACGGCTCTTCGCCGTCGCTGTGGCGTAGCCGCATCCAGAACCTGTTCACCGGAGACCAGCCCCAGGGTGGCTCAGTTGAGCTAACCATTAACCCCACTTTGCAAAAGGTTGCCTACCAGGCCCTGGGCACCAAGCGGGGGGCTGTGGTGGCCCTTAACCCCAAAACCGGTGCTATTTTGGCAATGGTTTCCACTCCCTCTTTTGACCCCAACCTGCTAGCCAGCCACGACGGCACCACTGCCGATACCGCCTGGAAGCAGCTCAACTCTGACAGCGCCACCCCGCTGATCAACCGCACCATTGGCGGTGACCTGTACCCACCTGGTTCTACCTTCAAGGTAATTACCGCCTCAGCCGCACTGCGCCTGGGTAAGGTCACCCCTGATTCCCAAGTTGACGCCCCTGACACCGTCACCCTTCCGGGCACCACCCACCAGTTGCAAAACTATGCGGGTGAGTCCTGCGGTAACGGTAAAGTCACCCTGACTTACGCCTTCGCCGAGTCCTGCAACACCACCTTCGCTCAGCTAGCTATGAACGTAGGCGAGCAGGAACTCACCCGCGAGGCTGAAGCCTGGGGCTTCAACACGTCGTCGTCGATCCCCTTGACGGTTACCCCCTCCAGCTTCCCGCCAGTCAAGTCACAAGCTGAATTGGCAATGGCGGGTATCGGGCAGCAGTCCGTACGTGTAACTCCTCTGCAAATGGCCCAGATTGCTGCCACGGTGGCAAACGACGGTAACCAGATGCAGCCCTACCTGGTTAAGCGTACTTTGGACGACAAGCTTTCGGTCATTTCCACCACCAGCCCAAAGGTGGCACGCTCCCCCATTTCTTCGACGGTTGCGGGACAGCTTAAAACCATGATGGTCCAGGTGGTTGCTTCGGGAACCGGTACCTTGGCTCAGGTTGATGGCATGGATGTAGCGGGTAAGACTGGTACGGCTGAAACCGGTAGCGACGGCGGCCCCGTCACCTGGTTTATTGGCTACGCTGGTCCTTCCGGACAGGCTCCAACCATTGCCATCGCTGTCGTACTCGATGGCGGCGATCAGACCGCTGACACGGGTACTGGCGGTAGTGAAGCTGCCCCTATCGCAGCCACTGTCTTTAAGGCAACGCAGCAATGATTAAACCAGAAGCTGGACTAGTACTTCAGGACCGCTACCGCCTGATCGAACGCATCGCCATGGGCGGCATGGGTGAAGTTTGGCGTGCTCAAGATCTACGATCTGGACGTGTTGTAGCCGCCAAAGTAATGCGCCCCGAATTAGCCGGTGACGAGCTATTTTTGCAGCGTCTACGTACCGAAGCTAAAAATGCTCGCGGCCTGCGCCACCCCAACCTAGCCATGGTGCTTGACTATGGTGAGGCTGATGGCTCTGGCTGGATCATTATGGAGCTGGTGCAGGGTAAACCCCTGTCAGAGCTGATCGCTGAGAAGGGCACCCTACCCCCCAGCGTGATTTTGCCGTTGCTGGCCCAAACCGCCCGCGCCCTGCAGGTGGTGCACGAGGCTGGCGTGGTGCACCGCGACGTTAAGCCCTCCAACATCCTGGTTAACCAGGAGGGGCTAGCTAAGCTGCTGGATTTTGGTATTTCCTCTGGAGCCAACCAGCTGCCCATGACCGCCACCGGCATGGTTATGGGTACCGCCCAGTATCTTGCCCCCGAGCAGGCTACCGGCGCCGCCGCTACCGCCGCTGGCGACCTGTACTCGCTGGGTGTTATCGCTTATGAGGCACTAGCTGGAGTGCGTCCGTTCACCGGCGCTACCGCAGTGGATATTGCTTACGCGCACGTTAACGACCCGGTTCCTGAGCTACCTGAGCAGGTGCCGGCAAATGTGCGTGAATTGATTTACACGCTGTTGTCTAAAAAGCCCGCTGACCGGCCCACTACCGCCCAGGATTTGGCCCGCCGTCTAGACCGCATCATTATTGCTCTGCCTAGCGACGACGCCACCACCTGGAACGCGAACCCACCGCAGAACTGGGCTCAGGTTCAGCATGAGCCCAAGACAGCAGCTAAGGGCACTCCGATTAGTAACAAGCCTCATTCGCGAATGCCTAAATCTAACCCGGGTGCCAATTCCTTGTGGGATCTGCTGCAAAGCTCTAATCCCACGAATTTGTCCACGGGTACCTATGCCATTGTTCTCGTGGCAGTATTGTTCTTGGTGTTACTTCTAATTGGACTGGCTGCAAGCGCTTTTGCGGTTCCGGTACGCGCGTTAGACGGTGGTGACATGCCGCCTGCTAGTGCGCACAGTGTTTCGAATATTGCAGAGTTTGCCTCTCGCGAGGCTGGCGCCCCCTCCATATCTATTGCCCAGGAGGCATTGTGACAGCACGTATCTCTAAAGTCTTGGCAGGACGCTATGAGGTGCTTGAACTGATCGGCCGTGGCGGCATGGCTGAGGTGTACCTCGGTCGCGATAAGCGTCTATCTCGCACTGTGGCAATTAAGCTACTACGTAGCGATATTGCTGAAGACCCTACTTTCCAGGCGCGTTTCCGTCGTGAAGCGCAAAGTGCTGCTGCTTTGAACCACCCTGCGATTGTGGGTGTGTATGACTTTGGTGAAGAGGTAGTTACTCGCGCCGATGGCTCCACCCAGACTGTGCCCTACCTTGTTATGGAGTATGTGCAGGGCCACACGGTACGTGAGCTACTAAGCGAGGGTGAAGCAGTACCGATTGATGAGGCTGGCGAGATTGTTTCTGGCGTGCTACAGGCGCTGGGCTACTCGCACCGTAACGGCATTGTGCACCGTGATATTAAGCCTGGAAACATCATGTTGACCAACACCGGCGAGGTGAAGGTCATGGACTTCGGTATTGCGCGCGCTATTGAAGATAGTGCGGTTACGGTAACCCAGACCCATGCGGTGGTGGGTACCGCCCAGTACCTGTCTCCTGAGCAGGCGCGCGGCGAGGTGGTTGATGCCCGCTCGGATATTTATTCCTGCGGTTGCCTGCTTTATGAGCTGTTAACTGGCCGCCCGCCCTTTAAGGGTGACTCGGCTGTGGCCATTGCCTACCAGCATGTGCGTGAGTTGCCGGTGCCGCCGTCGCAAATTGCCCCGGACGTGCCCGAATCCATGGACCGCGTGGTGATGAAGGCGCTGGCTAAGCACCGTGAGGATCGCTACCAGAACGCTGACCAGATGCGTGCAGATTTGCAGGCAGCTATCCGTGGTTTGCAGGTTAACGCCCCGGCTACTGAGACTTGGCAGCAGCAGGCGACGACGGTTATTGCCCCCACTCCGGGGGTTCCTGCTGCTCCTACGACTACTAACACCGGCTCTATCCCTAAGGTTAAGGATGAGGAAGCCGCCCGTCAGGCTGAGGAAGAGGCTGCTAAGCGTAAGAAGAAGCAGCTGCTGATTATTGGCCTAATTACCTTGGTGGCGCTATTGGCGCTGGTGGGGGCCTTGGCTGCGGCCGGCGTGTTTGGGGGTAGCCCATCTAAGGAAATTACTGCCTCCCCAACCCAATCAGCGGTGTCTGTGCCCGACCTTACCGGTAAGGATGAGGCTGGGGCTCGTAGCGCACTTGAGGGCGTGGGCTTAGCCTTCCAGCGTGGCACTGACGTTTCTTCTGACACGATCCCTGAAGGCCAGGTAGTTTCCTATGACCCTGGTGCGGGCACAATGGCCGCCCCAGGTACCAAGGTTGAAGTGCACTTCTCCTCTGGTTCTGCCACTGTGACGGTACCTAACGTGTCTGGCCAAACTCAGGGTGATGCCCGCAATGCCCTGGAAAAGGCTGGTTTAACGCTTGGTGACGTTACTACTGTCGACGCCGGCGGGGTTAAGGCCGGTAACGTGGTTTCTACTGACCCAGCAGCGGGCACCAAGGCTAAGCGTGGCTCTACTGTGAACCTGCAGGTTGCCTCGGGCCGCCTGGTAGTGCCGCAGAACCTGGTGGGTATGAGCACTGATGAGGCTAAGAAGGCACTAACTAGCGCTGGCTTTACGGTGATCACCATTAACCAGCAGACCACTACTCAGCAGGATCAGAACGGTAAGGTGCTTAGCGTAAGCCCTGAGGCTGGCGCTACTGTGGATAGCGGCGCTGAGATTACTTTGACGGTGGGCCAGTACTCGGCTCCAGCCACCCAGGCTCCTACCGCTTCACCTAGCCCCACCACCGGCAACGGTAACGGTAACGGTAACGGTAACGGTAACGGTAACGGCAATGGTAATGAAACGCTTATCCCTTACCCTGGCAATCCGGGTAACAACAACAACCACTAAGTTGTGATATATTCGAAAGTGATCATTTCCATTTGATTTGGTGTGTGTCGGCTCGGAAGAGCCGGCACACACTGTTTATGGCGTAGTTTAGCCACTGCAAAACTTAGGGTTAAGGGTCAAAATGTGTGTCTGGCTCGGCGTGTCGCGGGGGTTAGATTTGG
>CAJZDJ010000030.1 GCA_915063485.1 uncultured Actinomyces sp.
ATAGCGACCGCATATCCTGCGTTGGGGGTGAGTGTTTCACGTGAAACACTCACCCCCAACATTTTTGCCCGCGCCTCAATCCTCCTGAAATTCGATATTTAGTAGGGTAGGCCCTGGCAGATAATTGTCTAGACTGCAAGACTTGTCTCATCGAGTATCTTCTAGACGAAAGACCTAAACGCTATGGCAGCTAAATCAGCTCACACTATTTCACCGCCTAGCGCTGAACCACATAAGTCCAAGCAGGCCGGTAAAGTCTCGCTTATTGCCGTGTCACTGATGCTGTTTTCGATGTTCTTCGGAGCCGGAAACCTGATCTTCCCACCGGTTATGGGCGCCCAGGCGGGCACTGCCTTCACCCCTGCGATTATTGGCTTTTTGATTGGTGGCGTGCTGCTACCGGTTATTTCTGTCTTTGCCATTGCAGTGGCCGGAGCAGATCTACGAGACCTTTCCTCGCGCGCCGGTAAGGTGTTTGGGGTTATTTTCCCTTCGGCAGTGTATTTATCGATTGGCGCTATTTACGGCGTGCCACGTACTGGTGCGGTTAGCTATTCAACCGCTATAAAACCGATTATTAATAGCGAAGGCATTTTGCCTTCAATTATTTTCAACGCTGTGTTTTTCACCGTGGCAGTGCTGCTTTGCTGGCGTGAAGGCAAGGTGGTTAATTACTTGGGTAAGATCCTCACCCCGGCCTTGTTGCTGCTGCTAGTTCTGCTGGTGACGCGCGCGCTGAGTGTCTTTGAGACCACCCCTGCCGCTCCCCAGGGTGATTACACCACGCAGCCGATTAATGCCGGTTTGTTATCTGGCTATATGACGATGGACTCGGTAGCTGCCTTGGCTTTCGGTATCGTGGTGGTTAACGCCTTCACTTTTGGCCGCACCGGCATTTCCCGCTCGGGGGCCACCACCCACACCGGCGTCGCCGCACTTATCGCTGGTGCTTTGCTGGCTGCGGTTTATGTGGGCCTTGGTTTTGTGGGTCAGTTGATGCCTAATGGGGCTAGCTATAGCGACGGCGCCGCCCTGCTTTCGGATGCGTCGGCACTGACTATGGGGTCGGTTGGTAGGTATGCCTATGGTTTGACAGTGCTGCTGGCTTGTATGACGACGGCGGTAGGCTTATTGGCTGCCTCTGCTGAGTTCTTTAACCGCCTTGCCCCGAAGCTTAGTTACCGGGCGTTGCTGATTGTTTTTGCGGTGATTGGTTTCGCCTTTGCTAGCTATGGTTTGGAGACTCTGCTTAAGATCTCAGCTCCGCTGATTACTTTCCTCTACCCCATTGCGATTACTTTGGTGTTTGCGACTTTGCTCAGCCATGCTTTGCGTCTGCGCAGTAATTTCATGTTCACTTTCGCTGCGTGGGGCGCAACCTTATGGTCGGCACTTACCTTTGCCAGTGAGCATGTTAAAGATGTGCCGGCGCTAAATGATTTTCTAGCTCTCTCCCCCGGCCAGGGTGCGCAGCTGGGCTGGATCCTGCCTACGGCATTGGTGGCAGGCTTGGGGCTGATTGTGGATCTAACTAAATCTTCGCGAGCTAAGATTTAGCGGCAACAAGCAAAACGCAGGGGCGGCCAAGTTCATCAGAACTTGGCCGCCCCTTTTGTCAGCGCTTGCTGGCGCTAGTTTTTGGAGGCTGAAGTTAGCGAGCCGACGATTCGCTCTAGATCCTCACCGCCGCTAAATTCGATGACGATTTTGCCTTTCTTGGCACCCTGGGTAACCTTCACGCGCGCGTCAAAAATACCCGAGAGTTTGGTGGAAAGTTCGCGGTTAAGCACTGCACGGTTGCGGGCTTTAACCTTGGTCTCCCCCGCCTCAGCGGCGTCCACCTGCAAGGCCACCTGTTCTTCAGTATTGCGTACTGACAGGCCCTCGTTAACGATGCGCTCAGCCAGCTTTTCCATAGCCTCGGCGTCGGGCAGGCCCAGTAGGGCACGGGCGTGACCAGCAGACAGGGAACCGTCAGTGAGTTGGTTTTGTACCGACGGCGGCAGCTTCATTAGACGCAATGTGTTAGCAATTTGGGAGCGAGAGCGCGCAATACGCTCAGCCAACTCGCTTTGAGTGCAACCAAAGTCGTCTAGCAGCTGCTGATAGGCGGCAGCCTCTTCCAGCGGGTTTAGCTGTACACGGTGCAGGTTTTCCAGCAGGGCGTCACGCAGCAGATCATCATCTGCGGTTGTACGCACAATTGCGGGAATGGTTTCTAGGCCAGCTTCACGCGAGGCGCGCAGACGCCGCTCACCCATAACCAGTTCATAGGCACGTCCGCCAGGCACTGTTTCACGTGAAACACCATCGGGCAGCGGCTCACTTTCAGGCCAGGGGCGCACCACGATCGGCTGCAGCAAACCAACTTCTTTAATTGAAGCTGACAGCTCGGCAATTTCTGCCTGATCAAAATGAGTCCGTGGTTGACGACGGTTAGGCACAATCGCATCAACCGGAATCTCAGCAAAACTTGTGCCGGGCACATCCACCAGCTCAACCGGCTGCGCACCCTCAGCGGCAGCAGCGGCAGCAGCGGCGTCGTCGTTAGAAGCAGCGGCCTCACTAGCCAACGAGAGAGTCCCACCCGTGACCGTTTCACGTGAAACACTCTTTTTACGAGAGCCTCGATCGCGGCGCGGGGCGGGGGCTAGCAGGGAGGTGACAATCTCGGAAGTTTCCGAACTACCAGCGAAGAACAGGTCCGTGGGGCGCTGACCATCAGTGCCAGTAGCCTCAGCGGCGTTGTGCGCAGGACGGGAAACAACTTCTTGCTCGGCGGGTTCTGGGATCAATGAGGCGAGGCCACGACCTAGCCCTCGACGGTTTTTAGCCATGTCAGTTTTCCTTAGGAGCGACGCCGGGCTGGGTAATCCCGCGCATTGAAATTTCTTGTGCCAGTCGTTTGTATGCCACCGCGCCGGTTGAGCGCGGATCCCAGGTGACCACCGGTTCGCCGTAGGAAGGGGCCTCGGCAATACGAACCGACCTAGGAATCTTGGTTTCTAGCGTGGCGTGGGGGAAGTAGGTTTTCACCTCGGATTCGACGTCGCGCGCCAACATGGTGCGCTTGTCGAACATGGTAAGGGCAATCATCGATACGTGTAGCGCCGGGTTGTAAACCTTGGCAATACGATCGATAGAACGAGTAAGCAGAGCCAAGCCTTCAAGGGCGTAGTACTCGGCCTGCATGGGGATTAGCACTTCACCGGCGGCCACGAAGGCGTTAATGGTGATAATGCCAAGTGAGGGAGGGCAGTCGATAATGACGTAGTCCACGCGCTTACCGCCGCTGCGGTTTACCTCAATGAGGTAGTTGCGCACTGCTTCACGTAGTCGAGATTGGCGCCCGACAGCCTCTAGTAGATCAATTTCCACTGAGGAAAGATCGATATTGGACACCACTACCTGTAGGTTCTCCCCTAGCTCGGTAACCTTCGCTACCTGACTGATGGGTTTACCTTCCACTATCACGTCATAGACGGAAGGTTCACCCTCGGGGTGTTCCAGCCCGAATGCGGTGGAGGCGTTACCCTGCGGGTCAGCGTCAATAAGCAATACCCTCAGGCCCGCTTCGGCTAGTGCCGCAGCTACGTTTACCGCAGTTGAGGTTTTGCCGACGCCGCCTTTTTGGTTAGCGACGGCGATAACTCGGGTCTGGGTGGGTGTAGCAAAGCCTAGTTCACGCACCTTCTCCAGGGCGGTGGTATCAGCCTTGAGTTGGTCGAAAATGGATGAGCCAGACACTTTGCTCCTCACGAGTGCGATCAGATCAGGACTAAAGTTTACGCGATCGACGCCCTCACAAAGGTCAGGCGCACCAAAAAATAATACAGTTGTTTCACGTGAAACAACACGCAACAGACTGAGCTCCCCAGTCACACCAGTCACACAGTTAACAAGTAGAACTGGCGCAAAGTCGTAAAAGCCGCGCCCAAGCGAGCACGCCCACTTCACTACGTTCTGCAGCATTTCAAAACAAAAGCGAGGCCCGGTTTCCCGAGCCTCGCTCACGTTGTTTAGCCATCCTTGGCCGGGTCTAGCTTTAGCTTGGAGCCAGCCTTAACTTGGGTCCAGTTTTAGCTCTGGCCAACCCTTAGCTTTATCCCAGCCTTAGCCTGACCCAGCCTTAGCGGGGCCGACGCACCTCCACCACGCGGGTGACGTCGTCGTCGCTAGTAACCACTTCATGCAGCACTGCCGGCAGCAGCTTGGCCTTCTTAATAACGTACTTGGCGTCATTAATCTCGCGCTGTGCCTGCTCCCCCTTCAGGGCCAGCAGCACGCCACCGGGGGCGATCAGCGGGGAAGCCATGCGGGTCAGCTTGCTCAGGTTGGCCACAGCCCGGGCGGTCACCACATCGAAACGCTCACGCATTTCTTCGGCCCGGCCCCGCCACACCCGCACATTGTCCAGGTCTAGCTCTTCAGCCACCAGCTCCAGCCAGGCGCAGCGGCGCTCCATCGGCTCAATCAGGGTCACTTCCAGATCCGGACGAGACAAGGCCACCACCACTCCGGGCAGCCCCGCACCTGAACCTAGATCCGCCACGCTACCGTGCCTGGGCAGGAAAGGCACCACCGCCGCACTGTTAACCAGGTGGCGCGAGTAGAGACACGGTAGCTCGCGCGGGCCGATCAGCCCCCGCAGCTGCCCCTCCTCAGCTAGCATCTGGGCGTAGTGCTCCAGGCCAGACCAGGCCATACCGAACATGTCGCGCATTTCGGCGGTGGGTACTTCCAGAGCCTGCTCGCTCTGGGAGCACTCCCCCTGGGCGTTATGGCTCATTTCAGGCTTCCTCGACGGCGTCGGCCGGGCTGTCTACGGTCTCAGCGGACTCGGCGACCTCGGCAGCCACGTCGGACTCGGCGGCCTCAAGCTCAGCGCCCTCTTCAGCCTCTTCAACCTCATCTTCGGCGTCGTCGACGGGCAGAACCACCACGTGACGGTGCGGCTCTACCCCCTCAGACTCAGAGACCAGGCCGGCATTAGCAACCACGTCGTGGCAGACCTTGCGCTCAAAGGGGTTCATAGCCTCCAGCGCTACCGGCTTGCCACTAGCCAACACGGACTTAACCGCCTCGGCGGCGATAGCAGTCAGCTGCTGGCGACGCTCCTCGCGGTAACCAGCGATGTCCAGCATTAGGCGCGAACGCGAACCAGTGCGGGCCTGTACGGCCAAGCGGGTCAGCTCCTGGAGGGCTTCAAGCACCTCACCGTCGCGGCCCACTAGGGTGGCTAACTCACGTTCATCGCCGTCCTCACCGGGGATGATGGCCACGGAGGCGCGCCCGTGATCCACATCGATGTCGATATCCCCGCCTAGATCGGCAATATCTAGTAGCTCTTCTAGGTAGTCAGCGCCGACTTCGCCTTCTTCCTCAAGCTGCTTGACGGTTTCCTGGCTCACCAGAAAACTCCTTCCACTAGTTATAACTAAGTCTTATTAGTTTTATAAGAACTACTTCTTAGCGGAGTTACCGCCCTTAGAGCCCTTTTTCTTCTTGGAACCGCCGGACTTGCTGGCGTTCTTAGCCCCATTAGCGGCCCCGTTAGAGCCCTTAGCGCCGCTAGCACCAGCGTTCTTAGCGCCGCTGGCATCAAAAGCCTGCTGACGTTCGCGGGCACGCTCAGCGTAGCGCTGCTCAGCGGTGAAGGCGGTACGGTTCTTCTTTTTCTTGCGGTTGTTACGTACCGGCTGGACTCGCTGCCCCGGCCCCGACGACGCCGTTTCATCCTCACTGCCAGCTGCGGCTGCGGGCTTCTTTTCGTCGTCAGGCGGCAGACCCTTACGACGACGGCGCTCCTGGCGCTTCTTGTAGGCTTCAGAGCCAACTGCGGGCATGTTGCGAATAGTCCACCACTGCTGACCCATGGTCCATACGTTAGAAACCAGCCAGTAGATCAACACACCAACCTGGAACTGAGGTCCGGTAATGAAGAAGATCAGCGGCATACCATACATCATCATGCGCTGGCTACGCATAGCCGGGTTGTCGGATTCGGTAACCGACTTAGGCATGTTCTTCATGGTCAGCTGGTGCATGGTGTAGAACTGCGTGGCAGTCATCAGCACGATCAGCACCATGGTCACGATCTTTACGGTGGCGGAGCCCCCGTGCATAAAGGAAGAGCTCAGCGGCGCCCCAAACAAGTTGGAGGACTGCACATCCGCCGCCAAGGCGGGAGTTAGCGGACCAATCTTTACCGGGTGGGCGCTACCGGCAGAGTTAGCCACTTCCTGCAGGCGAGCCAGCACACGAAATAGCGCAAAGAAGATCGGCATCTGGATCAGCAGCGGCAAGCATGAAGACAACGGGTTGGTGCCGTGCTTGCGGTACAGCGCCATCATTTCTTCACGCATACGCTCCTGCGATGCGGGGTCTTTCTTACCCTTGTACTTGTTCTGCAGGGCGCGCAGCTCAGGCTGCATGGCTTGCATACCGCGTGAAGAGCGAATCTGCTTCACAAACAGCGGCATGATCAGCACTCGCACCACTATGGTTAGGCCTACGATTGACAGCACCCAGGCGGGGCCGGGTCCATCACTCATACCGAGGGCAACCAGCAGCTTGTGGATGGTAACCATCACCCAAGCCTCGGCCACCTTCAGTGGCATTAGCAGTCCGTCCATTAAACTCTCCTTTTATGGTCAGCCAAGCTGGCCTTGCCGCGTCTGCGGCGCATCTTGTCCCGCAGCTGCGCTAGGCACCTGGAAGCGGGCTACATCTTTGGGGTAGGCGTAACGCCAGTGCCCCACCTCGGGCACATGATCCACGCCGCCACGGCTATAGGGATTGCAACGCAAAATGCGCCACGCGCTCAACGCTAATCCCTTAAAAACTCCGTGCACTTCAATAGCCTCGACGGCGTAGGTGGAACAGCTGGGATAGTAGCGGCAACGCGGCGCTATAGCTGGGGAAATGTACTTGCGGTACCAGCCAATGGGGGCCAGCACCAAACGCTTAAACACTTTCACCGCCTGGTGCTAACTGGCCTGGCACAGACTTATCTGGCACCACTACTCCCACCCGGGCCAAGGCCCGATCGAGCTGGCGGGCTAGCTGCTGGCTAGAGGCGCCGTCGGCACCTGCCAAACCACGTACCACCAGGCGCGAACCAGCAGGCAGTAAGTCCACTCGGGCAGCTAACAGGGCGCGCAGACGCCGCTTAATCCGATTACGGTGGGTGGCGCGGGCAACCTGCTTTTTGGGCACAACAACGCCGACGAGTGCAGGAGAGTTACCTCCGTCATCGTCGGCGTTCAAATGAACCACCAGCGCGCGGTTACCGCTGCGCACGCCGCCTTTAACTGCAGCCGCGAAGTCCTCGCTGCGCAGCATCCGATGCGGCGCACTGAGCATGTCTCAGGCAGCGAGGCGAGCGCGACCCTTGCGACGACGCGCAGCCAGGACGGCGCGACCGGCGCGGGTGCTCATACGGTGGCGGAAGCCGTGCACCTTGGCGCGGCGACGGTTGTTCGGCTGAAAGGTCCGCTTGCTCACGGGGTACTCCTGCTAGGTCTATATCGCGCGCCCGGATGGCCGCACGAAAGTTTGTGGTACCTCACCATTTTGATGAGGTCACGTGCACTGGATCCTCTGAGCGGAACCCGCATGTACACGTACGACTAACTAACGTTATATGGTCTTACACCCACCGGTCAAAGCATCTTTGCCGTGAGGCTGCCTACATCCGGTGGTGATTTTACCTATTTCCCCCTCCACACCTGAGTAAAACACTAGCCCACAACATGTGGATAACCCCACGTTATCCACAGGAAAATACAAGCTTGTAACTCCACTCCTACCAGCTAGATTGCGTATATCCTCAATAGGCGGCCTAAAATTGTTCGCGGACATCTACTCCATCCCCAGGTGTGGATATCTCTGTGGACAACTTGGGCTCAGCCCGCAGGGCCCTGACCCAATTAGTTGTTTTATGAACTTAAGGAGACGCCGTGTCCGATCCGGTAACTGACCCGGGCGCTGAATTCGGCGCTCAGCTTTGGGAAAGTGTTGTAGAAGCTCTGACCACCTCAAACTCACTGACTCCCAGCTACTTGGCCATGGCTCGCACCTGCCACGCCGTCGATGTTGAGGGCACACTGGTAGTGGTGGTCAACTCTAAATTCGTTAAACAGCGTTTAACCGACCGCTCAGTGTCAGCCACAATCAAGGCGGCAGTTGCTGACCAAATCGGCTATGACATGCCCATTATTTACACTGTCGCGCCGGGAGCTAAGGATCTTGAGGTCATTATTAAGGCCGCCCACGCCACCGTGCATGGGGACTCTGCTATCTCTGGCGCCCCGGGGGTAAATGCCGACGACGACGCTAGCCCCGCTGCTTCCCCCACTATCCCAACCCAGGCGCCGTCGTCGCAGTTCAAAGGCAATATCCCCACCCCAGCCGAACTAAACCTAGGCCACGGCGCTAACGACGCCGCCGCACCAAGTGCCCCCCAGCAGCTAGGCCTAGAGCTAGGCCAAGAAAACGGCCTGGTGGTGCCAGACACCCAGACCGTAGTGGAATTTGGTCACCCTGAGCAGCCCAAAAAGGCCGCGCGCGGTAAGGGGTTGAATGTGCGCCCCAGCGACATCCTTGATGACTCCAAGCTAAACCCGCGCTACACCTTCGACACTTACGTGGTTGGCTCCTCCAACCGCTTTGCCTACGCCGCCTCCTACGCCGTGGCAGAAACCCCAGCTAAAACCTACAATCCGCTATTTATTTACGGCGGCTCAGGTCTGGGCAAAACCCACCTGTTGCACGGCATTGGCCACTACACTCGCGCCTACCACAAGAGCAAAGTCAAGTACGTAAACTCTGAGGAATTCGTTTCTGACTTCATCACTTCCGTGTCTGAAGGCCGCATGGATGCTTTCAAGCGCCGCTACCGTCAGGTGGATATCCTGCTGGTTGACGACATCCAGTTCCTGCAAGACAAAGAGCAGACTCTGGAGGAGTTCTTCCACACCTTCAATGCGCTCTATAACGCCAATAAGCAGGTAGTGCTGACCTCCGACCAGCCCACCAAGGCCCTGAAAATTGATGAGCGCCTGCGTTCACGCTTCGATATGGGCCTCTCTACTGACGTTCAGCCCCCGGATTTAGAAACCCGTATCGCGATTTTGTCGCGCCGCGCCCAGGCCGACAAATTGGATGTGCCCCTACAGGTTTTGGAGTACATTGCCAGCCGCATCTCGGCTAACATCCGCGAGCTTGAAGGCGCACTTATCCGCGTAACTGCCTACGCCTCAATTAACAAGCTAAAGGTGGATCTGCCTGTGGCCGAGATGGTGCTTAAGGATCTGGTTTCCACCCAGGACACCGGCAATATCACTGCTGCACTGATCATTGGGCAAACCGCCGACTACTTTGGGATCACCATTGAAGATCTGTCTTCGGCCAACCGCTCACGCACTATTGTTACCGCCCGCCACATCGCCATGTATCTGTGCCGCGAAATGACTGACTTGTCGCTACCCAAGATTGGGCGCGAGTTTGGCGGCCGTGACCACACCACCGTGATGAGTGCGGATAAGAAGGTGCGCACCCAAATGTCTGCCCAGGCAGACACTTACACGCAGGTAACTGAGCTAACCAGCCGCATTAAGCAGGCTGCGGCCACGCCTCACTCCTAGCCGCTACTACCTAATTCCCGACGCCGCCGCTGGGCCCTGTTTTTGGGCTTAGCGGCGGCCTTTTTTGCCCTCAAATACGTGGTTTTTCACCCACAGGCCCTGTTGGTAAGGCTGTGGGCAACCCCGGTTTTGCTGTGCTTAACTAAGGCTCGCCTGTGGATTGGTGCTATGAGCTTTAGCACTTTCCACAGCCGCCCCGAGTTATCCCAAGCTTTGCCCACACTCAGCCCACATTCGCCGTCGGCGCGCCACCGGGCCAAAAAGTGGTTTTCCACAACTTCCACACCCGCTACTACTACTACTGACTTTTAAACCCCACACGATTTCCAAGCTCGCCAACGTAGGCCAATTGGGGAAAACCTCCGCTACGGGTGGCGCTGGCCAAGGCGTGCAAAAGTCCCACAGTGACCCTTTTTGAGATGCTCTATAGGGAGATACCGGCTAAACTTTTAAGCCGCCCCTCTATATCCATCTAAGGAAGGCCTCCCAACGTGAAGCTCAGGGTAGCCCGTGACGTTTTAGCTGAAGCAGTAGCCTGGACTGCTCGCTCAGTGCCGCCCAACCCGCCGGTTCCGGTGCTGGCTGGGGTGCGTATGGAGGCCAAGGGGGATGTTGTAATCCTGTCTTCCTTTGACTATGAGGTATCTGGACGTTGTGAAATCCCGGCCTCGGTTGAGGTTGAGGGCGAGGTACTTATTCCTGGCCGTGCACTCACCAAGTTTGCTAAGGGCTTTCCTAGCAAGCCGGTAGATATTGAGCTGGTGGGCACCCGTGTACGTTTCACCTGTGGTTCAGCTCATTCTGAGCTGCCGGCTATGCAGGTTGATGACTACCCAGCTTTGCCTTCGATGCCTGCCCAGGTGGGCACCATCGACTCTGACGTGCTTTCTAAGGCGGTAGCTCAGGTTTCGATTGCTGCTGCCCGCGACGACACCTTGCCGCTGCTGACCAATGTGTGCATGGAATTTAGCGGCAATAAGCTGACCATGCTGGCTACTGACCGTTACCGGCTAGCTATGCGCGAGGTTGAGTGGAACCCGGCTAAGCCCCTGGATGCTGTGGTGTTGTTAAAGGCCCGCACTTTAGCTGATGTGGCTAAGTCTCTGGTTTCCGGTGCTCCCATTGAGATTGCGCTTAATGACGACGACGCCGTAGCCTCACGCCTGATTGGTTTTGAATCCGGTGAGCGCCGCACTACTTCAGTGCTTAGCGACGGCGAATACCCCCAGGTGCGTCGCCTGTTCCCCGAGCAGGTCAACACCTATGCCACGGTGGGACGTAAAGAGCTACTAGATGCGGTTAAGTTTGTGTCTTTGGTGGCCGAACGCAACACTGCACTGCGCCTAACTTTCACCGAGGGTAACTTGCATCTTGAGGCTGGCCAGGGTGAGGATGCACAGGCTAGTGAAGAGCTGGTAGCTCACCTAGATGGCAACGAAATCTCTGCTGCTTTCAACCCGCTTTTCCTGCAAGAGGGCCTAAACGCGCTATCTAGTAACTATGTGCGCTTTGACTTCACCCACCCCAATAAGCCGGCAGTGTTGGTTGGGGTAGATGAGCCTGGCACTGAGCCTGACCCCAGCTTCCGCTACTTGCTGATGCCTATTCGCTTTGGCGTGTAAGGCGTATGTACGTAGCTGATTTGGCGCTGACTGACTACCGCTCATATGAGCAGGCGGTAGTCAGTTTTCCGCCTGGAGCTACGGTACTGGTGGGTTCTAACGGGCAGGGTAAAACCAACCTGGTTGAATCCATTAACTATTTAGCTACGCTTTCCTCCCATCGAGTTGGCGCCGATACGGCCCTGGTTAGGCGTGACGCAAGCGGTCAAAATCAGCCCAACGCTGCCGTCATACGCGCCAAACTAATCACTGCCGCCCGCCCGCAGCTGTTAGAAGTAGAAATTATTTCCGGCAAAGCTAACCGGGCCCGGCTAAACCGCGCCCCTACCCGCCCCACCCAGTTGCTGGGGATTTGCCGCACGGTGCTGTTTGCCCCGGAAGATCTGACTTTGGTGCGTTCAGATCCGCAGGTGCGGCGGCGTTTTTTAGATGACCTGGTGGTTATGATGAGCCCGCGTCTGGCCGGGGTGCGCGCAGACCACGACAAGGTGCTAGCCCAGCGCTCAGGCCTGCTGCGGGGACTTAAACGTAAAAGTGGCTCGGCGCGCGCTAGCGCCCTAGCCACTTTGGATGTGTGGGATGAGCAGTTAGCCCAGTTAGCTGCCCAGCTGATTGCTGCGCGCGTCAAGCTTGTGCGCCAGCTGCGCCCTTGGGTGGCCCAGTCTTATCAAACGGTTTCGCTAGCGCAGTCGCAGGCAAATCTGGCCTACCGCGCGAGCCTACTGGCTGCGCGCGGCGTAGCTGACCCGGACATTTCAGACACCGAGGCGTGGGCGGATTACGAAAATTCTCTCCTGGATGTGCAGGCCACCAGTAAAGCTTTGCTCGAAACTATGGGACAGCTGCGTCAGCGGGAATTAGAGCGGGCAGTGAACCTGGTGGGGGCACACCGCGATGACTTGACGCTGTTCCTGGGGCATCTGCCTGCTAAAGGTTTTGCTTCACACGGTGAACAGTGGTCGCTAGCGCTTGCGCTGCGTCTGGCTAGTTTTGAGCTAATGCGCGCTGATAGCGCCTTGACCAGCATCGATGGTAAGAGCGAAGACCCGATTTTGATTCTTGATGATGTTTTCGCGGAATTAGATATGCGCAGGCGTCGGGCCTTGTCGCAGATGGTAGCCCAGGCTCAGCAAGTGCTTATTACCGCTGCGGTTGGCGACGACGTCCCTAGCGAACTTGATCATCACCGTCTGCAGGTGGCCGGCTCTGTAGTAAGCGAAGTTTAGTCGTGAACAGTGAAGATTACGGCGACCAAATGGCTGTTGCCGCGCTGGCACGCCAGCGCGAGCAGGCCTGGAATGCGGGCCATGCTCTAAAGCGCCTACCTCGTAAAAGCCCTGGTGGCCCAGTGCTAGCAGCAAGCCAAGCAGCAGGCGGGGCTCCGGCGTCGTCGTCGCTGAACGAGCAAACTGCGGGCGCAGCCCTAAACGCGGGCGCAAATGCCGCCCCAAATGCGAACCCAAGCGCAGCCCAGAATGGCGCCGCAAACGCACCTGTAAACGCCGCCCAAAACCCAGCCGCAAATGCGGACGCACTAGCGCCCTGGGACGCAGTCAGTATTGGGCGTATTCGCCGGCGCCAAGAACGCCACGCCGAGATCGTCAACGGCCAACCCGCCTCCCAAGCTCGCGTGTATTGGCGCGATCCGCGCTCAGGTAAACGCGAGCTGGACGGCTTTTTTCACCGCCAAGGCTGGGAAGAATCCCTGCGCATAGCCAGTGTCAAGGTGCGCTGGGAAGAGATTGTCGGCAAGGATATGGCCGAAAATTGCAGCATTTATTCCTTCAAAAATGGACGCCTGGTAATGCGCGCCCACTCCACCAACTGGGCGCAGCAACTGCAACTGATGATGCCCCAACTGGAGGCCCTATTTGAGCGCGAAGTAGGCCCGGGCATTGTCAAAAGCATTAAAGTGCGCGGCCCTAACGCAGATTACACCTGGCAGCACGGCAAATTGGCTGTGCCCGGGGCGCGCGGGGTGCGCGACACCTACGGCTAAAGTGCGCGGCTTGCCCAAGCGGGCGCCGTCAGCTGTGGGTACTAAGCGCCGCCACCAGGCGCCGTCGGGCAGCCGGAGCCTAAGTGATAGCTAAGGCACAGTATTTGCTTAGGGCCACACCGCCGCCAGGCCGGAAAATCGCGCCTAACACGGTAGAATATAGGTAGTTTGAGCTGCCTTACCGGGTAGTTAAACGTGCCGTTAAACCCTCCCTAGACGGCACATACAGACCTAATGCAAAGGCAAGGATATTTTTTGACCCTGCCAAGCAAGAACGAGGAGCATATTAGACGTGGCTGAGCAGGATAGCACTGTGACTAACGACAGCTACGGAGCTTCAAATATCACGGTTTTGGAAGGCCTTGAAGCTGTCCGCAAGCGTCCCGGTATGTATATCGGTTCCACCGGTGAGCGCGGCCTGCACCACTGCGTATACGAGGTAGTGGATAACTCCGTAGATGAGGCTCTAGCCGGTTACTGTGACCACATTGAAGTCACCATCCTGCCCGACGGCGGTGTGCGCGTGGTAGACAACGGTCGCGGTATCCCGGTTGATGAGCACCCCACTGAACACAAGCCCGCAGTTGAGGTAGTGCTTACCGTGCTGCACGCAGGCGGTAAGTTCGGCGGCGGCGGTTACTCCGTTTCCGGTGGTCTGCACGGTGTGGGTGTGTCAGTAGTTAACGCCCTATCCTCTCGCCTGTCCGTTGAGGTGCGCCGCGACGGTTACGTTTGGAATATTGATTTTGCCGACGGCGTCCCCACTGCTCCCTTACGTCGCGGCGAGGCCACTGACCAGACGGGCACAACCGTCACCTTCTGGCCCAACCCCGAGATTTTCGAAACCACCGTTTTCGACTTTGAGACGCTGCGTCGTCGTTTCCAGCAGATGGCCTTCTTGAACAAGGGCTTGCGCATCTCGCTAACCGACGAGCGTGACCTATCCGTTGACGGCGACGAAATTGCCGGCAGCGAGCAAGACACCCAGGAGCACAAGCACCGCAGCGTGTCTTACATGTACTCCGACGGTCTACGCGACTACGTACACTTCTTGAACAAAACCAAGAAGGCCGAGCTGATCCACCCCGAAATCATTGACTTCTCTGCTGAGCAAAGCGGCGAGCACGGTGGTATGAGTGTAGAAATCGCCATGCAGTGGACCGCCGCCTACTCCGAGTCGGTACACACCTACGCCAACACCATCAATACCACCGAGGGTGGTACTCACGAAGAAGGCTTCCGCACCGCCCTGACCACGCTGGTCAACAAGTATGCGCGCGAAAAGGGCCTGCTTAAAGACAAGGAAGATAATCTCTCCGGTGAGGACGTACGTGAGGGCCTAACGGCAGTTATCTCCATTAAGCTCTCTGAGCCCCAGTTTGAGGGCCAGACCAAAACCAAACTGGGTAACACTGAGGCCCGCTCCTTTGTACAGCAGACGGTTTACGCCCAGCTAACCGACTGGTTTGACGCTCACCCGGCAGACGCCAAGGCAGTTATTAGCAAGGCTAAGCAGGCTTCTGCTGCGCGTATTGCGGCCCGTAAAGCCCGTGAAGCTACCCGTCGTAAGGGTGTGCTAGAAAGCGCCTCCATGCCCGGTAAGCTGCGTGACTGCTCCTCACGTGACGCCTCCAAATCTGAAATTTTCATCGTTGAGGGTGACTCCGCAGGTGGCTCTGCGGTAGGTGGTCGCGACCCCGAGCACCAGGCGATTTTGCCAATCCGAGGCAAGATTTTGAACGTGGAAAAGGCCCGCCTAGACCGCGCCCTGTCCAGCGACACTATCCGCTCGCTGATCACCGCCTTTGGTACCGGCATTGGTGAAGATTTTGAGCTTGAAAAGCTGCGTTACCACAAGATCGTGATTATGGCCGACGCCGATGTGGACGGCTCCCACATCGCCACCTTGCTGCTGACGCTGCTGTTCCGCTACATGCGCCCGCTGATCGAAAACGGTCACGTCTACATCGCTATGCCGCCGCTGTACCGCCTCAAGTGGTCCAACGCCGAGCACGAATTTGCCTACAGCGATGAGCAGCGCGACCGCCTGCGTGAAGCTGGTGCCGCCAAGGGCTGGCGTATGCCCAAGGAAAACGGCATTCAGCGCTACAAGGGTCTAGGTGAAATGAACGACCACGAGCTGTGGGACACCACCATGGACCCAGCCCACCGCATCCTCAAGCAGGTCACCTTGGATGAGGCTGCCGACGCTGACGAAACCTTCGCGGTTTTGATGGGTGACGACGTCGAATCACGCCGTAGCTTCATCCAACGCAACGCTAACGACGTGCGCTTCCTGGATATCTGAGCCCTCGACTACTTAAAGAACAGGAATAACTTTCGTGAGTGACGACCAGATCGAAGTAATCGAGGAACCCGGATTCGACCGCGTTGAGCGCGTCGATTTGCAGCTGGAAATGCAGCGCTCCTACCTCGACTACGCCATGAGTGTGATTGTTGGGCGCGCCCTGCCGGACGTACGCGACGGCCTCAAACCGGTACACCGCCGCATTCTTTACGCCATGTACGACGGCGGTTACCGCCCCAACGCGGCTTTCTCTAAGTCTTCGCGTGTGGTGGGTGACGTAATGGGTAGCTTCCACCCCCACGGTGACGCCGCCATTTACGACGCCCTAGCCCGTCTAGTACAGCCCTGGTCTATGCGCTACCCGCTGGTAGCCGGACAGGGTAACTTCGGTACCCCCGGTAACCTGGGCCCGGCTGCGCCGCGATACACCGAATGTAAAATGGCCCCCCTGGCCATGGAAATGGTGCGCGACATCGACGAAAACACCGTCGATTTCCAGGACAACTATGACGGTAAAGAGCAAGAACCCACTATCTTGCCTTCCCGTTTCCCCAACCTGCTAGTTAACGGCTCTGAGGGTATTGCGGTGGGTATGGCCACCCGCATTCCCCCGCACAACCTGCGGGAAGTGGCCGACGGCGTACAGTGGCTGCTAGAGCACCCTGACGCTTCACGTGAAGAGCTACTTGAGGCCCTACTGCAGCGAGTACACGGCCCTGACTTCCCCACCGGCGCCACAATTTTGGGTCGTCGCGGTATTGAGCAGGCCTACCGTACCGGTCGTGGCGGTATCATCCAGCGCGCCGTCGTCAACGTGGAAGAAATCCACGGCCGCCAGTGCCTGGTAGTAACCGAGCTGCCCTACCAGGTAAACCCCGACAACCTGGCTGAAAAGATTGCCCAGCTGGTACGTGACGGCTCCCTGGGCGGTATTGCTGACATCCGTGACGAAACCTCCGGCCGTACCGGACAGCGTCTAGTAATTGTGCTTAAGCGCGACGCCGTAGCCAAGGTAGTACTAAACAACCTCTACAAGCGCACCCAGCTACAAGACTCTTTCCCCGCCAATATGCTGGCGCTAGTCGACGGCGTGCCGCGCACCCTAAGCCTGGATGGCTTTGTACGCCACTGGGTGGAGCACCAGCTGGACGTGATTGTGCGCCGCACCCAGTTCCGCCTACAAAAGGCCCTGGACCGCCTGCACATTTTGGATGGCCTAATGCGCGCCATCGACGCCCTAGACGCCGTAATCGCGCTGATCCGCCGCTCCCCCACCACTGATGAGGCGCGTGTGGGCCTAATGGAGCTGCTCAGCGTAGATGAAATCCAGGCTGAGGCCATCTTGTCCTTGCAGCTGCGACGCCTAGCCGCTCTGGAACGCCTAAAGATTCAGCAGGAAACCGAGGAGCTGCGCGAGCGCGTAGCCGACCTGCGTGACATCTTGGCCCGCCCTGAGCGTCAGCGCGGCATTATCTCCACTGAGCTGGCAGAAATCACTGGGAAGTTCGGTGACGAGCGCCGTACTCGAATCGTGCCGCACGAGGGCGAAATGAGTATGGAAGACCTCATCCCCGAAGAGGAAGTGGTAGTCACCATCACCCGTGGTGGTTACGCCAAGCGCACCCGCACCGACAACTACCGCTCCCAGCACCGTGGCGGTAAGGGCATTAAGGGCGCGGCCCTGCGTGAAGATGACGTAGTAGAGCACTTCTTCGTCACCACCACCCACCACTGGCTGCTGTTCTTCACTAACCTGGGCCGCGTTTACCGCGCCAAGGCCTATGAGCTGCCTGAGGGCGGTCGCGACGCCAAGGGCCAGCACGTAGCCAACCTGTTGGCTTTCCAGCCGGGTGAAACTATTGCCCAGGTAATGGAGCTTAAAGACTACGAGCAAAGCCAATACCTGGTGTTGGCTACCCGCCGGGGCCTGGTTAAGAAGACTGCGCTGCGTGAATACGAATCCAACCGCTCTGGCGGTGTGATTGCTATCAACCTGCGTGAAGACGCCGACGGTAACCCCGATGAGCTGGTCAGTGCGGCTTTGCTAGATGAAGGCCAGGATCTAATTCTGGTTTCACGTCACGGCCAAAGCTGCCGCTTTACCGCCACCGACGCCACCTTGCGTGCTACCGGCCGCGCCACCAGCGGCGTCACCGGTATGCGTTTCCGCGACGGCGACAGCCTGCTAGCCATGGATGTGGTGCGTGAAGGCGCCGACCTATTTGTGGTTACTGACGGAGGTTACGCCAAGCGCACCAGCGTGGATGAATACCCGGTTAAGGGCCGTGGTGGTCTGGGCGTGAAGGTAGCCAACCTGGTGGAAGCTCGCGGTGAGCTAGTAGGGGCCTTGATCACGGACGAATCCGATGAGGTTTTGTGCATCATGGCTTCGGGTAAGGTAATGCGCTCGGCGGTGGCAGAAGTGTCCCGCACCGGCCGTAACACCCAGGGCGTCACCTTCGCCAAACCCGACGAAAGCGACCGGATTATCGCCGTCGCCCGTTCCCAAGAACGTGACCTTTCCGACGATGACGCAACCGAACTAGGCGCTAGTGCCCAATCCGACGTAAATGAGTCAGTTAACCCGCCTTTAGAGGGTGACGAGCAGGCCCAAGAGTCGGTAGCCTTAGACGCGAATGAAAGCGAGGCCAAATAATGTCGGTACCCCCCTCGATCACGCCCCAGCCTAAGGGCAACCAGCCCAAGGGTGTTCCCCCCAAGGGCGTGCAGCCGGGACCGCCGCCGCGTATCCGCACCGCACCTCAGGCGGGCGGCTCACGCCCGGCGCCGCGACAGATGCCCGCATCTATGCCTCCGGCGCAGCCCCCGCGCCAGCACAACCCCAAGCCTGCCCCTGCTGCCGCTGAGCGTCGCTTTGTGCGCCTAGCGCTAGAGCGTGTGGACCCCTGGTCGGTTATGAAGACTGCCTTCCTGCTATCAGTGGCAGTAGGCATCATGACCATTGTTGCGGCTGTAGTGGTGTGGTTCTCTCTAGATGCGCTGCACGTGTTCGCCAAGATTAAGGATCAGGTACAGCAGCTTGGTGGTGAAAAGTCGCTGCAGGCCGTGGTGGAGTACCTCAAACTTTCGCGCGCGGTTTCCCTGGCTACTGTGGTGGCGGTTGTGAACATTATTTTGTCCACTGCCCTGGCCACGATTGGTGCCATGATCTACAACGTGACTACTCACCTTATCGGTGGGGTCTATCTCACACTGGCAGATGACTAATTCAATTTGATTATCTGCGTCTGGCTCGTGTAATCTCTATCGAGTCAAACGGGCCTATAGCTCAGTTGGTTAGAGCGCATCCCTGATAAGGATGAGGTCGCTGGTTCGAGTCCAGCTAGGCCCACCACCGGTTGAACGGAGCAAATTAATGAGCTTCGCAGCTAAATCCCTGATTGCACTTAGCCTAGGTGCTTGCGGTTATGCCCTCTGGTTAAAAACCGCCCCTAAACGTTGGCAAGCGCAACCTTGGATTGAAGTAGCTGATCCGGCCTAATGGGGCTATGGCGCAATTGGTAGCGCACCTGCTTTGCAAGCAGGGGGTTACGGGTTCGAGTCCCGTTAGCTCCACTTTTCACCCGCAACCTGATGGTTGCGGGTTTTGTCGTATGTGAGCTTCCGCAATTTGTTGGCGATGGCCTCACATGTCAGCGTATCGGAGGCTGTGTGCCCCTATTTATCCGACCAGCTGGTCATGTCTATGGATGATGCCGATCATCGGCGGTCGCTTCTGGGACTAACGACCCTGAGCTGGTATTCCGCCAATGTTTATCCACAGGCCTGTGCACACTTGTGAATAAACTGTGTGAATAAGTCTTTCACACAATCGGTCAGAAGTTTGAAATCTGACCTAATAAACCTTTAGTTACGAGCAGTTTTGCAATAGTTGCCACTATTTCACACTTGCTTTGAAACCGCTAAAATTGGCCTGATTCATCCTTTATCCGCACAACAGGAGAACGCTGTGCACATCAACGACACATGGTCAAAGGCTTCGAGGCCAGCCCAGCTGCTTGCCATGTTGGTGACGACCGCTCTCGTCTTTCTTGGCGTGACGTCGCTGCCCACATATGCGGCCGCCCCCACCCTCAAACTTGCAATCAACGCCGACGAGGACTCCTACCTGTCAGGCGTCGAACAACGCTACGTCGTCGAGTTTTCCTGCGCCTCCACCACAGAGGACTGCCTGAACTCGGTCGTGACCATCACGCTGCCGCACACGATCACTCCCGCAGGTGACTCCAACCCTGACTCGGCTCCCGACGGCGTCAACGCCACGGCCACCGCCGGCAACAAGGTCGTTACTCCCGAGATCAAGCGCCCGACAGCGACCACGGACGGCCTCGTCACCTACAACCTCGGAACCGTCGCCGCCGGCACGTCCTTCCAGACCGTGCTGACGTTTACCGCGCCTCGCGGCGTGACCCCCGGCAGCTCTACGGTGACCCCTGTCGCCACCTTCTCCTCGGGCGACACCACCGTGACCGCGCAGGACACCGTCACGATCTACTCCGAGCCGACGCCCCTCCTGTCGAAAACCGGCCCCGTCGCAACCCCGAAGAACGTGGACGTGACCTACCAGATCACCCCGAAGTACGACACCACGATCGACGGTCTGAACGGCAAGACCAACATGACGAACGTCGTCGTCACCGACCCGCTGCCCCAGTGTGCGACCTACGTGTCCTCCACGGCCTCGGGTAACACCATCACCAACACGGCCGCGACCGTGCCCAGCTCCTACGACGCCGCGACCCACACGGTCACCTGGAACATCGGCGACGTGAACCCCGCGTTCATGAACGTGGTCCTGTCCGTCACCGTCCACTACGACGACACCT
>CAJZDJ010000031.1 GCA_915063485.1 uncultured Actinomyces sp.
CTAATTTCGGCATTGTGACGCAGTGGAAGTGGTACTTTTCAGCGGCTCGTTTAGCGGCTTCAGGGTCCACAGGCCCGGCCGGCTCGGCCACAGACGAAAAACCACCAGGAGTAGAGCCGTTCTCACGTCCATGAATTACCCAGCCACTTCCATCTCTATCGTCCCAATAATTCACATTTGCAGCAGCTGTGCTACCGATAACCACAAGAATGGGTGTCAACAGTATGCTGCAGTAACTAATTAAACGGTTCATCTTTGTGCCTAACTACTGTCCACTGCCCATCTACATAACGGAGTTCAACAGCAGCCCATCGATATCCACTGTCAAAATGTTTCACTGTGCCGTCTTCGTGGTATTGATTGAAAGCGTCGTATTCGTAGTTAACCTGAATCACCATTGAGTTTGGGAAATCATCACGTCTGAAAGCTTTAATGAACCGTCTTTGTACGGGGTCCATCCAGCCGCCAGCAGCATGGTTTTCTTTGGCATGTTTTACCGGGTTAACGCATGTGACTGACTCGGAAGGACATAAAGCCTCATATTCAGCTGTGCGACCAGTTGTGTAGATATACCCATAAAGCTGCACCCAGTACTTAGCGGTGGCTATGGCGCCGTCGTCGCTGTTGACCGTGATCAGCTCTGGTTTGGGTGGCGGCGGTGTGGCTAGAGCCCGTTTCTTTGAAGCCTCTAGTTCTGGAGTCATAGTGATGGTTGGGCTAGCGGTTGCTGTGGGCGCGCCAGTTAAAGTAGCTGTACCAGTAGCCTTGGCTGTTGCGGTTGATGTCTTAGCTTGCGTGCTAGCGACGGCGGCCTTACTGTCAGCATTTGTAGCGCCTTGCTCCTGGCTCCCACTACACCCGGTCAGCCCTGAACAAGCCAGTAGAGTTAAAGCTAACGCCGCTTGAAGGTGGCGTTTAGTTGGTGGTTTCCTCATTGTGTTTCCCCATGATTCATCTACATTGATTCATCTAATTACGAGTTGCAACAAGCCGTTGCCGAAAAATTTAAAGTAGTGCCGTAAGAAGCTCTCTATAGAGCGGCGACTCAAAGTCTCTTATGGTGTGGTGCCGTAAGAGTCAGCGATGTATAGGTTGAACGGGCTTGAGGTTTCAGTGGTGGTTACTGTGCCGTTGACTTGGTGCCATTGGGTTTGGCCGGCTATACGCCACCTAGCCGACCAGGAAGTACGCAACCTAATCACATACCCGTTGCCGGTTACCTCATAGGCGTGGCTGACAGTGTAGTTAGGGTACGGCGTGCCCGGATCAGTAGTTTCAAAAGACTGGCCGTCTCCCCAATCCCAGTTAAAAGACACAGGCGTAGCCTCAACCTCAATGGGTGTTCCCAACAAAGTTATGTTGAAGGTTTGTTTGTTGGGGCTAGTCCATACCATCATGGGTTGCTTGAAAATAACGAAAACCTCGCCACTGGGGTAGCGGTTTATACCTGATCCGTGCGGGATCAGTCGGGCGACCTGTTCGTTACTGACCGTGGTAGGCCCAGCAGCCAAAGGTGCACCAGTGTTGGCTTGGGCAGTGCATTCTTGGGGGGTGACTATCTCGGTTTTATCAAAGAAGGCAACTAATTTCGGCATTGTGACGCAGTGGAAGTGGTACTTTTCAGCAGCTCGTTTAGCGGCTTCAGGGTCTACCGGCCCGGCCGGCTCGGCCACCGCAGAAAAACCACCAGACCTGGTCGTGTTATTTTGACTGTGAACATCCCAGGAGGCACCATCTTCTCCGCCAGAAACATTACTTTTTGCTTGACAGCTAGTAGAAAAATTAAAAGGTAATGTGAATAATGCAGTGATAGTTGCGATAGCTATCTTATTCCGAAGTCTCATCTTTGTGCCTTACTATTGTCCATTGTCCATTAACATAGTTAAGTTCCAACACTGCCCAACGAGATTCTTTTTTAAACTCAATAATTTCTCCGTCTCCGTGATACTGGGTAAATGAGTCTCTGTCATAATTAACCTGAATAACTACCGTGTCTGGAAAATCAGTTCTTCTAAAGCCGTCAGTAAACTTAACTGTTACAGGTTCCACCCATCCTCCTTCGGAGTGGTTCTCTGTAGCATGCTTTACAGGGTTTACTGCTGTAGCGCTATTGCCAGGGCAGAGTGCTTTGTAATCATCTGTTTTGCCGGTGGTGTAGATGTAGTAGTAGAGCTGCACCCAGTACTTAGCGGTAGCGATCGAGCCGTCGTCGCTGTTGACCGTGATCAGCTCGGGTTTGGGTGGCGGCGGTGTGGCTAGAGCCCGTTTCTTTGAAGCCTCTAGTTCTGGAGTCATAGTGATGGTTGGGCTAGCGGTTGCTGTGGGCGCGCCAGTTAAAGTAGCTGTACCAGTAGCCTTGGCTGTTGCGGTTGATGTCTTAGCTTGCGTGCTAGCGACGGCGGCCTTACTGTCAGCATTTGTAGCGCCTTGCTCCTGGCTCCCACTACACCCGGTCAGCCCTGAACAAGCCAGTAGAGTTAAAGCTAACGCCGCTTGAAGGTGGCGTTTAGTTGGTGGTTTCCTCATTGTGTTTCCCCATGATTCATCTACATTGATTCATCTAATTACGAGTTGCAACAAGCCGTTGCCGAAAAATTTAAAGTAGTGCCGTAAGAAGCTCTCTATAGAGCGGCGACTCAAAGTCTCTTATGGTGTGGTGCCGTAAGAGTCAGCGATGTATAGGTTGAACGGGCTTGAGGTTTCAGTGGTGGTTACTGTGCCGTTGACTTGGTGCCATTGGGTTTGGCCGGCTATACGCCACCTAGCCGACCAGGAAGTACGCAACCTAATCACATACCCGTTGCCGGTTACCTCATAGGCGTGGCTGACAGTGTAGTTAGGGTACGGCGTGCCCGGATCAGTAGTTTCAAAAGACTGGCCGTCTCCCCAATCCCAGTTAAAAGACACAGGCGTAGCCTCAACCTCAATGGGTGTTCCCAACAAAGTTATGTTGAAGGTTTGTTTGTTGGGGCTAGTCCATACCATCATGGGTTGCTTGAAAATAACGAAAACCTCGCCACTGGGGTAGCGGTTTATACCTGATCCGTGCGGGATCAGTCGGGCGACCTGTTCGTTACTGACCGTGGTAGGCCCAGCAGCCAAAGGTGCACCAGTGTTGGCTTGGGCAGTGCATTCTTGGGGGGTGACTATCTCGGTTTTATCAAAGAAGGCAACTAATTTCGGCATTGTGACGCAGTGGAAGTGGTACTTTTCAGCGGCTCGTTTAGCTGCTTCAGGGTCCACAGGCCCGGCCGGCTCAGCCACAGACGAAAAACCACCAGGAGCAGTGCCGTTCTCGCTTCCATGAATAATCCAGCCTTGATCATTATTAGTAACATCTGTAGAGGCAAAAGTCGCTGGAATGCAGAGCGCAGTAGTTAAGCATCCCGTAATTGTTGCTGTAGTCAGTAACCTACTTAAATTTTTTGTTTTTCTGCCTAACTACGATCCAGTGGTTATTTTGATAGCTAAGTTCTACTGCAGCCCAACATTTTGCGCCGGCGTAGAGTTTTGAAGAAGCGTCCCCATAGTATTGATAGAAATCCTCTTGTTCGTAATCGATTTCAATAATCATTGAGTTAGGAAAATCGTTTCTACGATAAGCTTTAAGCACTCTAATATTTACTGGGCTCACCCAGCCGCCCTCAGAGTGATTTTCTATGGTTGTTTTGATTACTCCGGCGCATCCGTCATTACTGCCTGGGCATAGTTCTTTGTATTGGCTGGTGTTGCCGCTGATGTAGGTGTAGTAATATAGCTGTAGCCAGTATTTTGCGGTGGCTATCGCGCCATCTTCACTGTTGATAGTGATTAGTTCAGGTTTGACTGGAGGTTGGCTGTCGCGTGCTTGTTTCCTGGCGGCCTCAAGTTCTGGTGACAAGGTTGCGGTCGGAGTGGTGGTGGGTGTACCAGTGGCCTTGCTGCTGGCTTTGGGTGTGACTGTAGCTGCTTTGGTGTGTGCAGTGGCGACGGCGGCCTTACTGCCGGCACTGCTTGAACCGCCCTGCTCTTGGCTCCCACTGCACCCGGTCAGCCCTGAACAAGCCAGCAGGGTTAAAGCCAACGCCGCTTGAAGGTGGCGTTTAGTTACTAGGGCCCCCATTGTGTTCCCCCATGGTTTATCTGCACTGATGAAGATTTAAGAGAGTGTTGGGGAAGTATTACAAAGCATGGTACATAACACCCCATGCTTTTGGAGTGTTATACACTGTGTTTAGTAATGCATAACATTCTAGGTCTGCAGGTTAGATCTCGCAGGTAAATCAAAAAACCTGCACTAATGTGTCTTGTATCACCTCTAAAACTGAGAAAAATTGCCAACACCCCCTTGTGGATCCTTCGCCAGTCTATTGCACGGTATTATAGTAGTCAGGCTTGTTGTCAGCCCTCACAGAACCTTCAGCGTTCCCGTCAACCAAGGCTTCTGTATCCTTGTCAGCCAGTCCCTTCTACTTAGCTTTTCTGGCCTGACTCTAATACTTGATTTAGAGGGTTAATTGGTTAGAGGTCCGCTCGGCAACAACGTTAACGCGACTCCTTTGGTGGAGTGGCCCCTTTGGGGACTGAGTAGACTGTTGAATACCTGCTAACTGTCTCCATAAAACTGTGATCTTAGAAGTAGAAGAAAACGCAAAAGCCCCTAACGGGGATAGGTAAGATGGGAGGAGCTTATCAACACTGCTTACGTTGAGGTTTAAATGGAGCACTATCAACAGGTTGAAGTGCACTGTGGTCCACTTGTTGTCACCTTGCACTACATGCCGGCAACTAGTCGAGTAATGTCTAGGGCTGACCTAGGACTGGTTGCAAGTGTGGAACTAAGTGAAGCTGATGGTAGTGAAATAGATGCATTAGATGCTAAAGTATCAGTTTGTGCTAAGTTTCAAGGTAAGCAGTTATTTACGCCAATTGTTATAACGAAAAAGGTCTCTGAACGTGCTCAGCAATGGGATTTACGTTCTAAATCCCATGTAAATCCTGATGCTTTAGACGTGCTACCTGAGCAGCGTGAAGGTGCCTTGGTAGTTACCGTTGAATCCTTGGGTAGGAGTGTTAGCGAAGAGTTCCCGCTTAAAATCCTGGCCAACACAGAGTTTTTGCTGCTACCTGAGCTTTGGGGCATGCTTGCTAGCTATGTGCAAACTCAAGACCCGGCTCTACAGCTATTGCGTGAACAAGTACATGAACTACTAGATACGCAACCAGCAAGTTCAGGGCGTCAAGAGCTGAAAAATTTAGCTGAAGCCTGTTATCAAGTACTTGGCCAATTTGAATTTCAACCAGATCACAGTGCTAACTCAACAGCAGCAACAAACATTTTGATTACTGCTGGAGAAGAAACTTGGCAAGTGCCAGTAGTGCGTCTGCGAACTTCAGGTGAGGTTTTGCGACAAGGCACGGCCACGGCCTCGGAACTAGTCCTGCTATATTCAGCTCTAGCCGCAGCTTGCCGACTAAAACCGGTATTAGTTATAGCGCGCGGTAGACTACTAGCTGCAGTAAACCTAGAACGCCCCTTAAATTCTGCAGTAGTGCAAGGCGAAATGAAGTCGCAGAATTATCTACGCGGTAAAAAATTATTGGTCTTTGATCCGGTACAGGCACTTAATCGAGTACCTTTTGAAAAAGCCGTTGCGGAGGCTGAAAAATATTTTGAGTTAGCACAGGGACTGGTAGATGTACGCTCGCAGCTTGCAAACCATATTACAGAGTTACCTATCAATGAATCTATAGAGGGCTTCAATGCTGAGGAAATCATGGCCAGCAATTGCGCCCTACCTAACGGCGACGGCGCAGCTGAAGTAGCTCACGAGGCTGCGGTTCTGGCTGATGATAGTAGTGGAGAACTGGGGCAAATCGCTGAAAATATTGAAGTTCTAGAGCAAATTGAAGTCCTAGAGCCAAAGGTAGATAGCCCGGCTGAGCCACCTCAGCGAGTACAAGACTGGCAGCGGCGACTGCTAGATCTAAAACTAACTAACCCTTTGCTAAGCCTTAAAACTAACGCCTATAAATTAGAGCTACGCCAAGGCATGCTAGCTGAACTAAAACAGTTAATTCTTGACGGCCATAGCCTGACATTAAAAGACATGAAAAAGATTGACCCAATTGACCGGGCCAAAGGAATTAAGGACGCCACACAGCTAGCAGATCGTGTTCTTTATAACAAACTATCAGATCAGCGTGAGGTTCACATTGACACTAATCGCTCTACCTACGTTAATGGTTTAGATAAGCTAAGAAAAAAATCTCTGACACTGGCTGAAGAAACCGGTAATGCTAACCTATACTTAAGCTTAGGGGAACTAACCTACGCTAAGGCAGGTAAAACTAACAAAGCTCCACTATTTTTAGTGCCAGTTAAGCTAAGTCGATCATCTAAAATAGCTCCCTTCGAAATCAAATGCGATGGCGAAGATGAAATAATTCCTAACTATTGCCTATCGGAATGGCTGAAAAAAGAATATGGCTTAACGTTATCTACGCTTAATGAGCTACCTGAAGGTAGTCATGATATAGACATTTTACAGATGTTTACGGCGATAAGCCGCGAGCTAGTAGATGCGCGCATTGAGGTGAAAGTGTCGCAGACTGCATACTTGTTCAATGCCAACTTCTCTACCTTTAACATGTGGAAAGATATGGGTGAATATTGGGAAAAGTTTATGGCTTCTCCAGTGTTTGCCCATATCGCCACCAGTTCTGGACGCGCTTTCCTAGACCCCAATGGGGATAGTGATATAAGCGCTCTCAAAGCCGATGAAACTGAAAATATTTTGCCAATTCCCGCCGATGGCTCACAGCTACAAGCAGTAGTAGCCGCTACAAGCGGCCGCAGTTTTGTGCTGCAAGGCCCACCTGGAACTGGGAAAAGCCAGACCATCACTAACCTAATTGCCGCCAACCTATTGGCTGGCAAAAAGGTGCTATTTGTAGCAGAAAAACAGGCAGCGCTAGACGTTGTCAAGGTCCGTTTAGAAGATATAGGTTTAAGTAAATTCGTGCTAGATATGCACGGAACTGATAATGTTAGCAAAGCTGTACGCAATCAAATTAAAACTTCCATTGATGCTAAACACAGCTATGAGCCTGAACGCTGGCAGTTACGTAAGACGAGGCTAGTTAGGAATATAGAGGCATTACAAAAATACTCAACGGCAATCCGCACCCCAAACAAACTTAATAAATCGCTTTGGGGAGCATTAACACTAAGTGAAGATATTAAGCGTAATGATGACGTAAAATTTATCTCCCTGCCAAGCGGTTATGCCCAAAATCCAAGCCCTAGCCCGGACGAGCTTGAAGGCTTAGTAAAGGAGGTGGCTAAAAACTGGGTTGAGCCTGAGCTACTAACCAGATGGGAGGGCTTTGACCTAAGTGGCTCGCTAGATAGCCTTAAAGAAGCTGCCTTAAATCTATCCGCTGCTTGTGCCCAGCTATCAGAAACTAGCGCATTTGAGCAGCTCATTTCCGGTGACCTAAATGCAGCTAAGACAAGTGAAGACCTAGATTCATTCCTGGCTGTTAACCAAAAACAGTTACTTAGCCGCCCTCAACGCGAAGAAGTTGAAGATACGCTGGCGCTAATTAAAACAGTGGTAAGTCAGGCTCACTCCCTTAAAGACCTACTTGAAGGCCTGCTAGCTGCTTACTCGCAAGCTTTTATTGAAGTTGGTGATCTTGACCAGCTAGAACAAGCCGCCGCCCAGGCTAGAAGCTGGAAGCTGGGTAGGCGCGCACGTCGTCGCCACTTTGCCTCCATACTGGCAGGCGCCCTGCAAGCTGAACTTGCGGTAACTGCGCAAAAAAAGCTTGTCAAAACTTACCGGCCTAAAAAAGTTATGGAGTCAGTAGGGCAAATGCGTGCCTTACGCATCCAGATGGCCTATATCCTTAACCAACTCGATCAGTTACCTGAGCTAAAAAAGCACCTGGCATTTTGGGATAACGATTTTGTGCAGCATCTGGAAGATTTCCAGGCCTCACTAGAACTACAAGAAAAGCTACCGATTTGGTTGTGGGATGTGGGTGAACTGGCTGAGCTAAGGCAAGCACTTACGCATTTAGAATCAGCTGAGTGCACCTGGTGTGAACTAACCCAGGCCCCCGAGTGCAATCTTGGCGGTCAGGAACTAAAAACCCACATTGACCAGTGGATACAACGCGGCCAGCAGGTAGAGCAGGATCTACCCAAACTGCGTCAAGTGGCGCGGCTAAACAAAGCTATCCAAGCTTTAGAAAGTAAAGGTTTAGATGAACTTGCCGACCACCTCAAACATCAGCAGTTAACCCCAGCTCAAGTAGAGGCTTCTTTGCAGCTGGCCCTGTGTGCTCAGTCAATTGAGGAGCGACTGGCGGCTTTTGAGCTAGATAATTTCGACGCCGTCGCGCAGCAGGGGCTAACACAAAACACCAATGAAAACTGGCGGCAGGTACGCGATATGTACCGCCAAGTTTTACCCGCCAAACTGTTTGAGGCCAGAGGCTGGACTAACCAGCCAGACCAAGACACGCAGCAGCTACGTATGCAGCTTGATGCTAAACGTAACTCGGCTTCTATCCGCACCCTGTTTTCTAAATACGGCCAGCAAATTTTAAACGCCACTCCGTGTGTAATGGCCTCACCTGCCAGCCTAGCCACCCACATTGAACCGGGTGCTCTTATGTTTGACCTGGTGGTTTTTGATGAAGCCTCACAGGTGACCGTGCCTCAAGCTATGGGAGCGATTGGGCGCGCTAAAGCCGCAGTAATTGTGGGGGATAACAAGCAGATGCCTCCCACTAACTTCTTTGCTGTCAACCAGGATGATGACATGGATGAAGATGATGAAACCATTAACGATCTAGAGTCGATTCTGGATGAAGCCATGGAAGTGCGCCTGCCAAACCTAATGCTGACCTGGCATTACCGCTCTCAGACAGAATCTTTGATTGCTTTTTCAAACCAGCACTACTACTCCAATAAGCTAGCCACCCTACCTGCCGCTGGACAAATGCCGGGCACGGGTATTTTCTGGCGCCGGGTCAATGGTCACTTCATGCGTAAAGCAGACCCCAACTACCAAGAAAATAAGCTAAACACCAATGAGGTGGAAGCTAAAGCGATTATTGAGGAAATTTCGCGGCGCCTAAACGATCCGCTAACTAAGGATCAAAGCCTAGGCGTAGTAACTATGAATGCCAAGCAGATGGATTTAATAACCACTTTGCTTGAAGAAAACGATGATCCGCTAATTGCTGAGCATATGCCAGGGGAGGGGGTGGCTCCAGATAAAACTATTTTCGTTAAGAATCTAGAAAACGTGCAGGGTGATGAGCGCGACGTAATTTTAATGAGTGTGGGTTTTTCAAAGGACCCGCTAAAGGATCGTCTGCCGCTTAATTTTGGGCCGCTTAACCGTCAAGGTGGTCAGCGACGGTTGAATGTAGCCGTAACGCGTGCGCGCACCGCTGTGGTGGTATTTGCTTCATTTGATCCTGAAGACATGCAGCTAACTAAAAACTCTGCCCAGGGTTTGCAAGATTTACGTGACTATTTGCTGCTGGCCAGGGATGGGGTTAAATTAAATGGCTCAACGCACGCCGATAGGCAGGAAATTCTACTTCGTGATCTTTTAGCTAAGGCTTTGCGTAAGCGAGGCTGGGAAGTGGAAAGTGATTATGGGTTAAGCGCCTATAAGGTTGATATTGCGCTGCGTAAACCGGGCCAGGAAAACTGGCAGTTTGCCTTGATTATGGACAGCCAGCGTTGGGCCAATTTGGCTACAGTCACTGACCGGGAACTGACGCCGCTGTTTTTGGAGCAAAAGCTTGGTTGGATCCAAACTATTCGCGTCTACACTCCGCAGCTAACTGAGGGTATTGGACAATATGCTGATGCTTTAACTAGTCACCTGGAGAAAAAGTTAGAGGGAGACTGCTTGTAGGATTAGGTTTTATGGTCGACGCCGTCCCTGACGCTGCCCCCGACGGCGCCCCTGCGTCGTAGTTGTTCTTGGCACTGCCGAGGTTGCTGATGACGGTGCCCTCGCTCTTGATAACGACGGCGCCCGGACGACTAAAAGTGGCAAGCTCCATGGCCCCGCCGTTTCCTTAAGCTAACAAGGGCATAAAAAGACTGCTCCGGCAGATCCTAAACGGAATGTGCCGGAGCAGTCTTGGCAGCTGCCCCTAGACAGTGACTAGTAACTGTCTAGGGGGTGGTGGCGCCCAGTCAACCAGTGCTTTACAGATCGTAGTAGAGCTGGAACTCAAGCGGGTGGGGCAGGGCACGCAGCGGCTGAATTTCGTTGTCGCGCTTGTACTTGATCCAGGTTTCGATCAGGTCGGGGGTGAATACGTCACCTTCGGTGAGGAAGTCGTAGTCAGCTTCCAGGGCGTCTAGGGCCTGGTCCAAAGAGTAGGGCAGCTTTTCAATGTCGAAGTACTCTTCGGGGCTGAGCTCGTAGAGGTCCTTGTCGATAGGTTCGCGCGGCTCAATACGGTTACGGATACCGTCAATGCCAGCCATTAGTACTGCAGCAAAGCACAGGTAGGGGTTAGCCGAAGGGTCAGGCACGCGGTACTCGATGCGCTTGGCCTTGGGGGAGGTGCCGGTGACCGGGATGCGGATGCAGGCAGAACGGTTACGGGCCGAGTAAACCAGGTTGACCGGGGCTTCAAAGCCTGGAACTAGGCGGCGGAAAGAGTTAACCGAGGGGTTGGTGAAGGCCAGTAGCGCCGGAGCGTGCTCCAAAATACCGCCAATGTACCAGCGGGCTAGGTCAGAAAGCTGGCCGTAGCCGCGCTCGTCGAAGAACAGCGGCTTGCCGTCCTTCCAAAGTGAGTGGTGGCAGTGCATACCAGAGCCGTTGTCTCCGGCTAGGGGCTTGGGCATGAAGGTGGCGGTCTTGCCAGCCTGCCAGGCGGCGTTCTTGATGACGTACTTGAACTTCATCATGTCGTCACCGGCGGCAAGCAGGGAGTTGAAACGGTAGTTGATTTCCTGCTGACCACCAGAGCCTACCTCGTGGTGAGCGCGTTCAATGTCTAGGCCAACTTCCTGACAGTAGCGCACCATTTCGTCACGTAGGTCTGCGTTTTGGTCGTTGGGGGAGACGGGGAAGTAGCCGCCTTTAAGTGCGGTCTTGTAACCCAGGTTGCCGCCTTCTTCATCGCGGCCGGTGGCCCAGTGACCTTCAGAGGAGTCAAGCTGGTAGAAGGTGTGCTCGGGGCTGACCTGGTAGCGGATGGAATCTAGCAGGTAGAACTCGGCTTCGGCACCGATGTAGCAGGTGTCAGCGATGCCGGTGGAGCGCAGGTAGGCCTCAGCCTTAGCGGCAACAGAGCGCGGGTCACGGGAGAAGGACTCGTCAGTGAAGGGGTCAACTACGCGGAAGTTAACGATTAGTGTCTTGGCGTCCCGGAAGGGGTCTAGGTAAGCGGTTGATAGGTCAGGCATTAGCTTCATGTCTGACTTTTCAATGGAGGTAAAGCCACGGATGGAAGAACCATCAAACATCACGCCGGCCTCTAGCGCATCGCCTAAAGTGTGGGCGGGGATAGTGAAGTGCTGCATCACCCCCGGCAAGTCACAGAAGCGAACGTCAATGAACTCAACGCCCTCTGATTTAATGTATTCCTCTGCCTGGCGCGCATCCGCGAACATATGTTCCTCTTAAGTAGCCTAGGGAATGGGCAGTCGCTATTTGCGACATAAACACTCTAACCGCTACAAGTGACGAAACTATAGAGACAATGTAAACAGTTTGTTTCATACAAAGTGTCTCTTAGCCTAAAAACCGCTGCTCGGGACGAAAATCCTAGCTGCTGGGGTAGTCAGATTGGAGATAAAAGTAGCCGCTGACCTTGCGGCCAGCGGCTGGGTGTCTAAAGCGAGTGTAGATTTAGCGTCCGCGTAGAGCACGGCGGTTAATGCGGGCTTTACGCGGGTCCATGCCCTTGGGGATGGGCAGGCCGTTAGAACCAATGGTGCTAAGACGCTGGGAAACGCGAGTAATTTCGGCGCTGGTGAGGTATTGGGGCTTGGTGGGTAGTTTGCGCAGGCGCTTGGTTAGTTCGATTAGGCGGACCTGGCCGTCTTCAGTGCCTACCTCAAGAGCGTGTACCGGAACGTTGGGAACCACGCGGTTAACTTTGCGGGTTTCCTCATTGATGATCTTGCCAGCGCGAGAGTGAGGAGCCTCAACGATTAGCACCACACCGGGGCGGCCAACCATACGCCAAACCACGTCGCGGTTTTTCTGGTTGATGAACACCGGGTTTTCTTCCAGGGTCCATCCACGCGGCAGCTGGTCAAGCACGGCTTTGGCGGCACCGGGCATGCCTTCGATCTGGCTGTAGGAGGCGCGCCTGACGGTCCACGACAAAATCATTAGGTCGATGGAGGCGATAACCAAAAGGGCCATCAAAATCCAGTACCATACCGGCTGGCCACTGGCCATAGAAATAGCTACGGCTAGGGCTAGGAAGGCCACTAACACACCCAGCATTGCCCAACCTACCCAGGGGTAGGTGCGCTTTGAAATTGTGTAGGCGTCCTTCAGGTTTCGGGCGAAGGTACGGATGCGCGCCAGGCGCTTCTTCTTAGTAGCTGGGGTTTTCTCACTCACATATATAAGGATAAACGATTTGGTGCTTTAACCAATAAAAACGTCCTTTAGCTAGCTAATCCTTGGTGGGCTAGTAGTGAGCTGGCCTCTTGCATGGTGGTAACCGGCTTGGCCAGGTCACTTAGGTGCTCAGGGATAGGCCAGCCGCGGTTAAGCATGGCCCGCCCCCATAGCAGCCCGGCGCGGTAGGAAGAGCGCACCATGGGGCCGCTCATAACTGCCGCAAAGCCCATCTGCTCAGCTAACTTAGCTAGGGCCACGAATTCTTGGGGTTTAACCCACCGGTCAATGGGGTGGTGTAGGCGTGAGGGGCGTAGATATTGCGTGATGGTTAGGATGTCACAGCCGGCATCTACCAGGTCAGCTAGGGCATCTTCAATCTCGTCGGGCTGCTCACCCATACCTAAAATCAGGTTGGATTTGGTTACCAGCCCAGCCTCGTGGGCGCGGGTGATTACCTCCAGTGAGCCCTCATAGGAGAAAGCGGGACGAATTTGTTTAATGATGCGAGGCACGGTTTCTAGGTTGTGGCCTAAAACTTCTGGCCGCGAGGAGAAAACCTCATCTAGATGCTTGGGGTTTACCCGAAAATCAGGGATTAGTAGCTCCACTCCGGTGCCGGGGGATTGGGCACGGATCTGGCGGGCAGTTTCGGCGTAAAGCCAGGCCCCGCCGTCGTCCAAGTCATCGCGGGCAACCCCGGTGACGGTGGCGTAACGTAGCTGCATGTCGGCCACAGACGCCCCCACCCGGGCGGGTTCTTCACGGTCGAAAGTGCCTGGGCGGCCGGTAGCGATATCGCAAAAGTCGCAGCGGCGTGTGCAAACCCCGCCACCTACCAGGAAGGTGGCTTCGCGGTCATTCCAGCATTCATAAACGTTAGGGCAGTTAGCTTCAGCGCAAACAGTGTGCAGCTTCTTTTCACGCACAAGTTTGCGTACGTCTTTATAAGTGTCGCCCACAACCGCCTTGGTACGGATCCAGGAAGGCTTTTTTTCGATAGGAACCTGAGCGTTGCGTGCTTCTACGCGCAGCAGCTTGCGTCCTGCCGGATTTACTGGGTTGGTCACGAATCTTCCTTTACGTCCGGTTTAGCCGTAACAACTATTTTAGGACTTTTTTCCCTGGCGGGATTGTGGTTTATAGTGATTTTGGATCCGCTAGTGGGCTCAGGTGTTCTTCCAGGTAGGGGCGTAGTTGGTTGGCAACCTCGCTAATGGACCAATTTCCAGGCAGCTCAGCGGCCAGTGAGGTAACTCCGGCGTCACTAATGCCGCAGGGAATGATCCGCTCTAGGCTAAAAGCTGCCAGGTTTGGGTTCACGTTTAAACCAATGCCGTGCATGGTTACCCCACGTGTAACTCGTACCCCGAGTGCGCAAATTTTACGTTCTGGGCGTTTATCTTCAGCTGGCAGCCACACTCCTGAGCGCTGGGGTACTCGGATAGTTGCTAGCCCCAGGGAGTCTAAATACTGCATGACGGCGCCCTCTAAGGCACGCACATACTCAATAACATCTAGGTGGGCTAGCTTTATTAGGGGGTAAACCGTCAGCTGCCCAGGGCCATGCCAGGTGGTTTTGCCCCCACGGTCAACGTCAATAACCTCTACGCTGTCAACCAGGTCACTATTGGGGCGCTCCCAGGTGTGAGTGCGTTTACCCACGGTGTAAACCGGTTCATGTTCAACCCAGATTATGGTTGATTTTCGCTGCCCAGAGGCGATTTGCGTGACATAATCGTGTTGGAGCTGCCAACCTTGACGGTAGGGGATTAATCCCGTAGTCACAACCTGCTCCACATCCGTAACTTTATTACAAGCTGACCCAAGCTTTGATACCGTTTCTTAACAGCGGATAAAATTCAAGCAGTTGTTACGTTAAAGGAAACCATGTTTAAGCGACGCTCTCCTTCACAACCCGTAAAGACGGGGATCAAGGTTCCCAGGGCGGGTGCCTTGTGGGATGAGCGCGCCACTAAGGCCCTACAAAAGCAGGGCTTCACTATTGGTGGCACTTTGGGTGGCGAAAACGGGTTAGTGCCGCGCCGCTGCCTGGACCGTAACGGTCGCCATGTGGTTATTCGTATATGTAAACGTGGTGACGACGCCGAGATTAAAGCCCGCCGTCTGCTGCCGGTAAGCCATCACGGTATTGAAGATGTTATTGAAATCCGTCAGGCTGGCCCTGAAAAAGTAGCTATTGTCAGCCGCTGGGTTGAAGCCACTAACCTGGCAGTCATTTTGGCTGGTGGGCGCGCCCTGGAGACGGGGGAGTTGGCTACACTACTGGATCAGGCGGCCACAGCCCTGGCTTATTTGCATGAAAACCGACTGGTGCACGGCGATATTTCGCCCGCCAATATTTTGGTGTTGCCTGATGGCTCTGTGAAGCTTATTGATTTACTCACCGCTTACGGGCAGCTTGGTACACGCCGCTATACCCCACCTGAGGGCGAGTATGGTGGTCACAGCGCCGCCGGTGATGTTTATTCGCTGGGTGTGGTGTTGCAGGAGGCCGCTGGTGATTATCCACCGCCGCGACTAAATGTAATTACTTCTTTGATGTGCCGCACTGATCCGGCAGAGCGTATTAGCGCCCGCACGGCGGCAGCTAGGGCCGCTGAGCTGGGGTCGCCGCAACCAATTAGGCGGGGTAACGCTGATGGACTGGTGGCTAATGAGCTGCGTGATAGGGCGGTTCGCGAACCTACCCGCTATTTGCCGCGCGCAATGGAAAGTAGAAAGCGGTATTTTAGCTTCATCACTTTAGCGGTGGTAGCAGCTTTAGCTGTGGGGGTTGGGGTTTGGCTGCCTCATTCAGGTTGGCTGGATTCTAAACCTGTCCCGGTGGCTAGCGCCTCGGCCACACTGGATGCGGACACTGACCCTAGAGTGGCATTGCAGTCTTTAGCTACCCAACGAGACCAGGCCATTATGGAGCTTGACGATAAGAAGATGGCTGATGTTAGCGAGCCGGATTCCACTGTAGCCAAGGATGACGCTAACCTAATGCGCCAGCTCAAAGCTAAAAACATTAAAATTACGGGATTGAAAACAACCCTGGATGATTTTACAGCTGTGGCTGTGCCTGAACATTTGGCTTCTAAGTATCCTGGCGCCCAGGCTTGGCGGGCACGGGTGACTCAAAGTGCCACTACGCGCACTGAAAATGGTCAGTCGCGTCGGGTGGAGGCTTCAGAGCCTAAGTATCAAACTTTCGTGTTGGTTTCTTCGCCTTGGCGCCTGGTGGAGGTTTACTAGCCTGCCTGGGCCCAGGGTTCCCTCTAAGCTGTTGTAGGGCTTGTGACTGTGGGGTGCAGCAGTGGTTTTTGCAAGGCACTGGTTTGAGGCGAGAGACGTGGCAGTCTAAAACCGCGAGCGCCATTTGACGCTGTCATGGCTTTTGGCTTGGCTGGTTAGAGTTTTGGTTGTGTTAGCCTGAGGCTAGGATTTATGTCAAGGGGGCGCCATGGAGCTGACCTACCGTTACCTTGCCCCCTCACGCCTGGAGGCGGGCGGTCTCACTTTGGCTACTTCTGGTGGCTTTACCCCTAGCGGGCAGGTAGCTAATCCTTATTTTTTCTCTGGTTTTATGCGCCACCCTGACGTGGTTGGGGCCGGCCTGTTGACGGTGGCACGCCTGGCGCGCACCAGGTTTTACACGCCTCCCACTATAGGGCGTGGCGGTGAACCTACAGGCGCACTTGACCCGGTGGTTACTAGTACAGATGAGGGCCTGCGTTTTGAATCTTTCAGTGCCTGCTGTGGGGTCTATGCGCGCCTGGACGTTGACAGGGCCGCCTTGGATGCCACCCATTTGGGGATGGGGGTAACTAATGTGGATGTTAACCAGCCTTTACGTGCGGCCTTAGCGTCACTGCGGGTGGGGGAGCCTTTACACCTGAGCGTGGGTGATGCGGGGTTAAAAGCCACCACTTTGGATTGTCAGGTGCGTGAAGAAAAAGTACCTTTGACACAGCGGTGGCTTAAAAGTTTTGCCCAAACCCAGATGCTTAGTTCAAATATGGCTTTAGTGCATCGGTTAGACGCCACCCAGGCGCGGGCTTTTATTCGCGCCCTACCGCGCTCTAGCTCTACCGGCTGCGTGATGTGGGCGGCTAAAGCGTTAAGGGGGCTGCGCCTGGGCACAACCCCCACCTCGGCTAGCGTGTGCGTGGCCGGCCCTGAGCGGCTGCGAGTGTTTGAGCCTTTAATGCATCAGGTAACTTGCTTGGAAGCCTATGGGCCTAGCGTTGACGAAAACAGTGAAGCAGCGGCTTGCCTGTGGGTGGCGCACCTGCCCGGGGCACGGCTAAATGTTGGGCTTAGCCCCGCTAAAACACGTGGTTTTGCCGGGGAGGGCGCAACGCTTGCACTATTAGGATCCGCCCATGTTAAAAACGACGCCGCCTGGCTTAACACCCTGCTATCTTTCCAGGGGCGTATTGATGTGCCCGAGATAGCTAGCCAAGTGGGGCTTAGCAAGCAGCGGGTAGTTGAGGCACTGGCTTTGCTGGCAGATAGCGGCCAAGTGGGTTTTGATGTAACCAACTCCAGCTACTTTCACCGCCCCTTACCGGTTAAAGACACACTAGAAGCCATGCATCCACGCCTAGCCGGGGCGCGCGCACTACTAGATAAGGGAGCTATCAGACCCCAAAACAATCTGTGCTACCAGGTAGTTTCAGACGCCAACCACTACCAGGTACAAGCTCCTCAGAACCGTCTTAATATAGGCGCCTACCAGTGCACCTGCGCCTGGTGGCTAAAACACCGGGGCGGACGGGGTCCATGCAAACATGTTTTAGCCGTATACCTAAAACTTAAGGAAAACAAATGAACCCAAAACGCCGGCCACAACAACTAGACCAATGCCAAGACTTTTGGGGCCTAAACCATTGGATCGACACCCACCCAGACCAGTTCACCCTAGAGCAAGTCTACAAACGCATGGTTGAAATCAACCAAGGCCCACCAGAAGCATCACAACTACAACTATGCGCCCAAACAGACTCCAGCTGGATAGATGGCATAGGGTTCATACACCTAGCCCAAATGCGTGGTGAGCTAAACCTAGAGTACAACCAAACCTACCAGACGGCCCTAATTGGCCTAACCCCCGCCCTGCAGATGCCACTTATGCGCGCAGATAAACACCTACGCCAAAAACTAGTGTGGCTCATGCTAGCCCAAGAAGGCAACCAAGGCCTATCCCTAGCCAAATGCGACAACTCCGCCACCCGCCCCGCAGGCACAATGGGCTGGTCACGCACACTAAAAACCTGTATCGACGAAGGCCTAATTGAACGCGACCAGCTACTAGATACGCTTTTACAAATGCTAGCCGCAGACTTTCCCGCCACCAGGGCCGGCTGGTATTCACGCACTTTACGCATGCTAGCAATGACCCCAAACGAAGCAGCTTCACGCCAAGCACCCCTATGTGCACTGCTAACAAGCCCAATCACAGCCACCACCACCCTGGCAGTAAACGAACTAGCAAAAACCTCCCACACCAACCAACTAGATACCACCCTTTTCCTACACTGCTGCCCAGGCGCACTAACAGGCACCAAAACCAACGCCGTCGGGGTACTAAAAATCCTGCTAGACAACCTCAACGCCATAAACCCAAACCAAATACAGCCCCTACTAGACCTAGCCCTAACATTCCCACACCCCCAAGTCCAGCACCTAGCCCTAGACCTAGCCGAACAAAGCCTCAAAGCCAAACTCATCGAACCAACACAACTAACCCAACTACTAGCCCAAACCCAGCTAGACCCCCTAACACAACCCACAGCCCAAAAACTACAGGCCACACTAACCAGCCCCAGCCCTCAAGACCCAACAAACACGAAAACAGCAGAAGCCAGACCAAAACCCAACGCACCAACGCCGTCACCAATCACAACCCCACCCACCCAAACAACCAAACTAACCCCCATAACCAGCCACAACCTATACGGGCAAACAACCCTAATAGCCCAAGAAGAAAAACTAGGTCTCAACTTCGAACTACTACTCAACTACCTAGCCACCAACCCAATCCAGCCCACCCAACCCCTAACCAAACTAGCCACACGCCTAGCCAAAGACAAACCCAGACCAAAACAAATAATCGGACTCCTCCTACAACTAGCCCTCAACCCCCAAACCACAACCCAAAAACAACTAGCCTCAACCCTCAACAACCTAGAAACACAAATACCAACCCTAATGCGCCAAAGAATCAACGAAATCGGCGCCCTACTAAAAAACCACCAAACCTACCAACTCCTCGCCACCCCCACCCACAACGACGGAACCATAAACCCACTAACCCTAGTACAACGCACCCTACAAAACACCACCACCAACCCACCCCCAGCCGACCTAACCCAAGCCCTACTACGCCTAAACCCCAACCACCCCGACACCCCAACCGCCCAAAACCTACTAAACCAACACAGCCACAAACTACCCCCCAACCAAACCAAACAAATAACCCAAGCCCTAAACGGCACCCTAGCTAAACAAGCCCAAAAATACCTAAACACCATAACCATCACATGGGTTGGCCAACAAGACTACAACCCACGCACCGGGGCACCCAAAACCAAAAACAACACCCCCATCTACGCCTACTGGCGCCCCCAAATAAACACCCCCACCCCACCCACAAACCCACAACTAACCCCCCTAACAGACACCACCAACACCGGCACAGACATTGAACCCCACCAATACACCCACCCCACCAACCCACGCCACCTAACCATCTGCCTACTAACCAGCCAATGGTACAAACAAGACAGCCAACAACTAACCCCAAACTGCTACCAAGCCATAACCCAACACACCAACCACCTAGACCCACTCACCGCCCAACTACTACCCCTAGCCATGGGCGAAAACAAAACCGAACTACGCACACTCGGCACCGAAACCCTCAACAACCTCACCACACACCAACAACTCAACTACAACGACACACTCACCGCCTTCCTCACCACAGCCAAAACCATAAAACTAAACCGCTGGGCACAAGCCTTCAACGACCTAGCAAACCTCAACCCACAACTAAGCCTCAAACTACTACTAGACATACTCCCAACCCTGAACCCAAACCAACCCGGCATCAACAAACTCCTAGCCACAACCACCACCCAATACACCCACGCCCAAACCCAAGGCTGGGCACCCCCACTAAACCAAAACACCCACACCTGGCTAAACCAAATCACCGGCACAACCCAAACAGCCAAATACGCCCACACCCTAAAACAACTAGACACCAAAAACCCCCATGGCACTCGCGGTTGATTAGGACTTGGTGGTTGACCACAGCTTGGCGGTTACTGTGGCTAATGTGTCCTAACAGTCGGCTCTAGCACTGGAGTAACCGGGGACTGGGTCTAGTGCTAGAACAACCGGCTCTAGTGGTCAAGCAATAACGAGCAGGATGTCTTCTAGGGGTGGTTTTATAAAAGAAGGGGGCTTGCAGCATTAGCTG
>CAJZDJ010000032.1 GCA_915063485.1 uncultured Actinomyces sp.
CAGGTCAATCCGTGAAAATCCGCGATTCCGGACACACTTTTTGACCCTTAACCCGCTACACACAATAGTGGTGGTGGCGCAGCCCTAGGGCTGCGCCACCACCATTTATTAACGCCTCTACCGGCGTATCATGGAAACAGCTTGTGAGGTTTTGTTCTGAGAGGCACAAATTTCTATGAACGAGTATGTCGCACAGCTAGAACGTGAGCTCGCGCTTATTGAGAGAGGCTTCAAAGAAGAGCAGCGCCGCGCCCAGGCTGACTACCACTCATTTGACCGAGAAGAGGCTAAGGCACTTGCCCACCTGGCTTATCGGTCCCAGGTTTACCAGGTGCGTATGTATGCAGTATTCCTGCTGGGACACCTGTCACAAGAGGAAGAGATTTTAAACTTCCTCAGAGATGAAGTCTCCAAAGATGACAATTGGAGGGTTCAAGAGGTTCTTGCCAAAGCCGTCGATGAGTTCTGTGCGACTAGGGGATATGAGCAAGCGCTGAGTGTTATCGACCAGTGGTTGAATGATTCTCGCCCACATGTGCGGCGAGCCGTTACTGAAGGTTTACGGATTTGGACGAGTCGTCCGTACTTCAGAGATAACCCATGTGAAGCAATCGAGAGATTATCGCGGCTTCGAAGTGATAGCAGCGAGTACGTTCGCAAGTCTGTGGGAAATGCCTTGCGGGATATTAGTAAGAAATTCCCAGACTTGGTTGCAGCGCAGCTGGGCACGTGGAGCTTGCAAAGCCGGGAAGTAAAGCAAGTACATAGCCTGGCAAGCAAGTTCATTAAATAGTGCAGTGCTCAACTGGCACGGCTTCGTCAATTGCCCGCTGCAAGGCCACAGGCACATGCGTGTCCGTGTGGACCTCGACAGGAAAACCGGTTAGCTCGCTTGTGTATGCGGCGATATCCGCCAACTCAAACAGTGATAAATCACGGCTCGGAGTACCGATCAGATCAATATCCGACTCGAAGCCATCCGTTCCCTGAACAATAGAGCCAAAGACACGCAGAGCCTCAAGGCCTCGTTCCTTGGCGTAGCTACCGATTGAGGAAGCATGGCGGGCCAGTGGCACAGAGGGCCGATAGTCTGCCATACGCAAGATACGCTCAAGCATTTCAGCAGACACGGCACGCTTACCAGACTCAATCTGTGCAAGGGTTGACTGACTCATTCCAGTCAACCCCGCCAGCTCTGCCTGCGTAAGAGACGCATCCCTGCGTGCCTCACGTACCAGGGACGGCGCATCTTCCCGCCGAAACCGAGCCATAAATCCATGATAGTGCACGTATGCACTATTACGGAGAGCTCGATTAGCTCGATTCAGTCTAAGCCGCCGGCTCCCGGGCCGGGCTCGGCCTGCAAAAAGGCCGGCTCGCGGTAACCAGCCTTAGCGAAGGCCTGCGCAATAGCCTGGGCTACCTGCTCCAACTCCTGGGTGTGTACTAAGGCAATGGCAGAGCCACCAAACCCACCGCCAGTCATACGCGCCCCAATAGCTCCAGCAGCGCGGGCTGCCTCAACCGCAGTATCCAACTCGCCTACAGTCACTTCATAGTCATAGCGCAGCGAGTCATGCGAAGCATTCATCAACTGGCCAACCTCAGCTAGTGCGGCCGCATCAGTTAAATCTTGAGTTTGCAGCAGCTCAATGAGCTTTTCCGTACGCTCAATCTCGCTAACCACATGGCGCGTGCGGCGTACCAAAGTGTCCACCTGCTGCTCTAGGCCCTGCTCGCGAGCGCTTTGCGCTAGCAGCTCCAGGTTGTAGTCAAGCTGCTCAGGATCCAAATCAGCCAAAAGCTCCACTTCCAACAGCTTTGCAGCCTGCTCACAGCTACTGCGACGTGCCGCATACTGGCCATCAACCAGTGCGTGTGGGGCGCGAGTGTCAATCACCAGCAGGCTCAAACCCGACTCGCTCAAGTTAAAAGGTACCTGCTCAGCAGAAAAATCAGTGCAATCTAGCGCTAAAGCGTGTCCGGCACGGCAGCGCAGCGACGCTGCCTGATCTAGCCCGCCAGTAGGGGCGCCAGCAATCTTATTTTCAGCCAAACAGCACAGCCGAGCTAGGCGCTCGCGGCCCACATCCGAGGGGTTATCGGCTGGACCAGCCAAAGCTAGCCCGGCGACGTCGTCGAGAGCTACCGCCACCGCGCATTCCAAAGCGGCAGAAGAAGACAAACCCGCCCCCAGTGGCACGCAAGACTCTAGAGCAATATCGAAGCCTGGTAGCGGACCCAAACCATCTTGCTCCAGTGCCCAAGCCACACCCACCAGGTAAGCAGCCCAGCCGCTAACCTCGCCGTTTTCGCCTTTAGGGGCCACCTGATCCAAATCCAAGCCCACCACATCGCTAGGGTCGGCTGAAGAAACCAGGCGTACCAGGCGGTCTGGGCGCCGGCTCAAAGCCACAAAAGCGCGGTGCGGTAAGGCAATTGGGAAGGCCAGGCCGCCGTTGTAGTCAGTGTGTTCGCCAATAACATTGACGCGCCCAGGGGCTTGCCACACGCCCTCAGGCTGGCTGCCAAAGGTAGCCACAAACAAATCTGTGGCACCCTTAGCGCCCTGACTAAAGCTCAAAGCGGGCAGGTTTAGCATCGTTGCTCCTTTATATATGGTCAGTCCAGGCTAGTAGTTAGCCTGCACTAGTAGTTAATCCGCGATGGTTAGCGTGATGCCGTGGTCTTCCAGGTGGGCCACGGTCTGGGGCTCAGGTGAGCGGTCGGTGATCAAAACATCCAGGTCATCGAGGGAGCAGAAGCATTGCAGACCGAGCGCATCCCACTTAGAGACGTCCATAACCGCCACTGTGGTGCGTGCGCAACGCACCAGCGCACGGTTAGTGGCAGCCTCGGAGAGGTTCGGGGTCATCAAACCTACACGCGCATCGAAAGCGTGAGTACCCATAAATGACCATTCCACGCGTAGCGAAGAGAGCGCATCAATCCCGGTCAGCCCCACCAAGGCGGCAGAAGGGGTGCGCTCACCACCAATCAAAATCACGGTGGGGGCGGGGTGGCCCTGCTCGCGGGCCGTATCTGCGGCGTCGAACAGCAAATTAGCTGCTGGCAGCGAGTTAGTAATGATGGTCAAAGTTGGAAAATGTTCCAACTCAGTTAGGGCGCGTGCCACTGCCAAAGTGGTGGTACCTCCAGAGAGGGCCAAAGAATCCTGGGGGCGCACGAGCTTAGCGGCAGCTAGCGCAATCTGGCGTTTTTCATTGGTGTGCTGCTCAGATTTAGTGGCAAAGCGGGGTTCCATAGAGCTGGGTCCAGCGGCTACCGCGCCGCCGTGGACGCGCTCTACTAGGCCGGCGCTAACCAGCTCGGTAATGTCGCGGCGCACAGTCATCTCAGAGATGCCCAGTGCTTCAACTACTTCTGCCACGCGCACGCCACCGTTGCGCGTAACTAAATCCATGATGAAGTCCTGGCGTTGGCGGGCCAGCATGGGGGTTCCGGTATTGTCGCTCACGGTAGATATTTTGCCATATTGTTGCTTCTTGTTGGCTTTATAAGTTCAAAGAGTTTGACTTAGTTGGGCTCTTGGTTAGGGTCGAAGAGGCAACATATAATGCCCTAGGAATGCGGCCTTAATGCATGTGTCGAAGCCTCGTTAACGTGCAAACAGTGACGAGCTGAGCGTATCTATGGGCACAGTCAAATCCCGAGGAGTGATGCAAATGGCTCTAGCTGTTGAGTCGGAAATTGGTCGCCTAGAACAAGTTATCTTGCACCGCCCTGGTGACGAGATGAAGCGCCTGACCCCACAAAACAAAGACGACCTGCTCTTTGACGACATTTTGTGGCTAGCCGAAGCGCAGGAAGAACACGATAAATTCGCAAACGTACTGCGCTCACGTGGCGTCGAAGTACTTTATATGCAAGATCTGCTGGCCCAATCGCTAGACAACAGCGAAGCCCGCACTCACGTACTAGAAAACACCTTTACCCCGGCCACCTTCGGTCCGCTAGCTGTAGACAATATCCGCAGCCACTTCAGCACCCTGCCCAGCGAGGAACTCGCCCGCATTTTGGTGGCCGGCCTAACTAAGAACGAGCTACTAGAAAACACTAGCGTCCCCTCCTCAGTAGTGATTGCTGGTATGGACGGCGACGATCTAGTCCTAGAGCCGCTGGTAAACCACCTCTTTACCCGCGACACCTCCTGCTGGATCTATAACGGCGTATCCATTAACTCCATGCGCCTGCCGGCCCGACGCCGTGAAACCGTTAACTACCAGGCAATCTACCGTTGGCACCCGCTGTTTGCTAACGAAGAATTCCCCGTATTTAACTTTGGTTCCATGAACGGCACCGGCGCCGTCGAAGGTGGAGACGTACTGGTTATTGGCAACGGCGCAGTACTAATTGGTCTAGGTGAACGCTCCACCACCCAAGGTGTAGAAATCCTAGCTAGCAAACTGTTTGCCTCAGGCAAGGTAAACCGAATTGTGGCCCTAGACATGCCCAAGGTGCGCTCGCAGATGCACCTAGACACGGTCATGACCATGATCAACCAGGGTACCTTCACCAAATACGCGGGTCTGGGTATGCGCCCCTCGCTGGTGATCACCCCTGGAGTTGACCCCCAGCACCCGGCTATCGTCTCCCACCCAGCTGAAGACATGCACCATGTCATCGCCCGTGCCCTGGGCCTAGCCGACATTGAGGTGCTAACCACCCCGCAAGACTCCCTGGCTGCTGCCCGTGAGCAGTGGGACGACGCAAACAACTGTCTAACCATTTCCCCTGGCACCGTAGTCACTTACGAACGTAACGTGGCCACCAACACCTACCTACAAAGTCGCGGCCTGGAGGTACTCACCGTACCTGGCAGTGAGCTCGGCCGTGGTCGTGGTGGCCCGCGTTGCATGAGCTGCCCGACCCTGCGCCAGCCGGTCTAAGTCCAGTTGGTGGCCCGCCAATCGGGCCACCGCTTGGGCAACCAGGCTAATTGGGCCTACCCGGCTAACCACCCGCTTGGGCGTTAAGGGCCAAGCCCGGCGGCGTCGTCGTAAAAAACTGGCCGCAATCCACCCCCTAGACCAATCCAAACCCTCTAAAGCCAAAGAAACGGAGAAGCCACTCATGGCATACCCCCTGCACGGTCGTTCCTTCCTGCGCGAACTAGACTTCACCCCCGAAGAGTGGCGTGGCCTGCTAGACCTGGCCGCTGAACTCAAGGCTGCTAAGAAGGAAGGCCGCGAGGTTCAGCACCTCAAGGGCAAGAACATCGCCCTGATCTTCGAAAAGACCTCCACCCGTACTCGCTGCTCCTTCGAGGTTGGCGCCTACGACCAGGGAGCCAACGTAACCTACCTGGAGCCCACCGGTTCACAGATTGGTCACAAGGAATCCGTAGCCGACACCGCCCGCGTACTAGGCCGCTTCTATGACGGCATTGAATACCGTGGCGACAAGCAGTCCAACGTAGAGCAGCTAGCTCAGCTTTCTGGCGTGCCCGTATGGAACGGTCTAACCGACGACTGGCACCCCACTCAGATGCTGGCCGACCAGCTGACCATGATCGAGCACTCTGACAAGCCCCTTAGCGAGGTAGCTTTCGCCTACCTAGGCGACGCCCGTAACAACGTAGCCAACTCGCTGCTAGTTTCCGGCGCCATGATGGGCATGGACGTGCGCATGGTGGCCCCCACCCAGCTGCAGAACCCTGACGAGGTCATCGAGGCCGCCCGCGAAATTGCCAAGACCACCGGCGCCCGCATCACCATCACCGACAATGTAGAAGAAGGCGTTAAGGGCGTTGACTTCCTCTACACCGACGTGTGGGTATCCATGGGTGAGCCCAAGGAAGTTTGGGACGAGCGCATCAAGCTGCTACTGCCCTACCAGGTCAACGCGCAGCTGGTAGCCAAGACCGGCAACCCCAACGTGAAGTTCCTGCACTGCCTGCCCGCCTTCCACGACCTAAACACCACTGTGGGCCGTGACATTTACGAAAAGACCGGTCTGGACGCCCTTGAGGTTACCAACGACGTGTTCGAGACCGACATGAACATCGCCTTTGACCAGGCCGAAAACCGTATGCACACCATCAAGGCCGTTATGGTGGCCACCCTAGGGGAGTGACCTTTGCGCATTGTGGTTGCCCTGGGCGGTAACGCCCTGCTGCGTCGCGGCGACAAGCCCGACGCCGACATCCAGATTGCTAATGTGCAGCTAGCTGCGGCCCAACTAGCCAAGCTAGCTAACGAGCACGAGCTGATCATCACCCACGGGAACGGCCCCCAGGTGGGTGTCTTGGCCTTGGAAAGTGCCAATGACGAGCGCCTTAGCCGCGCCTACCCGCTAGACACGCTGGGCGCTGAAACCCAGGGCATGATCGGTTACTGGCTGCTGCAAGCCATGCAAAACGCCCTGCCCGGGCGCCAGGTGGCCACCATGGTGTGCCAAACCCTGGTGCTCTCTGGAGACCCCGCCTTTGCCAACCCCACTAAGTTCGTGGGTGAGGTTTATGACGAGGAAACCGCCAAGCGCATTGCCCGCGAGCGCGGCTGGGTAGTTAAGGCCGACGGCGAGCACTTCCGTCGCGTGGTGGGCAGTCCTGCCCCGCAGCGGGTGATTGAAACCCGCTTGATTCGCAACCTGGTTAACTCTGGGGCAGTGGTGATTTGCGCTGGCGGTGGTGGCGTACCTGTGATCCGTAACGAAAAGGGTCAGCTGCAAGGTGCCGAGGCGGTTATTGACAAGGATCTAACTGCTGCGGTGTTAGCTGAGGACCTGGAAGCCGATGCGCTAATCATCCTCACCGACGTAGACGGTGTCTATGAAGGTTATGGTACTGCCCAAGCTCGCATGGTTAAGCGCGCCACCCCGATGCGTCTGCGCGAAATGGGTCTGCCCGCTGGCTCTATGGGCCCCAAGGTGGAGGCAGCTTGCCGTTTCGTGGAGCTAACTGGGGATATGGCTGCAATTGGCCGCCTGGAAGATGCGCTAGATATCATCGCTGGTCACAGCGGCACGATTGTTACCCCTGGCGGTAACTATGGTGGCCCTGGGGATTTGCGTCCCCCGGGTATGGGCCGTATCTAGTGTTAGCAGCGATCCGTAAAATTGTGGTGGCCTGTAAAGCGGTTTATGCCCGCTGGCAGGCCACCACGTTTGGCCGGGCCTATGTGCGTTTTAAGGCTGAGCGTGGGACGATTTTGGCGGCCGGTATTGCCTATACCGGCTTGATCAGCCTGTTTGCGGCGTTGACGCTTGTGGTTTCCTCGCTGCTGCAGCTTTCGGACATGTTTCCGGCTTGGCGCGCGGCCATGGTTAAAATGCTTAGTCAGGCCCTGCCGGGGGTTATTTCTGATGGCTCTAGCTCGGGGCTGGTGCGTTTGGACCAGCTGGAGCTAAATCAGGGTATTGGGCTAGCCACTTTTATTGGTACGGTGACGCTGGTGGCTACGGCCCTGGAAATTCCGGCGGTTTTGCGCGGCGGGGTGCGGGCAATGTTTTCAGCCCCGGTTTTGCGCGCAAATTTTGTGGCTTTGCGTTTGCGCGACGCCGCCATGGTACTGGTGGTGGTTATTGGGGTGAGTGTGAGCTCAGCGGCCCTGGCTTTGGCTGTGGCGCTGCACGCCCAGCTTGATAGTTACCTGCATATTCCTGGCTCCACTACGCTGTTGCAACTGTTTGCTTATGGGCTGGGTTTTATTGTCGACGGCGGCGTGTTAACTGCAATAGTTATACTCGCCAAGGTTGAAGTGCGCCGGCGAGTATTACTAATTGGCTCTCTTGCCGGAGCCACCGCGATGACAGTGCTGCGCCTGGCAGGTAGCCAGGGCTTAATCTCTGGCACTGTAAACCCGCTGCTAGGCTCGTTTTCGACGGTTGTGGTGCTGCTTATTTGGATGCATGCAGCGGCCATGGTGTTGCTTTATACCAGCGCCTGGATGGCGGTTGCTACTAAAGAGAAAAGCACAGCTGAAACTATTGAGGGTGGCGCGGCTTTAACAGCCAGCTAAACCCGCTAGGCTTGGTCTATGACCCAAATCCACGCCATCATCCCTGCCGGTGGAGCCGGCACCCGCTTATGGCCACTTTCGCGTCGTGAGCGTCCGAAGTTTCTCCTCGATCTGACCGGCGCTGGCCGCTCCCTGCTGCAGGGTACTGTGGCCCGCCTGGATCCGGTATCTGACTCGATCACCGTGGTAACCGGTATCGCCCATGTAGCTGCGGTAGCTGATCAGTTACCGCAGCTTGACCGCGAGCAGCTAATTGCTGAGCCGGCCCCGCGTGACTCTATGGCCGCTATTGGCCTGGCGGCGGCTGTGATTGCTAACCGTAATGGTCGTGACGCTGTGGTGGGTTCTTTTGCTGCCGACCAAACTATCGCTGATGAGGCTGCTTTCCACGCGGCGGTGCTAGAGGCTGCTGAGCTGGCCCTGGCCGGATATGTAGTCACCATTGGGATCGAAGCTAGCGGTCCTTCTACTGCTTTTGGTTACATTCACTGCGCTGAGCCCATTACTGTGCCCGGCGCCCCCAGCGGCCGCGCGGTGGCTGGCTTTACGGAAAAGCCAGACGCTGAGACTGCCGCCGCCTACCTGGCTAGCGGCGACTACCGCTGGAATGCGGGCATGTTTGTGGTTAAGGCCGGGGTTTTACTAGACCACCTGGCCACCACCAAGCCGGCTCTGGCTGCAGGTATTGAGGCTATCGCCAAGGTTTGGGACACTCCGCAGCGCGAAGAGGTACTGGCCTCCACCTGGCCGGGCCTGGAAAAGATCGCCATTGACCATGCTATTGCTGAGCCGGTGGCGGCTGCTGGTGGCGTGGCAGTGGTGCCGGCCGCTATGGGCTGGGATGACGTAGGTGGCTTTGATGCCCTCATTGAGTTGATCCCGGCCGCTAAGCAGGGCACTGGCGCGGGGGTTAAGCAGCTGGATCTATCTGGCGCCACCCAGGTGCGTAATGTAGATTCCGACGGCGCCCTGGTGGCTAGCTCTGCCGGGCGTCTAGTGGCCTTGCTGGGTGTGCCCAACCTGGTGGTTGTGGACACCCCTGACGCCCTACTGGTGGCAGACCCAGCTCACGCTCAGCAGGTTAAGGCAATTGTTGATGGCCTCAAGGCAGACGGCCAAGAGAAGCTGGTGTAACACAAGTGCGAGGCAGAAAGTGCCGCCGCCCCGGTTGTGGGCGTAATGCGGTAGCTACGTTGACCTCCAACTATGCGGACTCAACTATTGTGATTGGGCCGTTGTCGGTGGAGGCCGATCCACAGGCTTATGATCTGTGTGAGGTGCACGTGGATTCTTTCACGGCTCCGCGCCAGTGGCAGGTGGTGCGTCTGGTGACCGAGTTCGAGCCGGCCCCGCCCACCCCAGACGATCTAGACGCGCTAGCTGAGGCGGTGCGGGCGGCGTCGCGGCGTTCACCTAAACGCTCTGAAGCAGTAGACCGCGCCCGCAGCTCTATGCCGGCGGATCTACGTAACCCGCGCTCAGACACAGAGGTCACGCGTCGTTCGCATCTGCGCCTGTTAAAGGGCGAAAAGGAGGGCTGATGAGCCAGATTGCCCCTTGGCTACGTGAGTTGCTGCGTGACCCGGTGGATGCTTCACCGCTAACCGACGCCGATCACATGCCCCCCACGGTGCTGCTGGTGCCCGGGCTTGGCTCCCTCCAGGTAGCCCCTGGCTCTGGCTCTCAGGTGCAGGTACAGGCCCCTGGCGCCGACTACTACCTGGTTAACCGCGAAGCTACGCGAGCCTACCCGGTGCGTGACGGGGTAGCTATGCTGCTGCCGCGCTAAAAGCCGCCAGTATCTACCCCTAAGCGCCAGCCCCTAGCATCAAGCCAACGCCGGGAAGTAAAGAAGTAAAACTGTCTGCGCTCACCGGCTCGGCGCCAAACGCAAGCCGGCCGACCACCTTGGTCGGCCGGCTTAGTTATAGGGTGCCTAAACCATAAGGAAGCTGCGCTGCCGCTGCCTGTTGCTGCTGGTGGCGCCGTTCGCGTTGCAAATTCAAGAAATACTCCCGGTCACGTCGCTCCACCAAAACCGCCGCCAGTAGCCGCTCCGGATTTGTGTGCGGCGGGGGTGGGGGAGAAACCAAACCAGAGACCTGATCAGCTAAAGCCTGCCCTAGGGAGGCGCGGCTGCGCAGATCCAAGCTGGAGGCGCGCTGCAAGAAGGTATAAGCCGAAAGCGACAGGTGCGTGGGCAGCTCGCGAATATCCGCCCCGCGAGCCCAATAACGCAGCTCAGGGGGCATGATCAGCACCGGTGGAGAGGTAATAATGTTGTCCTCCTGGGCGGCATAGGTGCCCGCCAGAATGTCACCAATACGCTTAGAACGCTTAGAAAACAACATCACCACCACGGCTACTATCCCGGTGGTGAACAGCACTTCAAAGGGAGCACAGATAGCCCGCACAAAGCTCTGATAAGGGTGAGCCGGGCCGCCGTCGTCGCGCACAATCCGCAAGCCCATAACTAACCGGCCCAAACTACGCCCCCGGCTGAGCACTTCCACCAGCCACGGCATGAAAATAAGCCAAAAAGCCAGCATCAACGCCACGCTGGTTGCCAAAACCGCCGCAGACACAGTCGATTGGTTAACGGCGCTGTACAAAAGCCGCAGAGAGAACGATAAACCCAGGAAATACACGGCATAGTCAATCATTGCTGAGCCCACGCGGGTAGGCAAATACGCCGGGGCGATATCAACCACCACGCCTTCACCAGTGATAACCTGCTCAGGGACGATCATTCTTTCCGATGAGCTGTTCAAAGTCTCCACAAGAAAAGAGTACCCGGGTGGATATAGATGCGCTGCGCCAATCTCATAAAGACCAGTGGGAACGTCTGGGCAAGCTAGCCAACAAACGCATTCTCAGCGCCAAAGAAACCGATGAGCTGATCTCGCTTTACGGTCAGGTAGGCCAGCAGCTTTCCGCTGTACGCAGCCAAGCCCCCGACCCTGACGCAATTGTGGAGCTCAGCCGTCTACTGGCGCGAGCACGCGGACGCATTGGCTACCACCAAGACGCGCGGGCCACAAATGTACGTCGCTTCGTGACCGTAACCATGCCCATGGGGCTATATAAGGCGCGCTGGTTCTCAGTTGGGGTGATGGTATCGTCCCTGGCAGTGTCGCTAATCTGTGCGCTGTACCTGCTCAACAATATGACGGTTTTTGACCTCCTGATTCCTCCAGCTACGCGCCGCTCTATTGCCCAAAGTCAATTCGTGGGTTATTACTCTCAGTACGCCCATTCAGAGTTTGCCTCCCAAGTGTGGACCAATAACGCCCGCGTGGCCGCCATCAGCATCATTAGCGGCCTGACCGGTTTTTTCCCGATCTTGGTGCAATGGCAAAATGCTTTAAATGTTGGGTTAATGGGCGCGGTGATGAGTGAGCAGGGCGAACTCGGTAAATTCTTTGCCTACATAAGCCCCCACGGCCTGCTAGAACTTAGCTGCGTATTTATGAGCGGTGGGGTGGGGCTGCGCCTGTTTTGGACCATGCTGGTGCCCGGCAGGCGCACTCGCGGCCAAGCCCTAGCCCAGGAGGGGCGTGTGCTGGTTTCAGCGGTTATCTCCCTAACTGCCGCCTTGGCTGTGGCCGGGGCTTTGGAGGGCTTTGTGACCCCTTCGGATCTGCCGCTGTGGATCAAGATTACGCTTGGGGCCAGTGCCGCTGTGGGCTTGTGGGCTTATACCTTCATTTTGGGGCGTCGTGCGGCTTTGCAAGGCGACGACGGCGACTTGGACCCAAGCCAAATCGGCGCCTACGCCGCCCAGGCCTAAACGCCTAACCCCCGGGCCTAAACCTGTAGCCTAACCCCCAGGCCTAAAACATTCAGGCCCGCCCCCAAACATTCAGGCCCGCCCCATCAGGGGCGGGCCAGGTCTGCGGTCGCGCAGAGCGGCGGATGCGCTCTAGCGGATGCGCGGTGGGACTTGCGCTTGACTAAGTGGAGCTCACGCTTGGCTAACTGTGCCGCTCTAGAGGCGGCCAGCGGCCTTAAGCGCCAGGTAAGTGTCAGCCAAAGCCGGCGCCAAAGTGGCCGGAGCTGACTCCACCACCTCAATGCCCAGACGCTTTAGCTGGCTGCGTGCCTGGTTAGTTTCTAGCAGTGTGCGCTCAGCGGCGGCGGCCTGATAAGCCAGGTCAGCGTTGTCACGCTCATGGCTCATCTGCTCAATTTGCGGGTTTATGGCGCTAGCAAAAATAAGCGTGTGCTTATGGGCAATCATGGCCAGCACGTCAGTTAGGGCTTGATCGTGGCTTACCGCCTCAAGGCTGCTAAGCAAAACCACCAGGGCATGTTGACTTAGGCGCTGGGAGGCCGCCAAGTTAAGCGCCGGCGCTGACAGCTCACCCAGATACGGCTCCACATCAGCTAGCTCATTAGCCATGGCAGCAATCAACTCACCTGACTTCTTACCGGCGATCCAGGCCCGGCGCCTAGTGTCTAGGGCCATTACCTCCACCCGGTCACCAGCCGCGCTAGCTAGGGCAGAAAGCAAAAATGAGCTATCAATGCCCACATCTAAACGCGTGCCCTCCTCCATGCGGGTGGCGCTGTGGCGAGCACTGTCAATAATGATCAGCACATGCCTATCACGCTCAGGGCGCCAGGTACGCACCACAACTTCGCCGCGCCGCGCCGTCGAACGCCAGTCAATGGAGCGCACGTCGTCGCCGGGAACATACTGACGCAAAGAATCAAATTCTGTGCCCGCCCCACGCACCATAACCGCGCTGCGCCCATCCATTTCGCGCAGCAGATTAAGGCGTGAAGGCAAATGTTTGCGTGAATTAAACGGTGGTAGCACCTGTACATGTGCCGGTGCTACCAGGGAACGTTGGCGCCCAGCCAAACCCAGCGGCCCAAGCGAACGCACAGTGGCGTAGTCAGCCCGGCGTTTGCCTCGGCGTTTAGGCTGCAGCGGGGTAGTAAAACGTCGTCTTTCACCGGGGCCCAAATTGAACTGGTAAAAGTTATCGCTAGCCCCGGCGCTAGGTACCCAGGCGTCATGCAGGCTTCCGCGCATAGCGCGCTTAGCAGTGTTAGTGATCGTAATACGCGAGGAGCTGGGCTGCCCTAAACGCACAGTGGTGCCATTTTCGCGCTCCACCCTAAGCTCCAGGGGTTTTGGCGCCAAAAAGGCATCCAGCAGGGCCAGGCAGATCACCGCCAGATCCCAGATCAGAGCTGCGCGCGTGGAAAGAAAAACCAGCAGCAAACACGGGGCCAGCAGCAAAGCCAGCCGTTTAGAGGCAAACATGCATTTACCTCAGCGCGGGACCGCAACCATACGCAGCACGCCGTCGATAACCGAAGCGGCACTGACCCCTTCAAGCTCAGCTTCAGGACGCAGCTTAATGCGGTGACGCAAGGTGGGCAGGGCAAAGTTCTTGACGTCGTCGGGAGTGACAAAAGAGCGCCCGTTAAGCCAAGCCCAAGCCCGCGAAGTAGCCAGCAGGGCGGTGGCTCCACGCGGGGAGACCCCCAGTGACAGCGACGGCGAAACTCGCGTAGCCCGCACCAAATCCACGATATAGGCGGTCACCTCCGGGCCAACACCAACCTTGGCCACCTCACTGCGGGCCAGGCTCAGATCCTGGGCGTTAGTAACTGCCTGCAACCCGGCACTAACCAGGTCACGCGGGTTAAAACCGTTAGCGTGGCGGGTGAGTACCTCAATTTCAGTGTCACGCTCAGGTAGCGGCAGCACCAGTTTCATTAGGAAACGGTCCAGCTGCGCCTCAGGCAGGGGATAGGTGCCCTCATATTCAACCGGGTTCTGGGTGGCAATAACCATGAAAGGCTCCGGCAAAGCCCGAGGCGTGCCGTCAATAGAAACCTGGCGTTCCTCCATGGCCTCAAGCAAAGCCGCCTGAGTTTTGGGGGGAGTACGGTTAATTTCGTCAGCCAGCAGCAAGTTAGTGAACACCGGGCCCGGGCGCAAAGAAAACTCGGCGGTGCGCGAGTTGTAAATTAGCGAACCGGTTACGTCACCGGGCATCAGGTCTGGGGTGAACTGGATGCGTTTAGTGTCTAGCTCTAACGACGCCGCCAAAGCCCTAACTAGCAGGGTTTTGGCCACTCCGGGCACGCCCTCAAGCAGTACATGACCACCCGCCAGCAGGGCTACCACTAGGCCGGTGACGGCGGCGTCCTGGCCCACCACAGCTTTAGCGACCTCGCTGCGCACCGCTGCCAGGCGGGCCTGGGTGGGGACGCTATAGTCTAGGTTTTCAGCGCTCATAGTGCTTTACCTCTTCTTCTAATTGTTCAAGGGCTTGGCTTAGCTGGGTCAGTTCTACTGCACTTGCTGGCTCGGGCCCGTAGAGTATGTATTCAATTTCTTTAGCTGTGCGGTTGCAGGCCATAGATACCGTTTGCACTACCAAAGTGGCGTCAGCATTTGGGGCAATCCCCAGGCGCCGGCCGAGCCTAATAATGGTGGCTATACGCAAAATACGGCCACTGTGCTCACTGGCTCTAGCTCTCTGATACAGTCCGGCGCGCCCCATCGTGGTTTCGGTGCCTTGCGCAACTACCGGCAGCGGCTCATTAACGATCCGGCCTTGGCGCCGGCCCACAATAAATGCCCACACCAATGCCAATAGACCAAACTGCCACATTAATGGCACCAGCCAGGATGGGTAGGGTTTAAGCTTCTGAGCCGAATTAAATGAGTCAGCATTTTCGGCGTTATAAAAAACTACCTCACTGCCCCGCCCGGTAGCATAAAGTGCCAAGGCTGCGTTGTCATCTTTGTCTAGGTACTTGTTGGTAACTAGCTCTGGATTAGTGATGATGCGTAGGGTTTTACCTGACTTTAAGGGCAGTTCCAGGTAGCCGTAGCCGTCGGCATAAGCGAAACACAGCTGGGCTGGGCCACGGCCCAGGTACTGGCTGTTGGCCAGCGCCTGCGGGTCACGCACTATGATGGCGTTTCCGGTTGCGCTGATGGTTTGGGCTTTGGTGGGTATAGAGCAGGTGCCGCGAGAGGCAGGTTTATCGTTATAACCTTGCAGTTCCAAGCCGCTTTCAGTCAGGGACTCAGGCAGGTAGTACTCGAAGCCAACCAGGGTGATATCAGCGTTTGAGGTAGTTAGTAGAGTTTCAAAGTCGTAATTTCGTAGCCGGCCAGCATTAAAGATGGTTACCGGTTTGCCCTGCTGGGCAGCCAAAATAGCCTTTGCAGCTGAGGGCACCTGGTCCACTGAGACGTCATAGTGGTCACCGAGCACCTGCGCTAAAGCCCGCACCCCATCGGAGCTAACGCTGTGAATGTCGTAGGGGTCTTTAGTGATTTCTTCTTTCATGGAGGCGTAGATAACCATGCCTGCCAGCAGCAAACTAAGTGCGATTGCCAGTAGCTTCCAGCCTTTAAATCCGCTCTTTTTAGAGTTGGCAGTGGCTTGTGCGGGGGTTGTTTGTACACTCATCGCCGCCTACCTTCAGTGGCGTAGGGGTTAGACGCATACGGATTAACGTCCAGTGGGCCAGCTGAGCCGTGAGTTAACTCCGGGGTGAGGTTATGGGCGCTTTGCTGGGTTATGCCTGGGGTGTTTGTGACAGTAACGGCGAAATCACGCATCCACTGATCATCGCTAGGGCCGGTTTCTTCGTGTCCATAGCGAGCCCAGTCAAACAGGTTAGCGGCGTAAGTAAATCCCTCACTTAGCGTTGGCATTACCTGGGTGCCAAGATAGCCGGCCTCCTGTGCGGTCATGCCTGGATAATCTTCCAGTAAGGCGCGCTCGTCTAGAGAGCGGATAATGGCGCGGAAACGGTCTACGACGGCGTTAACCCAGTCACCGGCGGCAGCCGCCTTATTGGCGCTAAGCGTGAGCGTACTAGCATCACGTTTATCGTCAAAAAGCGCTTTTGATTTGCGTTTACGGCGTGCCAAAGTGATTTTTGTGGCTAAGTAGAGCAGCAAAGCTATCAGCGCCATAAAGATCAAAAAGGTAAGCAGCGCCCCAACCCATTCAGGTAAACCCAAATTTAGTTTAGCTTTACTTAGTGTGGAGTCCAGCCATTTAAATAGCTTTTCTAAAAGATTTTGTTTAGGTTTATAAGCTATTTTACTGAGCTCATGGTGGGCTTGTTGGCGTGCTTCATCTGGGCTTGGAGTAGGCTGACTCCAAGCCGGTAGAAGGGCAAACTTCCAGATTAAATTCATTGCGCCTGTTGTTCTGCTACAGCGTTACGCAGCTCCACATCCAGGCCTTCTTTACGCATACGCAGATCGATATATAGCAGCGCGTTGACCGAGGAGCTGAAAGGCAGAGTGATCAGTAGGCTAATGGCGGTCACGACCATAGATATTATGAAGGTGATGCTTAGTGCTCCCATAACATCATTAGTAGATGATGATGCAACGACAGTAGAAAATGTGCCAAGCAGGACAACGACACCGCTAAATACACCGGTCACCATAGAGATGATTATACTGGTCAGGATATTAATGCCGAACAGACGCCAGAAGTTTCCGCGAGTCAGTCTCCAAGAGCGGCCAATAGCGGCAAATACTCCCAGGTTTTCAAGCACCATGGCTGGTGAGGCGACACTGAATTTAATGGATAAGTAGTAGCTTACTATTGCGCCAGCCACGACCAGTATAAATACGCCGACTAGGGTTATACCCAGGTCTTGGAATAGTTCGGTTTCTGTTTGAGCTGTAGAGGCTACGCTAGCTAACAGAGTGAAAAATAGAATGATCCCAATTATGAACATCAGGCCGCTAATAATGTTGGTGAGTATATTCAACCCGATTAATGGCAGGAACTTTGATTTAGTACGTTCCCATACTTCGTTGCTGGAAGCTACTCGTCCAAGTACAGAGCGTGATACCGCTACAACAATTAAACCTGAAAGTAAAACCGTAGCTAAACCCTGTAAGAGAGTGCCACCTAGCTGAGAAAATGCACTAAACGCGCTTCCTAAAGCACTAGCATATGGAGAATCAGTGTTTATGTAGCTAGGTAATGCTAGGTTGATAATTGCGTAATTGATGCCAATGCTAATTACTAGCGCCACCCCTAGCAGGGCGGCGGTAAAACCAAACATGGTGCGCGCATTAGTTTTAATTGCCGCAAATGCGCCCTGATAGATGTCGCCAATAGACAGGGGGCGTAGGGGAATAATGCCAGGCTTGTAGACATAGAAGTTTGCGGCGCCCATAGATCCGTAGCCGCCGCTCGGATAAGCACCACCACCTGGGTAACTACCAGTGCCGGGGTAACCAGGAGCAGCGCCAGGATAGCTACCGCCTGGGTAAGTGCCCGGGTTGTATCCAGCCGCGCCAGGGTAACCGGGCGCCCCTGAGGTGGCAGAACTGCCCGCGCCGGGATAACCAGCCGTTCCCGGGTAGCCACCAGGGTAGCCGCCAGCCCCAGCAGCACTAGCCGCACCAGGGCCACCAGCGCCGTCGTCGTCACCAGCCCCCGGGTAGGAACCTTGCCCAGGGTAGGGGTTGGCATAGCCACCAGAGCTGCTGGCAGAGCCAGATGGCTGCCCAGATGGCTGTTCTCCAGCGCTTTCGTCGAAATTAGGCGTGCGCCAAGTCTCGCTCACCGTTACCTCCTTGGGAATGTGCTACATAACTAATCCTGCCAGGTTTGCGTAACTTGTGCCTACGCCTTAAGGAGGAGGTTTAGCTACATTCCTGTATAACCATGCAAAAATATGCTTTAAGTGTCACAATGTAGTTATGAGCACGCGTATCTTACTGGTAGATGATGATACTGCCCTGTCTGAAATGGTTGGCATGACCCTCGAAAGCGGGGGTTATGACGTGGTTTATTGCGCAGACGGTACGCATGCTTTGCAAGCTTTTACTATTAACCAGCCAGAGCTAGTACTGCTGGATCTGATGCTGCCGGGCATGGATGGCATTGAAATCTGCCGCCGCATTAGGGCTATTTCTGATGTGCCTATCATTATGCTCACCGCCCGCAGTGACACCCAGGATGTGGTGGCCGGGCTGGAGGCGGGGGCTGATGACTATGTGGCTAAGCCCTTCAAAAACCGTGAGCTTATGGCCCGGGTACGTACCCGCCTGCGCCGTGTCAGCGACGTCGCCGCCAATGCAGAGCCACCCAAGGACAAGCTGCGCATTGGCGACATCGATATTGACGTGCTCGCCCACGAGGCTCGCCGTGCAGGCCAAGTAGTGCCGCTAACCCCGCTGGAATTTGACCTGGTAGTCACCCTGGCGCGTGAACCCTGGAAGGTGTTTACCCGTGAAGAGCTACTAGAACGTGTGTGGGGTTACCAGCACAGCGCCGACAACCGCCTGGTCAACGTGCATGTGCAGCGCCTGCGGGCCAAGGTAGAACTAGACCCCGAGCACCCCAAGGTGGTTATCACTGTGCGCGGCGTAGGTTACCGCGCCGGTAGTGCCCAGGGCTGATGCGTGGCCTAGACGCTATACGCCAGTGGCTGGCGCATAGCCCCCTAAAATACTTGCGCCTAGCCCTAGCGCGTTCACTAGTGCTGCGCGTAGCCGTGCAGGTCATGGTGGTGGGGATGGTGTCAGTGCTAGCCCTGATTATCTTCGCCACCTCCTGGGTGCGTTCAGATCTGCTGCGTGAGCGCCTAGATGCAGTAATCGCAGATGCTGATACACGCGTGGCTACGGCCCAAAGCCAAATGGACGCCACCGCCGTCAACACCACGGCTGAAGTCTCGGCCCTGGCCCAAAGCCAAGTCACCTCCCTAAAAGACGCCATTAGCGGCGCCAACGGGGTGGGGGTGGTGCTAATGCGTTCGCGTAGCTCCAACTCTTCAATCGTTATTAACGACCTGTCTTCCACCTCCGGCTTACGTCAGGCCATTTCTAATGATCTAATCACCCAGCTGGAATCTAACCCGCACCGCCAATACTGGCAGTACGCCAAGGTGACCGACGACGGCAATGCGGTACCCGGCATTGTGGTGGCCAGCCAACTGACTTTGCCTTTGGCTGGCACCTACAACGTGTTCCTGGTGTATTCGCTAAAAAATGAGCAACACCTACTTGATGTGGCCACCCGCGCCCTGGTGTCGGGTGGAGCCATGCTGGTGGTAGCCATGGGAATTGCCGTGGCATTACTTACTTGGCGTGTGCTGCTGCCAGTTAGACGCACCTCGCTAGCTGCCCAGCGCCTAGCCGCTGGCAATTTTGGTGAGCGTCTAGAAATTAAAAGCCAGGATGAGGCGGCCTCCCTAGCGCTGTCTTTTAACAACATGGCTGATTCAATTGAAGCCCAAATTGATCGCCTAAGTGAGCTTTCGCGTCTGCAACAGCGTTTTGTTTCTGATGTTTCCCA
>CAJZDJ010000033.1 GCA_915063485.1 uncultured Actinomyces sp.
GCAGCGCCGCCATGTATTCGACCGGGTAATTGGCTTTTAAGTAGGCGGTCCAGTAAGACACCACACCATAGGCGGCCGAGTGCGCCTTGTTGAAGGCATAGGCACTGAAGGGCACCACAATATCCCATAGGGTTTTAATGGACTCTTCAGAGTAGCCATTGTCCAGCATCCCCTGGCGGAAGCCCACAAATTCTTTAGCCAGAATCTCAGGCTTTTTCTTACCCATAGCTTTACGCAGCTTATCTGCTTTACCCATGGAGAAACCGGCCAGCTTCTGAGCAATCTGCATAACCTGCTCCTGATACACGATCAGGCCGTAGGTGGTAGACAAAATCGGCTCCAGCACCTGGGCTAGCTCAGGGTGAATAGCCTCAATTTTTTGTACGCCATTTTTACGCAGCGCATACTTAGTGTGCGAGTCTGCCCCCATAGGACCGGGGCGGTAGAGGGCGCCCACAGCCGAAATGTCTTCAAAGTTGTCAGGACGCATTAGCCGCAGCAGCGTGCGCATGCCCCCACCATCTAGCTGGAAAACACCTAGGGTTTCGCCGCGTGAGAGCAGCTCATAGGTTTTTTTATCATCCAGCGGCACATTGTCTATGTCTAGAGCTGGTTTGCCGTTGCCAGTGATGTTCACTAGCGCATCGGAAATGACTGTCAGGTTACGCAACCCCAAAAAGTCCATTTTGAGCAGCCCCAGGGTTTCGCAGGTAGGGTAGTCAAACTGGGTGATGACGGCGCCGTCCTGCACGCGCTGCATCATGGGGATTACATCCGTGAGCGTCTTAGAGGACATGATTACCGCACAGGCGTGCACACCCCACTGGCGAGTCATGCCTTCCAGGCCGCGCGCTAAGCCCACAATGCGTTTAACGTCGGCGTCTTCCTCATAGAGTTTACGGAACTCTTCAGCCTCGCCGTAACGCTCATGTTCTTTATCGAAAATACCGTTTACGGGGATATCCTTGCCCTGCACCCCGGGGGGCATGGCTTTAGTTAGCCGCTCCCCCATGGCGTAGGGGTAGCCCATGACGCGGGCAGAGTCTTTAAGCGCCTGCTTAGCTTTAATGACGCCGTATGTGACCACCTGGGAGACGCGGTCTGAGCCGTATTTACCGCGTACATATTCGATTACTTCATCACGACGACGCTCGTCAAAGTCGACGTCGATATCAGGCATTGAGATACGTTCAGGGTTTAGGAAGCGCTCAAAAATCAGGCCGTGCTCAAGTGGGTTCAGCTCGGTGATACCCATAGCGTAAGCCACCATGGAGCCGGCTCCTGAACCACGCCCCGGTCCTACACGAATACCGTGGCGCTTGGCCCAGTTAATGTAGTCGGCTACCACCAGGAAGTAGCCGGGGAAACCCATCTGTACAATCACGCCGATTTCGTATTCGGCCTGCTTACGGCACTCTTCTGGAATATTGCCGTTGAAACGGCGCTCCATGCCTTTCCAGCATTCCTTAATGAACCAGCTTTCGTCGGTCTCCCCCTGAGGCACGTCAAATACCGGCATGTAGTTGGCGCCCTCATCGGCGGTAGCGAAGTGAATATCGCACTGCTGGGCTACTAGCAGCGTGTTGTCGCAGGCACCGGGAAAATCGGCAAATAGCCGACGCATTTCCGCAGCTGGACGCAGGTAGTAAGAGTCGCCGTCGAACTTAAAACGATCCGGGTCAGAAAGCACTGAGCCAGAGTTGATACACAGCATGGCGTCCTGGATTTCGCGGTCTGTGGGCTTTACATAGTGCGAATCGTTTGTGGCCAGCAGCGGGGCGTTGAGGTCAGCTGATAGGCGCAGCAGATCCTTGGTCACGCGGCGCTCAATTTCTAGGCCGTGGTCCATGATTTCTACGTAGAAGAAATCTTTGCCGAAAATGTCTTGGAATTCGCCAGCTGCACGCAGAGCTTCGTCATATTGGCCCAGGCGCAGGCGGGTTTGAATCTCGCCACTGGGGCAGGCAGTAGTGCCAATCAGGCCCTTGCTGTAGCGCGAGAGCAACTCACGGTCCATACGTGGGCTTTTACCCCACTGGCCTTCTAGGGAGGCGTAGGAATCTAGCCGCATGAGGTTGTGTAGGCCCTCATTATTGCGGCTAAGCAGGGTCATGTGGGTGTAGGAGCCACGGGCAGAGACGTCGTCGCTACGCTGAGATTCATCACCCCAGAACACACGGGTTTTATCGAAGCGACTGGTGCCTGGGGTCATATAGGCTTCGACGCCGATAATTGGCTTGATCCCGGCCTTTTTGCAAGCGTTGTAGAACTCGTAGGCCCCAAACATGTAGCCGTGGTCGGTGATAGCTAGCGCGCTCATTTCTTGGCGCACTGCCTCAGCTACATAGCTAGAGATTTTGCCAGCCCCATCCAGCATGGAATAGTCGGTGTGGACATGGAGGTGCACGAAGGAATCACTAGCGGTCATAGGTGCATTGTATGGGCCCTAAGCTAGCTTTGCCTTAACCTATCGCGGTGAGAAATACCTGGCTAGCTCGGCGTGGCAAGTGGCAGTCATGATGCGCCCGCAGCCTTTGTCATCTGCGATACGCACGGCCTTGCTTTAAGCGTGGCTACAGGCAGCGCGACTACAGGCGCCTGGTATTTGTAGTGCCGTCGCTTTTCTACGCCACTGGTTTTAAAGCCGTACTACCTCTAGGGCGTGGGCTAGGTCAGCGCTGTATTGGCTGGTGAAGGTCACTCTTTGGGCGGTGGCCGGGTGGGTTAGGCTCAGCTCGACGGCGTGCAGCCACTGGCGCTTTAAACCGGTTTCTTGGCTTAGCTGCGGATCTGCCCCATAGGTTTCATCGCCCACGCAGGGGTGGCCAACTGCGCTCATATGCACCCTGATTTGGTGGGTGCGGCCAGTTTCCAAATGAATTTCTAGCAGTGAGGCGCGCGGCATGGCTTCAATCATGTCGTAGTGGGTGCGCGAGGCTCGGCCACCCTCAATAATGGCCATTTTCCACTCTCTAGAGGGGTGGCGCCCAATTGGCGCATCAATTGTGCCGCTGGTGGGATCAGGATGGCCTTGCACTAACGTATGGTAGATCTTGTCTACGCTATGCTCACGAAACTGCTGTTTTAAGCTGGAATAGGCGTATTCGCTGCGGGCTACCACCATCACTCCACTGGTGCCCACATCTAGACGTGAAACGATGCCTTGACGCTCAGCAGCCCCGGAGGTGGTGACCGAAATATTGCGGGCTTTAAGGGCACCTAACACATCAGGCCCGTCCCAGCCCATGGAGGGGTGGGCGGCAATTCCGGCAGGTTTATCAACTACTACTAGGTCATCATCGACATAGATAATGCCCAGGTCGTCAACCTGTCGGGCCACCGGCTCGGAGCTACGCGGCTGAGGTAGATCCACTTCCAGCATTGAGCCACCTGGCAGGCGGTCAGATTTAGTTAGCACATTGCCCTCAGACACTACCCGCCCTTGAGCGCATAGTTCCCCGGCTTTAGTACGGCTGAGGCCTAACATGCGTGCCAGTGCGCTATCTACCCGCTGACCATCTAGACCATCGGGAACCGGAAGCACTCTGAAGCTCATGCTAACTCCTGATAATAGATTTAAAGTTAACCGCTGCTTATGACTTGCTTTGGCTACCATCAAGGTTACGCCCCATGGTGGTCAGCCACACTACTGCGACGCCGGCGGCCACAATCGCTATATCAGCTACGTTGCCCACAAAAGCGCCGTTGTAATCAATAAAGTCCACCACATGGCCGCGCCCAAAGCCGGGGCTACGCAGCAGGCGGTCGATAAGGTTTCCTACCGCTCCCCCTAGCACTGCCCCCAGAATCAGGGCCCAGGGCAGGTATTTAAGTTTGCGGCTTAGATAGATCACCGCTGCACTAACTAGCACCGCTAAAACCGTAATCACCCAGGTGTATTGGCTCCCTAGGGAGAAGGATGCACCAGCGTTATGCACCAGCACTAAACCTAAAAAATCTCCTACTAGTTTGATCTGTTGGCCCTGCCCCAATGCGTTAAGGGCCCAGATTTTGCTTAGCTGATCTGCGGCCACTACAGCTAGGGCTACTGACCAAAACCAGATGAGATTTTTTAGGTGTGCATCCATGACTGTTCCCTACTAACCAGACACGCAAACGGCGAGGGCTTAAAAAACCCTCGCCGCAGCAATTTTAAGCTTGGGATAGTCTCACAGACCCAGGTTGCTCTGGCCGCCGCCGGAAGTGTCCTCGACGGTGTTGAGCAGGTTGGTCAGGTAAGAACGCAGGCGAGTGCGGTAGTCGCTCTCGAAGCGACGCAGCTCGTCAATCTTGTGCTCCAGGTTGGCGCGTTCCTTCTCAAGCTGAGATAGGGTCTGGTTGCGCTGGTTTTCAGCTTCACGGGTAAGCTGTTCACCGGTGGCGCGAGCCTCGGTAACGATACGCTCACGCTCGGCCTTACCCTTGGCGACGTATTCGTCGTGCAGACGCTGGGCCATCTCGAGCATGGCAGCAGCAGACTCGGCATTGTTGCCACTGGGCTCGATCTTGGGGGTCTCTACAATCGGGGACTCGACCACAGGAGCAACCGGAGCCACCGGGGATACCGGGGTGGCGGTTACTACCGGAGCGCCTTCGCTCAGCTCGGCAACGCGAGCGTTAGCAGCATCGAGCTTGGCCTTGAGCTCGGCGTTTTCGTTCTCCAGGTCGCGCATGGCCTCGACGATTTGGTCAAGGAACTCGTCAACTTCGTCCTGGTCGTAGCCCTCACGGAACTTGGTGGGCTGGAACTTCTTGTTGAGGACGTCATCAGCGGTTAGCTGCGTCATCTCGTTACCTCGCATTTGCTTTGGGGTCTTTGCAGGACTCCAGCGCGGAGCCCACTTCCTTTAGACTACAACAAGATACACAATTGTGACACTTGTTGTTTTTGTTACCAGTGGGAATTGGGATAATCCCCAGCCGGCCGGATGGGAGTTAGCACAACCCGTGCATATACTTCCCCTGCCAGCTAGGTAGCCGGCAGCTACATACAACGGTTTGTACCACTTAAGGCTACCTCAAGGCTGCGCCTTATGGCAGGATTTACGCGCTTAAGCGTGTTCTTCCCAGTACTCAAGGCTGGACACTACCCGATCCAAGAACTCATCAACGTAGTCCTGCTCATAGCCAACTGTGAAAAATTTAGTTGGAGTAAAGCGTGCAGCTTCCACATCCTTTGAGCTAAGTAGTTTAACGTTGGAACCGCGTTCATAGCTAGCCAACGCTTCAACTACTTTAGCTAGTAGGTCATCAACTTCCTCACAAGCATAGCCTTCGAAAAATTTATGCCTAGGGAACTGAGCACTACTAACTGCACTAGAACTTAGCACATTAATATCGGTTGCTTGGCGCACAGCGACAGTTGGCTGCTCAGTTGCTTGGTGGGAGCTATCAGCACTGGCATCATCTGACTGCGTAACCTCGGGGCTACCGTCGTAACGTTTTTCCCACACTCCTAGCGCCTTAGCTGCCTGATGTAGCAGGTCATTTACCGCTAGGCGGTCGTAGCCTTTAGTGAAGCTAACCGAGTCGAAACGGTAATTTAGCACTTCGCTAGCTTTAACAGCGCGTGCCGGCAAGATCGCCATGTCCAGCTCATAGGCGCTTAAGGTGGCAGCTATGCGATCGACTAGGTCATTTACTTGATCCTGGTTGTAGGCCTGACGCATAAATGTAGTGGGAAGCTGCGTTTCGCGCACTTGTATGGCAGTAAGCAAATTTCCTCCTTTAGTCAGGTAAATAATAAACCCCGTAATGTCTTTATGACACTACGGGATTTATACCAAGAGTGGGAGAAGGGCTCAGTACGCTGCGCGAATTAACATTCCGATGATGTTTTGAGCGACGTAGATAATGAAGTACAGCGCCAAAAATGCCATATCAATTCCAACTCCACCGATCCCCAACGGGGGGATCACCCGGCGCAAAGCCTTCAACGGCGGATCAGTCAACGCATAGACCACGTTGGCCAGGATCAAAACCAGGCCCTTGGGACGCCAGTTACGCGCAAAAGCACTAACCAGATCGATCACCACACGCAGCAGCAAGATCAGCACATATAGGTTTAACAGGCTGGAAATTATGGACAAAATTGGGGCTAGCACAAATAAACTCAGCTCTGGTTGAAGGGTACGAAGCGGCTTCCGGCGCTGTCCCCATTGCTGTTCTCGATAGCTACGCTATCGGGAGTAAGCAGGAATACTGCTTCAGATACGCGTTCGACAGCACCGTTTAGGCCGTAAACCAGACCCGAGATGAAGTCCACGATACGGCGGGCTTCCTTCGGGTTGATCTGGGTCAAGTTAACGATAACCGGCGTCCCCTCCCGGTACACCGTGCCAATGTTGACTACATCGTTGTACTTGGTGGGGGTTGCGGTCACAATACGAGCCAGATCGGGGTTTGGCTCCCGGTCTTCGATGATTGCGTCGTCATAGTAGTCCAGGGATTCGTCTTCGTTCACGTACTCATCCTCAGTTTCCGCGAAGGGCTCAACCAGATCGGTCTCAGGTTCAATTTCACTATATCCGAATGCGCTACTCATGCGCTTAAGGGCCTTCATTTACGCTCCTCTTGGTTGGGCTTGATTAGGGGCGGGGACTTCCCCTATTAACTGACGTTACCGGCAGGAATATTAAGGTCACGGATTTGTTTCGGCGTGTCCTACAGGTGCGATTAATAGTGCGAAACGCCCGGTATGGCGGCTGCGTCTATAGGAAAAATAGGCCTCATTTTCAAAAGTACATACTTGCTCGCTAGCAATGTTGGCGCTGGGTAAGCCTGCCTCTAAAAGTTGGCTGCGCACCAGGGCTTCTAGATCAATCGCAGGCGTACCTTGCCAAGTGCGGCTAGCCGCACCAGGGCTGAGCTTAGCGGCTTGGGCCGCTAAATCTGCAGGGACCTCATAGCATTTGCCGCAAATATGGGGGCCAATAAAAGCATGGATAGCGCTAGCTTTAGCTCCACGCTCCACCATCTGCTCCACAGTTTTGGTTGCAATAGCTGCCAGGGCCCCACGCCGACCGGCATGTACCGCCGCCACCAGGGCGCCGTCGTCGCTAGCAAGTACTAGCGGCAGACAGTCCGCCACCATCACCGCCGCCGCATCAGCGCAGCTGGCAACCAAAGCTGAACGCTGCAGCAATAAGGCGTCGGCTTGGGGGGTAGCGGCGGCATCGGCTAGTGCTACCCGATCCCCATGCACCTGATCCATCCAGGCAATACGCGCCGGGCGGGCTAAACCTAGCTCTGTCCCAATTAGCCCAGCTAGCTGCTGACGATTAGCCATAACCTTGGCTGAGCTATCACCAACATGCTTGCCCAAGTTAAAGCCCAGCTCATAGCTGCGGCAGGGGCGGTCATAGGCAACGGCGGTAATCCATACCCGCGCTAAAGGGCCCACGGCCCGGCTAAGCACGTGGCTAGGCCGGGCCGAGTAGCTAGATTCCATTTCAGAGCAGGAAGTCAGGCAGGTCGAGGTCGGTGCTGTCGTCGTCAACGCCGATCACACGCGGAACCTCCAAAACCGGAGAGGTGGAGGTAGCAGTCTCATCTACATAAGCGGGCACCTCGTTGGTGGCGGTGCGCGGCGGGATGGAGGGGGCTACCGGCTCGGGACGCGGCCTGGGCCTGGGTTCAGAAACCACGGGCACCGGACGGGTAACCGGCTTGTCGGCGCGGTGAATCCCGGTGGTGCGCGGCTGGCTGGTGGTTACCGCCGGAGCTGGGGCGGGGGCCGGGGCCGAACGACGAGCCGGAGGCTGCACAGCCAGGTCACCCTCGTCCTCCTCGTCAAAACCAGCAGCAATAACGGTCACGCGCACCTCGTCGCCGAAAGCGGGGTTGGTGACCAAACCGAAGATGATGTTGGCATCGGGGTGAACGGCTTCACGCATCATCTCAGCAGCGCGCGAAACTTCCATGATACTCAGGTCAGAGCCCCCCTGGAATTGCAGCAGTACACCCTGGGCACCGTTGATGGAGGTTTCCAGCAGCGGCGAGGAAACTGCCTGCTCGGTAGCGCGTAGGGCGCGGTCATCGCCGGTGGCGGTACCGATACCCATAAGTGCCGTACCGGCTCCCTGCATAACCGACTTGACGTCGTTGAAGTCAACGTTAACTTCACCGGGCGTAGTAATCAGCTCAGTAATACCCTGCACACCCTGCAGCAGCACCTTATCAGCCTCAATGAAGGCCTCAGTCACAGAGATGTTGGGGTCAGAGATAGCCAGCAGACGCTCGTTAGGAATAACGATTAGGGTGTCTACCTCTTCACGCAGAGCCTTAATGCCATTTTCGGCCTGGTTCATGCGGCGAGAGCCCTCAAAGTTGAAGGGGCGGGTGACCACACCAATGGTTAAGGCGCCTAGCTCACGGGCTAGACGAGCCACCACCGGAGCGCCACCGGTACCGGTACCACCACCCTCACCTGCGGTTACGAAAACCATGTCCGCACCCTCAATGGATTCACGGATCTGGTCTTCATGGTCTTCAGCGGCCTTACGGCCGATGGTCGGGTCGGCGCCAGCGCCAAGGCCACGGGTGATCTCACGGCCGATGTCTAGCTTCACATCGGCGTCGGACATGATTAAGGCCTGAGCATCGGTATTGATGGCAATAAACTCGACACCTTTAAGTTCGGAATCGATCATGCGGTTAACTGCGTTAACGCCACCGCCACCAACGCCGACTACCTTAATAATCGCCTGGTAGTTCTGTGTCTCAACCAAAACTGTAGCCTTTCATTAAAATTCTAAACCTTAACTTTAGGTTTAGAATTTGTTTCCTAGATCACTCGCGCATAGATAACGCTACGTGCAAAATCGCCCCAAGTCATTATTTTCCTCGGTGTGTCTTGCGTGTTCCTAACCGCTATTTTTTAGTGGTTGGGTTAAGCGGATACGAAACATCATAAACCGATGCTTGTATGCTCAACAGCGTTTTTAACACACGTGCTTTGAGGGCTGGACGATCGTTGTCCCCCCAAATCACACTAGCCCCGGAAGACAACTTAAAACTCACATATCCGCTTTCAGTGGCGCTTGCCGAAACTACCTGTGAACGCACACTCTCATCAAGTGCACCCATTGCGGTAGTTATTGACTGCACCTGTACGGAATTAATTTTGCCGCTCGATTCGATAACCGCTAAACCAGCTGGCTGACTTGAGCGAGTCTCTAAAACTACCGCATCAGCATCAAGTATCTGGTAACCCTTAGCAGTTTTTAGCACCGCCACGGGCACACGCATAGTCACCATTACATTTAAACCACGCGGCCAGTCACGCTCAATAGTTACGCTGCGTACTCGCACAAAGGCTTTATCCACCCGTTTGGCTTGCTTGGCGACGTCGATCAGCAGCAGACTGCGTCCCTCTTGATCGCCAATCACCTTGGCTACCGAAGCTGGCGAAAGTTGACCACCAGAGCCGCTAACCCTAATTTCACTCATGCGCAGAGCAAACAGCGGCGAGGCCAGTGCCATCCAAGCCACCAGCGCCGCCGCCACCACCACATAAACCAGGCGTTTGACCTTGTTAAAACTGCGCTTACGGTTAGCTACACGCTGTTCTTCATAGCGCTGCTGCAAACCGTGAGAGACCACATGATCATCAGAGCTAGCCAAGCTAGCTTCCGTCACTTTGGCGCTAGCAACTACCCCAGAACTAGTGCGGGTGACGGCTTTGCTGGGAGCTTTACTAGCTGGTTCACTACGTGAGGGACGACGCCCAGATGCCGGCCGTGAACGCGCTGTTTCTTGGCGCCCATTGCGCTGGCGGGTTTCGCTTTGGCGAGCGTTTGCTCGTTGCTGAACGCTTTCTCGCTGCCGGCCGCTAGCTGCTGAACCAGTTTTAGCAGGCTCAGCGTCAGCAGATTGCCTCGGCTGCGCAGACTTAGCCGCCCCACGGGCAGCCCCGTTACTGCCATCTTTACTGATAGGCAGTGGGCGGGGAGTCTGGGGCCTTCTCACACGTTAAGTCTACTCACCGATAGCATCAATAATCACATTAGCAAGCTCAGTAACATCTCCGGCCCCGACAGTTAGCACCAGATCACCAGGTTTAGCTTCAGCGGCTAACTGCAAAGCCCCAGCTTCACGCCCACTGACGTATTGCACGTTAGTGCCGTTAGCCAGCAGAGCCGAAGTGACCTGGGGGAAGTCTGCCTGAGTTTCACGAGCCGGGTAAATATCAATCACGATACTCTTATCGGCTTTAGCTAAAGCCGCACTGAAACGCTGGGCAAAATTACGGGTACGCGAGAACAAGTGGGGCTGGAAAAGTACCAGCAGACGGCCGCCGCGCGCGTCGGCAACTTCACGAGCTGCGCTCAGCAGTGCCTCAACCTCGGTGGGGTGGTGGGCGTAGTCATCCACTACCTCCACTCCCCTAGGTTCGCCGCGCTTTTCAAAGCGGCGCCCGGTGCCAGCAAAAGTACTTAAAGCATCGGCCATCTGCTGGGCCTCAACTCCTAGCTCAATACCTGCCGCCCAAGCTCCACAAGCATCTAGGGCTACATGGTCGCCGGGAGTATGCAGGTTAAGCTGCGCCTGGCAGCGCTCGCCATCAGGGCCAACAAATTCCAAGCTGGCCTGGGTGCCGGTGGCGCTGCGGGAAGTAATAGTTAGCTGCGCACTGGCACAGCCGGGTACCTGAGCCTTAGCTTCAGGGGCGGTTAGGCCAAAGAAGGTTACGCGCTTGCCAGCCTTAGCTGCCGCCATCCCCAAAGCCCGCGAACCGGCGTCGTCAGCGCAGGTAACCAGCAAACCGCCGGGCACTAGACGCTGACTAAAGTCCACAAAAGCCTGCTCAAAAGCTTCCCGGGTGCCGTAGTGGTCTAGGTGGTCGGGCTCTACGTTAAGCACTACCTCCACGCGCGGGTGGTAGTTAAGGAAGGAACCATCTGACTCATCAGCTTCAGCCACCAGCATGGAACCATTGCCCAGGTGACCGCCGGTACCCAAGGCAGAAACCGTGCCACCAACCGCAAATGAGGGCTGCAAACCTAGCGAGCTAAAGGCCTGGGCCAACATTCCTGAAGTGGTGGTTTTGCCGTGCGCTCCGGCTACTGCCACAAAATCCTTACCTTCAGCGGCTAAGGCCAAAGCTTGCGAGCGGTGCAAAATACGCTGGCCCCTAGCGCGGGCGCAGGCCAACTCCGGGTTAGCGTCCTTAATAGCGCTGGAAACCACCACAATTGCCTGCGGATCAACGTTTTCGGCGGCCTGGCCGATGAAAACCTTAATGCCTTGCTGTTCAAGAGCCTCGGTGACAGCACTGGCGCGGGTATCGGAGCCGCATACTTCAAAGCCGGACTGGGCTAATAGCTCAGCCACTACGCTCATACCTGCCCCACCGATTCCGATCAGGTGAAACTGGGTCATGGTTACTCTCCTACTACCGACTCGATCAGGTCCACAAATTTGGCGGTGCCGTCGGGGTTACCGCAGCTGGCAGCCGCATGTGAAGCAACCTCTAGGCGGCGCGTGTTATTGGTCAGGTTAAACAGGTCCGCAATGTGGCTGGCGTTTAGCTTGTCATCAGCCACCAGTTTGCCACCGCCGGCAGCTACCACAGCGGCGGCGTTTAGGCGCTGCTCACCGTTACCGATGGGCAGGGGTACGTACAGTGCCGGCAGACCCACAGCGGTTAGTTCACTGACTGTGCCCGCACCGGAGCGGCAGATCACTGCGTCAGCTGCGGCGTAGGCGTATTCCATGCCGTCAAGGTATTCGAGCACGTGGTAGTGGGTGGTGTCGGCGCCCTCTAGCAGCTGCAGTACCTGCTCGCTCTTACCTTTACCGGTTAGGTGCAGCACCTGCACTTGGCCCTGGTAGTCGCGGTAAGCCTGGGCGACGGCGCGGTTAAGGCTCAGGGCCCCAAGCGAACCGCCGGTGACCAGCACGGTGGGCAGCTGGGGGTCCAGGCCCAGTTCTTTGGCTCCCTGCTGGCGTAGCTGGGCGCGCTGGATCGGGTCCTGACGGCTGCGGGCCAGGGTGGTAATGGCTGCGCGCAGCGGCATACCGGTAACCTCAGTGACGCCGTGGCGGGCTTGCAAGGGCGTGTCGGGGAAGCTTAGTCCCAGCGCCACGGCCTGCTTAGCACCCAGCTTGTTAGCAATGCCAGGGCGGGCGTTTTGCTCCTGGATAACTACCGGCACACCCATGGACTTAGCAGCCCAGTATGCCGGCAGGGATACGTAGCCGCCGTAGCCTACGACGACGTCGGACTCGTTTTCTTCAATGGCCGCCTTGGCGCCGTCGATAGCCTCACGCAGACGGCCCGGCAAACGAAGGAAATCAGTAGAGGGCTTACGCGGCAGGGGCACTTTGGGGATATAGCGCAGCTCAAAACCGGCGGCGGGCACTAGTCGATCTTCAAGACCTTCATGGGTGCCTAGCACCAGCACTTGGGCGCCACGTTCACGCAGCTGCGCGGCGGTAGCCAGCAGCGGGTTAACGTGACCGGCGGTGCCTCCACCGGCTAGCAGAGCATTAATTTTCTTAGCCACGATGCCATATCCTCCATTTACTAAGAGCCTCAAGCACCGTGCGGCGGTTAGCTTGAGATTGTGAACGCAGTACAGCGATAGCGCTGGGCTCATTTCGAGCAAAACAGGTAAGTACCCCTACCGCCAGCATAATGGCCACAGTTGATGAGCCACCTTTAGAAATTAGCGGTAGCGGTACGCCCAAAACCGGCAGCAAACCGGTAGCCACCATGATGTTAATCAGGGCCTGTCCCACCAGCCAGGTGCAGATCCCGGTGGTAGCAAAAAGAATGTAGCGGTTACGCGCATGGGCGCGCATCACACGCATACAGCAGTAGCCGATCAGCAGGAAAATGAGTAGCACTGCCAAAGTACCTACCAGGCCATGCTCTTCACCCAAAACCGCATATACATAGTCTGATTCAGACTGGGTTAGGTAACCCCATTTTTCACGTGAACCATCACTGCCCACACCCAGCACTCCCCCGTGAGCGAAGGCGTATTCAGCGTGGTGCGGCTGGTAGGTCAGGCCCGATTCGTCGTCGGCCAAAGAAGGCATATTCCACCAGGCAGAAATGCGGGCGCGGCGGTTGGCGCTCAGATAGGTAAGGATGCTGATACCCACCGCCCCCAGGGAGCCGGTTATGGCCATGTATTTAGCCGGGAACTTAGCGATAACTAGCATCGCGGCCACAATCACCACCATTACCAGGGCTGAACCCAGGTCTTTACCAAGCACCACTAGTCCGGCTGTGGCCGCAACTATAAAACCCATAAGCGCCAGGGCTACTCGGGAGGTAATCGCCCCGGTGTAGCGGTCTAGCACTGCGGCTAGCGCCAAAATCAAAGCTAGTTTTGACAGCTCAGCGGGCTGCACCGGGCCAATTCCGGGCAGCTGCACCCAACCTGCGTTACCACCGATGGTCACCCCCAGGCTGGTGAAAATCAGGGTCTGTAAAATTGCCGCCGGCACCAGCATTAGCCAACCGTAGCGGATAATAATGGCTGGTTTTAGGCGGGAAACTCCCCAAGCTGCAGCGATACCCACCAGATAGATCAAGGTGGTGCGCAAGTAGGGTTCATATAGTTGGGTAAGTGAGGCAGAGCCTTCTGAGTCACTGGCGATCTGCACCTGCTGGATAGAAATATCCATATACAGGCCAATTAGCACCAAGGTGGTGGCGCAGATAATCAGCAGATAGTAGCTAAGCGCATCAAACTGGTCTAGCCAGCTTTTAACGCCTCGATAGCGCCCGCGCACCCAGAAATAAGCTTGCTTCACATTAACCTACCTGGCCCGCGCGCGCTGCAACCTCCTGAGCAAACAGGTCACCGCGCTGGTTGTAGGAAACAAACTGGTCCCACGAGGCACAGGCTGGGGACAAAATCACGCAGTCGCCACTTTGAGCCATGCTGGCGGCTTGAGCCACCATGGTTTTGGCTAGTTCAGCGGGGCTACCCTGGCCCACAATCGTGTAGGGCACCTGGGGGGCGTATTTAGCTAGCGGCTCAGTGATGAACTCTGGGTGCACCCCTAGCACCACTACCCCACGCAGCACCGGGGCCACCTGGCGCACCAGTTCGCTAAGGTCTGCGCCTTTAGCGTCGCCGCCAGCGATCCACACCACTGAGTTGGGTGCGTGTGAAGCTAAAGCTGCGGCGGTGGCGTGGGCGGTGGTGCCTTTAGAGTCATCCACCCAGGCCACGTTATCTATGGTGGCCACAGTCTGCAGGCGGTGAGCGCCGGGGGTAAAGTCACGTAGTCCTTTAGACACGGCAGCTGGCTGCACGCCTGCTGCGCGCGCTAGAGCAGCTGCGGCTAAAGCGTCAGAAACAATGTGGCTGGGCAGCGCCTCTAGCTTGCCGCCGGGGGCTAGATGGGCCAGGTCTTCCAGCTCAGCCACAACCTGGGTGTTCTTATTGCACAAAGGCACAAAAGCGCGATCCACAATGGCGCCGTCGTCAATACCAAACTGGCTAATCTCAGGCACCGCGCGGCTTAAACCAATAGCGCGGCAGCCTTCACGCACATCTGCCTCTTGCACCATTTTTAGGGCAGCCTCGCTGGCTAGATCATAGATGGCAGCCAGTTGGGTGTTGGCGTAAACCTTGGCTTTATCGGCGGCGTAAGCCTCCATCGAACCATGCCAGTTAAGGTGGTCAGCGGCCAGGTTCAGGCAGATAGATGCCAGCGGCTCTACTGACTTAGTTAGGTGCAGCTGGAAGGAGGATAGTTCCACAGCCAAAGCGTCATAGCCGCCCTCATCAACCACCTGGATGATGGGCTTACCAACATTGCCTACAGCCGGGGCGTTTAGCCCTTGGGCCTGCAAAATTGAGGCCAGCATATTGACGGTGGTGGTTTTGCCGTCAGTGCCGGTAATGGTTAGCCAGGGGCTGGCTGCGTTGGGGCTGACGGCGTGCAGACGCCAAGCTAGCTCCACCTCGCTAATCATTTCTACCGGGGCCACACTAGCGGCCTGGTACAGCGCAGAGGTGGGGGCAATGCCCGGCGAGATAACTAGCAGGTCGCGGGCGTGGGTGCGGATCTTGTCGGCCAAGGCCTCGGGGTCAGCATCAGTAAATACGCTGACGTTATCAAGCTCTTTACTAAGCGCCTCGCCAGCGCCAGCTTTAGCATCAAAAGCAATAACTTTAGCGCCGCGACGTGCCGCAACCTTAGCCACGGCACGCCCAGAAACCCCTAAACCAACTACGCTTACGGTACGTGAAGCTAGAGGCTCAGAGAAAGAATCAGACATGGTTGGCTGCCAACCATTCTGCATAGAACAAGCCCAAACCTAGGGCCACACCCATAGAGGCCACAATCCAGAAACGTATCACTACGGTAACTTCAGGCATTCCGCCCACCTCGAAGTGGTGGTGGATGGGGGCCATCCTAAATACACGCTTATGGGTGGCCTTGAAGTAACCAACCTGGATGACGTCACTCATAACCTCAACCAGGAACAGGAAGCCCAAGATTACCGCCAGGAATTCGGTGCGGGTAAGCACTGATAGGCCAGCCACCGCGCCACCTAGAGCCAGGGAGCCGGTGTCACCCATGAAGATCTTGGCCGGAGCAGCGTTCCACCACAGGAAGCCCAGGCAGGCGCTCATCAGCGAGATAGCAATCATGGTTAGGTCACGCGGGTCGCGCACCTCGTAGCAGCCCAGGGCCTGGGCGTAGCCGCCCTGGCAAGACTGGTTGGACTGCCAAATCCCGATCATGGTGTAGCCAGCAAACACAATTGTGGAGCAGCCTGCGGCCAAACCATCCATACCGTCGGTGAGGTTAACTGCGTTAGACCAGGCAGTGATCAGGAAGTTACACCACAGCACAAACAGCACCAGCCCCAGGGCGGTGCCCCAGGCAGCCAGGTCAAAGCCGGTGTCGCGAACTGTGGAGATAGCGGTAGAACCGGGGGTGATACCAGCCTTGTTAGCAAAGAACAGGCAGCACACCGAGAAGGTGATACCCACAAAGGCTTGGCCCAGGATCTTTTGCATAGGCTTTAGACCCAGTGAGCGCTCATGGGAAATCTTGACGTAGTCGTCAAAGAAACCAATTGCGCCTAGACCCACAATCAAAAACAGCAGCAGCAAACCTGAGGCGCGCGGAGTGCGCATATCAAACAGGTTAGCGGCCAGGTAGCCCAGCACCGTGGCGATAATCATCACCAGGCCACCCATGGTGGGGGTGCCGCGCTTAGTGAAGTGGCTAGTGGGGCCATCTTGGCGGATGAATTGCCCATACTGCTTCTTGTGCAGAATACGGATCAGTAGCGGGGTGCCGGTTATGGACACCAGTAGGGATACGACCGCTGCTACTAGGTATGCAACCATTTAGGCGCGAACCTCCTTGAGATAGTCGGCAATTCGCCAGGCCCCTGAGGAGTGGGACCCTTTAACCAACACTGCATCGAAGTCTGTCACGATCTGATCGATCATGGCCAAGGCCTGATCAGCATCGTCAACGTAGGTGGTGGCAATGCCTAGCTCGCGGGCGCGACTAGCAAGGGGCCGGGCAGCCTCACCAATGGCCACAATGTCACTCACGCCGGCCTCATAGGCCAGCTCGGCGGTGCGCGTATGCACTTGCTCAGAGGTGTCGCCTAGCTCCAGCATCTGCCCGGCTACAAACACCTTGCGGCGCTTCCCAGCTAGCTGCTTAAGTGCCACTAGGGCGGCAGTTACGGAGTCAATATTGGCGTTGTAAGAGTCATCAATTAGCAGTAGCTGTCCGCTTAGGTTGCGTACGTCCATACGGTGCGGGCTAAGGGCCTGTGCTTGGCTGAGCACCTGGGCGGCGGCTTGCAGATCAATGCCCACCACTAGGGCAATGGTTAGCGCCGCCAGGGCGTTAGCCACATGGTGCGCGCCCACTAGCTGTAGCTGGACTGGGGCACTGGCGCCAGCGGTGCGGGCGGTGAAGCTGGCGCGTCCGTCGGGGCCAATGACGACGTCGTCGGCACGTACGTTAGCGGGCTCGCCTGAAGGTGAGAAGCTAAATACCGGGCCGGGAGCTAGCTCAGCCATGGCCATGGTGCGCGGGTCGTCAGCGTTCAAAATCGCTACCCCGCTGCTACGCAGGCCCTGGATAATCTCGCTCTTAGCGCGAGCCACGGCCTCAACTGAACCAAACCCACCCATGTGGGCGTGACCCACCATAAGCACTGCGGCCACGTCCAGGGGGGCAATATCAGTCAGGTAGGCGATGTGCCCAGGCCCCGAGGCACCCATTTCTAGCAGCAGGTAGCGGGTGTCGTTGTCGGCTTCCAAAATGGTTAGCGGCAAACCGATCTCGTTATTGAAGGAGGCTTGCGGGGCTACCGTGGGGCCCTGGGAGGCAAAAATCTGGCGGGTTAGATCCTTGGTGGTAGTTTTACCAACCGAGCCAGTTACGCCGGCCACGTCAAAGGGCAAACCATTAGCTTCACGGTACTGGCGGATCTCACGCAGGTAGCTGTAGGCAATTTTGCCTAGCGCATCAACAGTATCCTGGACGCGAATGTGGGGCACGTCCAGATCCTTGGAGCTGATAATCACCAAGCCGGTAGTGGAGTTGTAAGCAGCGCAGGCATAGTCGTGCCCGTCTACGTTTTCACCCACAATGGCCACAAAACAGCCATGGTCACTAACCTTGCGCGAGTCAATAACTACCGGGGCGCTAACTAGCTCAGTGCCCTCAAGGCCCACCAGCTGGCCTTCACAGGCGCTAGCTAGCCAAGCGGCGTCGCGACACATGCCACTCATTTGTCACCCCACTTGTCAGCGACCGCAGCGGCCATAACCGGAGCGTCGTTGTAAGGGATCTTCTCGTCGCCAACTTCCTGGTAGGGCTCGTGGCCCTTACCGGTGACGATTACGGTGTCGTCAGGGCCGGCTAGCTCTACGCAGCGGCGTACAGCGTCAGCGCGGCAGGTGGTGATTTCTTCAACGCCAGCAAAGTCGGGGCGAACCTTGCGCACACCAACCAGAATTTCGGCGCGAATCTCGCTAGCTACCTCATGGCGCGGGTTTTCGTCAGTTACTACCAGCAGGTCTGCTTCACGGGCAGCAATCTCACCTAGCAGTGGGCGCTTGCCCTTGTCGCGGTCGCCGTCGGAGCCAAAGCCAATAATTAGCTTGCCGGGGGTGATTTCACGTACTGCTTCCAGGGCCAGCTGTAGGGCCTCGGGGGTGTGAGCGTAGTCCACGATGGTCAGGGCGCGCACCCCGTCGCGGTTGGAGATACGCTGCATACGTCCAGGAATGTTGTGGGCGTGGCGCATAGCCTCAACAGCTTCATCCACGCTTACCCCACTGCGTAGCGCCATAACCAGGGCCAGGGCCGCGTTTTGTACGTTCACTAGGCCCGGCAGCGGGCAGTAAGCCTTGATTTCCTCGCCATTGGGACCGTGCAGCACGAAGGTGGTAGCCACATCCTTAAGCGAAGCGTGAGCTGAGCTAACCCACCAGTGGGCCTTGCCTTCACCGGCGTAAGCGCTGACAGTGTCAAAGGGCAGGCCGCGCTGAGCGCACATATCGGCTAGCTTGACGCCCCACTCGTCATCTACGCAGACAACTGCGTGGCGGGCACGCTCGGGGGTGAAAATGCGTGCCTTGGTCTCTAGGTACTCCTCCATGGTGTGGTGGAAGTCCAGGTGGTCGTGCTGCAGGTTAGTAAAGCCGACGACGTCGTAGGCAACCTGGTCCACGCGGTTAAGGGCGATGGCGTGGGAAGAGGTTTCCACGACGGCGGCGCTAGCTCCCCGCTCGACAGCGGTGGCCAGCAGGCGCTGAAGCACCGGGGATTCCACAGTGGTGCGCGGCGAAGGGTAAAGTTCGTCACCAACACCGAGCAAAACCGTGCCAGCTAGGGCTGAAGTCCCAAAGTGAGTGTCGAGCATGGCGCGCAGCAAGAAGGTAGTGGTGGTCTTGCCGTTGGTACCGGTAACCCCAGCTACAAATAGTTTCTGGCTGGGATTGTCGTAAATAGTGGCGG